>NZ_JBVHLW010000041.1:0-50495 GCF_055558795.1 Streptomyces sp. NPDC025618 | reverse complement strand
CCCCCCCCCCCCCCCCCCCCCCCCCCCCCCCCCCCCCCCCCCCCCCCCCCCCCCCCCCCCCCCCCCCCCCCCCCCCCCCCCCCCCCCCGCGCCCGGCCCCGAGGTCTCGCAGCTCCAGCAGTCCCGCGACCTGCTCCGCACGGAGTACGCCGACCCGTCCGTGCGGGCCGCCGCCGAACTCATCATCGACCGGCTCGGACTCGGGCTCGCCGGGCTGGTCAACATCCTCAACCCCGACCGCGTCATCCTCGGCGGACTCCACCGCGACCTGCTCGAGGCCGACCCGGACCGGCTCCGCGCCGTCGTCGCCGACCGCAGTCTGTGGGGCCGCAGCGGCAGCGTGCCCATCCTGCCCTGCACCCTCGACCACAACAGCCTCATCGGCGCGGCGGAGGCGGCCTGGCAGCCCGTACTGGACGACCCCTTGGCCGCCCTCGGCTGACGGCGCGCACGCGCGGTCGGCCGCCCCCGCCGCCTGCGCGCACGCGCGTAGAGAGCCGAAAACACCCGTGGGGAGTACGCCGCACGCTCCTCGTACTCCCCACGAGGCAGGTGTGCGGCCGTCGGCCGTACGACGACGTGGGCACCCGCGGCGACCAGGCTCGGAGATGACGAGAAACCGTCACTACCGAGGAGCTGGAACCCCATGAACACTCTCGCGCAACCCTGGGCCCACGGCGGGCCCGGCCCCTGGATCCTCTTCTTGCCGCTGATCTGGGCCGCCGTCGTAGTCGGCGTCGTCACCCTGCTGCGCCGCACCGTATGGCGCGGCCGTCGCGGCCCCTGGCACGTCCGGCCGGCAGCGGCCGAGAACTCGCCGACGGCCGTTCTGGGCCGCCGGTTCGCCGCCGGTGACATCGACGAGGACGAATACTGGCGCCGGATGTCCGTCCTGGAGGAGCACTTCGGCACCGGAGGGAAACGCGGCACGCCGTGATCTTCCCGAGAACGCCCCCTGCCGCACGGGTTCGTCGGCGCCGTCGAGGCGCGGGCACCTGTGCGCTGAGGCGTCCGGTATGGCCGTTGAGTACGGGCTCGGCCCGCCCGGCGGGCGGCGCGCTCACAGGTGCCGCGCGCCGCTCCCGCTGGAATGGCTGCCCCTGCCGAGCAGCCGGGAACGCTGGATCAGACAGGGGAACGGTCGCGCAGCGGCGCCGTCCGGACCGTCACCAGGGATTCGTCGAAGACGGGTTCCTGGAGCACCGGCGGCTGGAGCGCGGGCAGTTCGAGAGCGGGCTGTTCGAAGGCGATCGTCGTCCGGTCCGACTGCACCGGCCGGGCCTTGGGGGCGCCGGGTACGGAGAGCGTGAACCACACGACCTTGCCGCCGTCATGACGTTCCTGCACCCCCCAGCTGGCGCTGACCGCGGCGATCAGGGCGAGGCCCCGGCCGTGGGTGCTGGCGGGGTCGGCGCTGCCGAGGCGCGGCAGGCGGGGGTCGTGGTCGCGTACGGAGACGGTCAGTTGGTCCAGCACGAGGTCGATCTCGACCGTGCAGCGCTTGTCCGGTTCCGCGTGCTGGTGCACATTGGTGAGCAGTTCGGTGACGCCGAGGGCGGCCGGGTCGATGAGCGGATCGAGATGCCAGTAGCGCAATTGCGCAGATACGATTCTGCGGACCTGGCCGATCCGCGGCGGGAGAGCCTGTAGCTCTACGGTGCAGTGCTTGTTCGGTCGGCTGATCACGGCTGCGACTCCCTGAAGAAGTAGGGCTAGCCTGATGCAGATAGGCGTTCTTGCACGCGCTGGGTCCGGGTCGGCGGAGGCGGCTGCCGACCCGGTCGACGTCGCGGATCCACAGCGTAGCGGGCCATGAACCCTCGGTGATGCCGGTACGGTCCAGGGTCGGCCCTGATGGTCGCTCGCGCAACTTCTGGGCCGTCAGTCCCCCGCGTCACTGCCCCGGGCGGAGCGGACCGCCTCCAGGAAGCGCCGGACGGCGGACGGGCCCGACTCCTCGGCGGACGGGTCCTCGCCGCCCAGCGTCAGGACGTAGCGGGTCCCGTTCACCCGCGCCCGGGCCCGGTCCCGGGCGGCGAACCACGGGCGGCCCGCCTGGACGGAGTCCACGGGCGCGCTGTCGATCTCCCTGCCGTAGCTCGTCAGCAACTCGAGCCTGCCGTCCTTGATCTTCACCTGGCCGGCCCGGGTGAGAGAGCGCAACGAACGCTCGATTCGCACCCCGGTCGCGTTGAACTCCGGCTCCGCCACGGCAACCGCCTCCCCGGCTGAATCGTGTGCCCAGTGCGCAGTCTGCCTGTGAGGCGGCTCACGCACCAGTGCCCATTTATGATCGAAACGTCCGAGTGCTCCGCATGGGCCCGGATGAACTGCGTGAGGAGCGCCGTGAACAGCACCGTGCAACCCGGGGCGGCGGGCGCGGATCCCGGTGCCGCCGTCCCCACCCTCGACGTGGACCGCAGCGATCCCGCTCACCGCGCCTGGCTCAACGAGGCCGTCCGCAAGGTCCAGGCCGACGCGAACCGCTCCGCCGACACCCACCTCCTGCGCTTCCCGCTGCCGCCCGAATGGGGGATCGACCTCTATCTGAAGGATGAATCCACCCACCCCACCGGCAGCCTCAAACACCGCCTCGCCCGCTCCCTCTTCCTCTACGGGCTGTGCAACGGCTGGATCCGCCCGGAAGCCCCCGTCATCGAGGCGTCCAGCGGCTCCACCGCCGTGTCCGAGGCGTACTTCGCCGGGCTCATCGGCGTCCCCTTCATCGCCGTCATGCCCCGCACCACCAGCCGCGAGAAGTGCCGGCTGATCGAATTCCACGGCGCGCGGTGCCACTTCGTCGACGACCCGCGCAGGATGTACGAGGAAGCGGCCGCCCTCGCCGCGCGGACCGGCGGCCACTACATGGACCAGTTCACCTACGCCGAACGGGCCACCGACTGGCGCGGGAACAACAACATCGCCGAGTCCGTCTACAGCCAGCTCCGCCTCGAACGCCACCCCGTGCCCACCTGGATCGTCGCCACCGCGGGCACCGGCGGCACCTCCGCGACCATCGCCCGCTATGTGCGCTACATGCAGCACGACACCCGCGTATGCGTCGCCGACCCCGAGAACTCCTGCTTCTTCGACGGCTGGCGGAACCACGACCCCCACGCCACCAGCGACTGCGGCTCCCGCATCGAGGGAATCGGCCGGCCGCGCATGGAACCGAGCTTCGTGACCGGAGCCATCGACCGGATGATGAAGGTCCCCGACGCCGCCAGCGTCGCCGCCGTACGCGCCCTCGACCGGACCGTCGGCCGCAAGGCGGGAGGCTCCACCGGCACCGGGCTGTGGAGCGCGCTCAAGATCGTCGCCGAGATGACGGACCAGGGGCGCCAGGGCAGCGTCGTCACCCTCATCTGCGACCCCGGCGAGCGCTACCTCGACAAGTACTACTCCGACAGCTGGCTCGCAGAACAGGGCCTGGACATCGCCCCGTACGCGCGGGCCATCGACACCTTCCTGAGCTCCGGCCACTGGCCCGGCTGAAGGCCCGCAGCCGTTCAGGAAGGACGGCCGTGCATCGCCATGAGACGCCGGTCGAGGCAGTGCACCGCGTCACGGAACGCGTGCCCGAGGCCGGGCCTCGCCAGCGCGGCCGCCAGACGCACCGGCGCGGAGCCGTCGACCGCCACCGTCCACCGGACGACCGTGCCCGTGCCGACGGCGAGCAACTGCCAGTCCTCGGCCATGGCCCGCACACCCGGCGCGTTCGTCACGTCGACACGGTACGTGTAGCGCCGGGGCGGCTCCTCGGCGAGGACCGTCTCCAGGAAGCGCGCGCCACCCAGCAGCCGGATCTCCCGGCCCTTGCCGGCGGCCCGCTCCACGGGACAGGCCGCCGTCACCGCACGGAACCACCGCGCCCAGCCCGGCACATCCTCCGCCAGCGCGGCATAGACCCGCCGGGGCGCCGCCGCCATGTGCGCGACGAACACCAGCCGCAGCGGTGCCGCCTCCACGAAGTCCAGCCCCACAGGGCGGAGTCTGCGCGCCATCGTGCACCCTCTCCGATCGGACGGCCAACGGCGCCGCACACCCTAACCCCTGAGGCCCCGGATGTCTGCGCCGCCTCAGCCCTCGGCGCTGCCCCGCGAACTCTCCGCCACCACCAGCTCCGGCAGCCGCTCCGCGATGTCCAGGCGCGCCCCCGCCGACAGCCCCGCGTCCGTGACCAGCGCGTCCACTTCGTCCAGGGCGGCGAAGGAACTCAGGCCCACCGTCCCCCACTTGGTGTGGTCCGCCACCACCACGACCCGCCGGGCGGACCGCACGAAGTGCCGGTTCGTCTCCGCCTCCGCGAGATTGGGCGTCGACAGCCCCGCCTCCACGGAGATGCCGTGCACCCCGATGAACAGCACATCGAAGTGCAGCGAGCGGATCGCCGCGTCCGCCACCGGCCCCACCAGCGTGTCCGACGGCGTACGCACCCCGCCCGTCAGCACCACCATCGCCGCACCCGGACGTGGCGAGGGCCCCGCGGCCGTCATCGTGCGCTGAGCGCTGTGGAACACATCGGCCGCGCGCACCGAATTCGTCACCACCGTCAGATCCGGGACATCCACCAGCTGCTGGGCCAGGGCGAACACCGTCGTCCCGCCGGCCAGGGCTATCGCACTGCCGTGCGCGGCCATCTTCGCCGCGGCCCGCGCGATGTCCTCCTTGGCGATGAGCTCCAGCGCCGACTTGGCCTCGAAGCCGGGCTCGTGCGCCGTCGCCTCGGCGACCGGCACCGCGCCCCCGTGCACCTTCTCCACGGCACCCTGCCGGGCCAGCGCGTCCAGATCGCGGCGGACCGTCATGTCCGAGACATTGAGCTTGCGCGTCAGCTCGTTGACCCGCACACCACCACGCCGCCGCACCTCGTCGAGGATCAGGGCGCGCCGTTGTTCCGCCAGGAGATTCTGGTTGTCGCTCACCGGCCGGTCCCTCCGCTCAGCACTGCCGAATCCGCGTGTTCATCCTCCCACGCACCTGTGACAACGCCCGTGCCTCACTCCGGCCATCGGATATCCGTAATGCCTCACGGCAGCGCCGGCAGATCCTGCGGATACAGCAGCGTCAGGTCGTCGGTGCTCGGATCGACGAGCTGCGCCACCCGGCCCGCGTGCCGCTCGACCATCGCCTCGAACGTCTGCCGCGCCGTGCGGCCGTTACCGAACGCGGGTCCCTTCGGGATCGCCGTGAAATACGCCAACAGGGCCTCCGTGGCCCCTTCCCCGATCCGGTACTCGTGCTCCTCCGCCTGCTGCTCCACGATGCGCAGCAGCTCGTCCGGGGCGTAGTCCCCGAAGGGGATCGTGCGGGAGAACCGCGACGCCACCCCGGGGTTGATCGTCAGGAAGCGCCGCATCTCCTCGGTGTACCCCGCGACGATCACCACCACCTCGTCACGGTGGTCCTCCATCAGCTTCACCAGGGTGTCGATCGCCTCGCGGCCGAAGTCCCGCCCCGAGTCCTCCGGGCACAGCGCGTACGCCTCGTCGATGAACAGCACCCCGCCACGCGCCCGGTCGAACGCCTCCTGCGTCCGGATCGCCGTGGAGCCGATGTGCTCGCCCACCAGGTCCACGCGCGACACCTCCACCAGATGACCGCGCTCCAGCACCCCCAGCGACGCGAGGATCTCGCCGTAGAGCCGGGCCACCGTGGTCTTGCCCGTACCCGGCGAACCGGTGAACACCAGATGCCGGCGGACGGATGCGGCCTTCAGTCCCGCCTCCTGGCGGCGCCGCCCCACCTCGATCATGTCGGTGAGCGCCCGCACCTCCCGCTTGACGCTCTCCAGGCCCACCAGCGCGTCCAGTTCGCCCAGCACCGTCGCCGCCGGACGGCCGTCCGCCACCGGGGAGGGCACCGCGCCCTCGGGCACCCGCTGGGTGGGCACCGCGACCGGCGGCACCGACAGCAGCGGCACGGTCCGCTCCACGACCGGGACACCGGCCGTCCGCAACGACCCCGCCGAGGACGCCCCCAGCGTGAACGCCGCGCTCTCGTCGCTCGTGCAGCCCTCGCTGACCGTGCCTTCCTCGGCGAATTCGTAACCACCGCGCGCGCACCG
Organism: Streptomyces sp. NPDC025618; assembly: GCF_055558795.1. Classification (NCBI taxonomy): domain Bacteria; kingdom Bacillati; phylum Actinomycetota; class Actinomycetes; order Kitasatosporales; family Streptomycetaceae; genus Streptomyces; species Streptomyces sp. NPDC025618. The sequence continues at coordinate 44,428 of NZ_JBVHLW010000041.1, read as the reverse complement.
CTCCGTACGGCAGCGCGTCAGCGTCGTGCGGCAGCCGTCGATGACGTGGAAGCCGTATCCGCTGCTCCCCGTCACCCGGCAGTCGTGGAAGGAGCCCCGGCCGCCCGCCGACACATAGAAGCCCGCCTCCACCGGCGAACTCACCGTGCACCGCTCGATGACCGGATCCGCGCCCTTGGTGACGATGACCCCCGTGGCCGTCGCGTCGATGGTGCACCCGGCCAGCGAACCCCCGCTCCCGTGGTCCCGGAACCAGGCACCCGTCGCCGCCGCCCGGATCCGGCAGTCGTCCAGCCGCGCGGTCGCGCCGTCGCTCACCGACACCGCGGTGTTACGGACCTGCGCGAGATCGCTGTCGACCACGTCCACCCGCGACCCGCGGTCCAGCACGAACAGCGCGTCCGGCACATCGCGCACCCGGCAGGAGCCGAGCGCGGCGCTCGCCCCGTCACTGACCCACACCGCCGGATAGTCACCCGTGCTGTCGTGGATGTCGCACCGGTCCGCGTCCACCCGCGTCCCCGGATCCCACACGGACAGACCGTTGCGCCCGAACTTGCGCACCGCTGTGCGCGTCATCGACAGCACCGAACGGGACCGCAGGTCCACACCGTTCTCCGGCACGTCGTGGATGTCGCAGTCCACCAGCGTCAGCACGGCATCGGTGTCCAGGGTCACGCCGTCACCGGACGTCCGGTGCACCTGGCAGTCGGACAGATATCCGGCCGCCCGCGACGCCACCTGCACGCCCGCGCCACGGATCTCGTACACCTCGCAGCCGACCGCTTCCAGCGCGCTGCCCTCGCCCGACAGCGACAGCCCCGCGCCCGAGGCATGATGCACCCGGCAGCGCTCCAGGCGCGGATGCGCGCCTCCGTTCACCGTCACGCCCGACCGGCCCGCCGCCACGACCTCGCACTCCTCGAAGACACCGGTCGCGCCGTCCAGCACACTGATGCCGACCCCGCCCGGATTCTCCACCGTGCACCGGCGCACCGTCGGACGCGAGCCGCCGCGCACCTCGATCCCGGCCGCCGAACGCGTCACGATCCGCAGGTCCGCGAGCTCCGGCGCGCCGTCCTCGACCAGCAGGGCGGGCGCCGCCGCGTCCTGACCCTCGATGTGCAGATCCAGCAGCGCCGCGGAGGACCGCACGGTCAGCGCCACCCCCTCGGCCGGCGCGATCCGCACCGCCCCCGGCGAACCCTCGCTGCCGCGCAGCGTGATCGAACGGGTCACGACCAGGTTCTCCCGGTACGTGCCCGGCGCGACGGACAGCACGTCCCCGTCCGCCGCCGCCTCCAGAGCCGATGCGAGGGAGTCGTATTCGCCGGTGCGCCGCCGCCATCGCGCCGTACCGGTGTGCGTCACCTGGACCGAGCCCTGTGCCATCGTGCTGCTGCGCCCCCACCTCGTGCTCTGTTCACCCGGGACGGATGCGTACCGGCCGGTCCACCGTAGCGCGCGTGGGCCAGGGAAGTTGACCGGTCAGCTGCCCGCGCCCGCCCGGCCCCAGGTGTGCCCGGCCTGTTCCCATGCGCGGTCCCACTGGGCGTACCGCCGCTGCACGATCCGCCATACGACCAGCCGGCGGCCCACCTCCACCAGGCCCGCCGCTCCGGCGGCCGCGGCGGCACCGGCGAGCACCGCGTGGACGGTGGCCGTGTCGTTGTCCATGGGGCGGCCCGCGATCCGGCCGCGGTCGTCCGTCCACAGCGGGAACCGCTGCCCCGCGCGGGTCTGTTGCCGGACGGCGACCACGCCGGAGAACTGCCGGTGGCCGTCCGGGGAGGGCCACCGGGCGACCACCCGGTGGTGGCCCTCGCGGCCGGCGGCCGTCTCACGGTCGGTCTCGGTGGCCCTGACCGGAAGATTGCGCAGGGCCGTGGCGGTCACCTGGTGCCGGTGCAGGCGCTGTTCACGGACGGTCTGGCGCAGTGCCTGGTGGGCGAGCGAGCCGGTCACCCAGCCGATGGCCGATCCGGTCAGCAGCATCAGCACCACCGCGACCGCCCCCACCCACGCTTCGAGGACATCGGTGCGGCGGCGCAGCGGATTGAGCCGCCACCGCCGGGCGAAGATCGTCGCGCGCACAGCGCTCACCCCCTTCCGCGTCCGTAAATACCTCACACAGGGCATCGCATGCGGAGGAAGGCGGCGGAGAGAGCAAAATCACCCCCTCCGGAGACCCTTCCTGGCGGCGCGTTGACGGGTGGCGTGCGGAGCGCGCCCCGGGCGGAACGGCGCGCGGCCTGCTCAGTCGAGGATCTCCACGTCGTCACCGACGCGCACCACTCCGGTGTGCTCCGGGATGAGGTTCGTCCCGAACACCAGCGACTTGTCTATCCGGTGGTGCCGCGCGAGCGTCCGCAGCGGCTCCTTGCCGCGCTCCGCCGTGTGCTGGTCGGTGGTGGTCACGATGCACCGTCCGCACAGCTTCACGGCGCGGAAGGTCACCTCGCCGATGCGGACGCGCCGCCAGTCGTCCTCGGCCCAGGGCGCGGTGTTGCCGACGACCACGTTCGGCCGGAAGCGGGTCATGGGCAGCGGGCCCTCGTCCGGGTGGTCGCCCTGGGCGATCAGGGCGTTGAGGGCGTCGAGCGAGGCGAGGGTGGTGGCGAGCAGCGGATAGCCGTCGGCGAAGCTCACGGTCTCGCCGGGATCCGCGTACTCGGGGTCGATCAGGCGGCGCGTCGCCGGGTCGTCCATGTGCAGCAGCCGCGCCGGGGTACCGAGGTACGCGCTGAGCCACGCGTCCGCGGCCTCCCCGGCGGGAACCCCCTCGACCTTGTCCCGGAACAGCTGCACCGTGACCGTGCCCCGCTCGGCGGGGTCGGGCACGGCGACGTCCAGCGGCGCGCGCCCCGGGGCGCTGAGCCGCACCCCGCCGCCGGGCAGCGGCTCGGCGGCGGCCAACGCCACCCGCGGCTGCTGCCGTTGGGTGATCATGTGACCGCTGTCGTCGGCCAGCATCCAGCGGCGGTCCCCGGCGAGCCCCCACGGCTCCACGGTCGCCTCATCGACGGCACGACCCGTCAGCGACTTGACGGGATAGAAGTGGACCGCAGTCAACAATGGCGTGGACATGCGGCCATCTTGCCATCCGGGGCGGGCGGTTGACCGAAGCCCCCCGGTCGGCTCCGCCCGAATCGGAAGTTGTGTCAGTAACCACCCTGATTCGGGTACTGGCGGTTGTTGTACTGGTCGTCGTACGGCGCGGGGGCCGGGCGGGGCGCCACGGGGCGCATCGCCTCGTACCCGGCGGGACTCGCCGAAGCCGCCGCGGGCCGCTGCTGGTACTGCTGCGGGCCCGGATAGCCGCGCGGCGCCGCCTGCTGCGGGATGTAGGGCGCGGGCGCCTGCTGGAGGCCCGAGGGCTGCGGCGCGGGCTGCTGGTACCCGTACTGCGGGGCCTGCCCTGCATAGCCGGTCTGCGGCGACTGCGGGGCCGGTGCCGCGGACGGCCCCGACGGCAGCGCGGGGAGGGCGGGCAGCTGGCTCCCGCCGTCGTACGGCGACGACACCCGGATGGGCGCGATCTGCGGGGTGCCCCGCTCGGCGACGAGGCTGTCGTAGATGGGGGTGTCCGGGAACGACGGCGAGGCGTAGTAGCCGCCACCGTAGGTGCTGCGGGGGGAGGTCATAGCCCATAAGTTAAGCCCACGCCCCTGGCCGGGTCTATGCCAAGGTCCCCGCAACCCCTTTCTGACCTGCAAAGACGCAGGTCAGGACAGAAGCGGCAGGGTGGGACACTCTTATCGGACCGGACGGCCCCGATCCACCCTCCCGGTGGCCCGGGGCCGTTGGCCGTCCGCAGGTCACGCGGCCTTTCTCAGGCCGTGCGCTCCTCGCCGCGGCCGGCGGACCACAGCGTGTGGAACGTCCCCTCGCGGTCCGTGCGCCGGTAGGTGTGGGCGCCGAAGAAGTCGCGCTGACCCTGGGTCAGCGCGGCCGGCAGGCGCTCCGCGCGCAGGGCGTCGTAGTACGCGAGCGCGGCGGAGAAGCCCGGGGTGGGCACCCCGCGGCCGACTGCGGTCGCGACGACCGAGCGCCAGGCGTCCTGGGTCCGGCCCACCTCGTCCGCGAACCCCTTGTCGGCCAGCAGGGTCGGCAGAGCGGGGTCGGCCGCGAACGCGCTGCGGATCCGGTCCAGGAACGCGGCCCTGATGATGCATCCGCCCCGCCAGATGGCGGCCACCGCACCGAGGTCGATGTCCCAGCCGTACTCGGCGCTCGCCGCACTGATCATGTTCCAGCCCTGGGCGTACGAGACGACCTTGGACGCGTACAGCGCCTCCTCGACCCGCGCCGCGAACTCCTCGGCCTCGGCGGGGGAGAGGGTCTCGCGCGCGGGTCCGGGCAGCCCGCGCGCGGCCTTGCGCAGATCGCCGTGCCCGGACACGGAACGGGCGAAGACGGCCTCCGCGATGCCCGACACCGGGGTCCCGAGGTCCAGCGCCGTCTGCACCGTCCACCGGCCGGTGCCCTTCTGCTCGGCCTCGTCGGCCACCACGTCCACGAAGGGCTGCCCGGTGGCGGCGTCGGTGTGGGAGAGCACCTCGGCGGTGATCTCGATGAGGTACGAGTCCAGGCGGCCGGTGTTCCAGGTGCGGAACGTCTCCGCGATCCGCGCGGGTTCGTAGCCGGCGACGTTGCGGAGCAGGTCGTACGCCTCCGCGATGAGCTGCATGTCGGCGTACTCGATGCCGTTGTGCACCATCTTGACGAAGTGTCCGGCGGCGTCGGGGCCGATGTGGGTGCAACAGGGGCTGCCGTCGGGGGCCTTGGCGGCGATGGATTCGAGGAGGGGGCCGAGGGCTTTGTAGGATTCGGTGGATCCGCCGGGCATGATGGCGGGTCCGTTGAGGGCGCCTTCCTCGCCGCCGCTGATGCCGGTGCCGACGAAGTGGATGCCGCGGTCGCGGAGTTTCTTCTCGCGGCGGCGGGTGTCGGCGAAGTGGGCGTTGCCGCCGTCGATGATCATGTCGCCCTTGTCGAGGAGGGGTGCGAACTCGTCGATGACGGCGTCGGTGGGGTCGCCGGCCTTGACCATAATGATCAGGCGGCGGGGCTTTTCGAGGGCGGCGACGAACTCTTCGGCGGTCTCGGCAGGGACGAAGTTTCCTTCGTGTCCGTGCTCGTCGATGAGGGCCGTGGTCTTGGCGTACGTGCGGTTGTGGACGGCGACGGTGTGGCCGTGGCGTGCGAAGTTGCGGGCCAGGTTGCTGCCCATGACGGCGAGTCCGGTGACGCCGATCTGCGCGGTGGCCTTGGGGGAGGGGGTGCTGGGCATGGCGGTGGTCCACTCCTGTCACGTGCGTCGGTGGGGCTGGTGCGAGCGCCGGCGCCGCGGGGTTCGAGGATCTTCCCCGTGGGCGTCCGGGCACTGCCTGGCCATCGTGGCACGCGGTGGTGGAGAGTGGCTGGGTGCGCGCTGGAGATGGCTTCGGCTCTGTCAGTTTTTTCGCGCACGACAGACTCCGCTCTCGCGGTTCGGTTGTGTGATGTGGACAAGGTGCGGTCTGCCCACTGAACGGCCCTCATCGGCGCTCTCCGCCGTGGACTTCGCCAACTCCAGTACCGCAGCGTTGTCATCGAGAGCTGCCTCGCCGCAACAGGACTCACCTTCATGACACCACCCCGACAAAGTCGGTAACGCCTCGGGGGTGCTGGCTCCACCCCTGCGGACAGCGAATGGCGGTCGCAGGTCTATAAATCGGGCGGTGCGCGTGATGAGCTTGCGTCGAACGCATGTGTCCTCAAGGGGAGGATTGTTGAGACGCATACGCACTTTGCTGGCGCTGCGGCACGTGGCCGTCGGCGCTGTCCTGGCTGTTCTCGCGGGTGTGGGGACAGCATCAGCCACCGAGTTACCCTCGGGTCCCAACCCGTCGGCAGCTCCGGTGTCGCGCCCGGCAGCCGGACCGGAGAACGCGGCGGCGGCCGGGGCGCGGCCCGTGTCCGGCAAGAGCCCGTCGGCCGGCCCGCAGTACACCAAGTCCGGCAGCACCTGGCGCGTCATCACCCCGGAGACCGTGCTGCGGAACACGGTCACTGACGCCGACGGCGACACGGTCAATCTCACGTTCGAGGTGTGGACGACAGACGCTGACGGCAAGCCGAAGACGCAGGTCAAACTGACCGACGCCAACCCGTACGGCGTCCTGGTGTCGCCCTTCGTGGCATCGGGGAAAACTGCGCAGGTCACCGTCCCGTACGGCAAGCTGAAGCCGGGCGTGGCGTGACCTATACCTTCCATACCTCCGCCTACGACGGAAGCCTGTATGAGAACGCCTGGTCGCCGTGGGCGAACTTCCGCATCGAGCCCTATGTGACCTTCCCCGCGCCGCAGGCGTCTTCGGCGATCGACCCGGTCGCGCAGAAGGTCACCGAGTTCACGCGCACCGACCCGGGTCCGGCGCTGCCGACCCTGCGCAAGGACGGCACGACCCTCAAGGCCCCCACGAAGAAGCGCACCTGCGGCAAGCCTGATGCACAGGGTAACGAGTTGTGCATCGAGCTGGACCCGCCCTCCAAAAAGGCTCGCCGTGCGGCGGCGCCCGTGGGGCCGGCTGTCGACTTGGTCGGCTGGTGCTACGACAAGCCGTCCGGCCTGGACTACATGACCCGGACCGAAGCCTGCATGAAGAGCATCGGCACCGGCACGCTGATCTTCACCAGCACCGACCCCAAGAAGCCCGCACTGGGCACGGCTACCTTCAACATCGAGCAGCGCATCAAGACCTACCCGAAGAAGGGTCACAGCGGCTCCGACTTCGCCGAGTTCGATCAGCAGATCGTGCTGGTGCCCCAGCACATCGACTCCGAGCTCAAGGGCGTCCGCATGAAGTGGAACGCCGGGTCGACGTGCAAGTCCTGCGTGACGTCGAACATCCGGTGGGCGGACAACCAGAACAATGATGCGGGCGACGCGTACTGGGACGCCGCGACGGCCGACCAGTACAGCGGGCGCTGGGGAACCCTCCAGACCACCTGGTCCGGAACAGGCAAGGAGACCATCGACCTCGGATGGTCGGTCACCGCCACCGTGGACGCCGGCGGCAACCCCGCCACGGCCAACTTCGGCACCAGCGGCGTGCAGTCCGTCCGGGAGCTGGCTCCACGCTGCGACGACATCCTCAAGAGGCCCGCGCCCGGCTGCGTTCTGCCGTTCTTCAAACCCACGTACACCGTCGACACCAACTTGTACCCGGCGGCCGGCGCGTACTACTGGCTGATGCAGGAGAAGGTGCCCGACCACGCCGGTTCGGCGAAATGGGACTCCCTCGCACACTACCTCGGTACGGACACCACGGTGAAGAACAGCAGCGGCCAGCCGTGGTCGTCCAGCGACAGCCGCGGACTGGTATGCCCGAGCGGTTGGACCAAGCACCCGGCCGACGCGTCGCTGGGAACCCTGTCCTGCGACGAATACGCCATGGCCACCACCCACGAGAGCGGCGGCTTCCCCGGCGGCGTCAACAAGGTGACCTCCGGCGACCAGTGCGCCCAGCTCTTCGCCGACAAGATGGGTGACGGCAGCAACAACTTCGGCCTGCTCGCCGACACCAGGACCGCCAAGGACGGGCCCAGCGGCAAGGAACGCTGCGGCAGGGCCTCGATCCCCGACGTCCAGAACTCGGGCGCGTTCCACGATTTCCCGGCCCCGTCCTGGCGGATGCTCGACAATGACGGGTTCGTCGTCAGCAACCCCGGCTTCGAGCACTGCGCGAACGCCAACACCACCTGTGCCTGGCGCAAGGTATAACAGCGCCGTCTGAACACGCCTGTGGGGACCAGCCTCAGGCTGGCCCCCACACCTCGTCCATCGCCGGACAGCTCAGCTGGCTCTGCCACTCGGCGGCGCGCGGATCCCCCGGGGCGCGGGCCGCCCGCGCGAGCTCCGCGGCGCCGAGTTCCAGGTCGTCCTGCCACGCCTCCTCGGAGTAGAACGCGGCCGGGTACGCGGTGACCAGGCGGCCCTTGGGCGCGGTATCGGCCCGGCCGTAGACCTCGGCGGCCTCGTCGAACCGGCGGCGGGCGGACGCGGGGTCGGGGTCCGCCTGGGCGGCGAGCGCGAAGGCAGCCGCGACCCGCCCGGCCAGGTTGGGGCTGATCGGCGCACCGGGCTCGTTGACGCGGAAGACCGGGCGGTTCTTGAGGAGGTGGTCCCGGTGGCCGGGCGTGACGCGAAGGGCGTCATCGGCCTCCGGCAGCCGCCACAGATCGTGGTCGCCGCGAAGGCGGTCGTTGCCCACGCCGAGGCCGACCTGCGCATACAGCGTGCCCGACCGGCCGTCCCACATCCGGTCCAGCCAGCGCACCCCGTACTGAGCCTCGGCCGGCAGTCCCGCGGTGCCGGGCAACTCCCGTGCGGCCAGGAACATCTGGATCACCGAGTAGGAGGCCGTGTGCGTGAACTTCAGGAAGTCCCCGGCATCGAACCAGCCACCCGTCACGTCGACCGGCCCGCCGGCCTGCCTCGGGCGGTCGTCCTCCAGCGAGGCGCCGTCGGAGCTGAAACGGGGCGTGGCGTACACAGTCGCCGTCCGGTCACTCAGGTGCGAGGGTCTGCGGTGCAGGACGCCCGCCGGCGCCTCCGCGCCGTCGCGCTGGGCCCGGAAGAACCGGACGTTCTGCTCGGCCAGGGAAGCCATCAGCTCCCGGGCCGGGGCCACCCGGAAGCGGCGCGAGGTGCCGCTCGCGGTGCCGGTGAGGGCCAGACGGTAGCTGCCGGGTGTGGTGAGCGCGGACAGGTCCACCGTGCGCACGGACTCGAAGTGATGGTTCCAGCTCCCCGTGCGGGGGCCGACCCGGCCGGTCAGCACGGTACGGCCCTGACCGTCGAGCACCACGAAGCCCGCACGGGCCAGTGCGTCGTCCGCTCCCATCACGAAGGCGGCTTTGGACTCGGCCGCGACATAGCCGGCCTGGTTGACCCGGACGGTCACCTCGCTCGCCCCGTGTGCGTCCGGGGCGGCGGTCGGACCACAGCCGACGACGGTGGCCACGGCGAGCGCGGCGGCAACAGGGAGGGCCACCGCGCGGACACGACGAATGAGCATGCGCTCAACTCTGGCAGCCGCAGCGCGAGAAGACGCTGAACGCCGCCCCGGCAGCCGTACGCCGCGTTGACGGGCGGATCGCATGGGAGCCCTGGACGTCGGATCACTCGTCGCACAGTCCCGCAGACTGCATGACATAGGCGTGCAGTCAGCACGACCGCGTCCAGGTGGCGGTCCGTATCCGTAGCGTGGTCCGGGGCGTCACATGGCACCGGCGATCCGCTGCGTTCGTCAGGAATTACCTGGTGGGGCCCGTGGCAAGAGTTTCCACCGGGCCGCGGGGTGTCGTGACGCGGTCCCGGGGCGGGAGCCCGGGGGGAGTGAAATCCGATTGCCGGCCTTGCGATCAGGTGCGTAGTCTGAGGCCGGTCCTGGAGCTGTCCGCTCCGTTCGTTTGTGTCACGAGGTGATGACCTATCTCCCAGGCTTGAGAGCCGCTCGCCATGAGGCTTGACCCCCTGCTCTGTGCAGCAGCGTGCGGTCGTCTCTCGGCAGCGGTCTGCCCTTCGGCCTGGGCGTTGCCGTACCCGGATTCTCCTGTCGCGCAGTAAGCGGGACGGGCATGCCTGGCCTGCCCCTTTTCCCCTTTCTGTCCGCCAGAACAGGAATCGCGTCGTGTCCGCTGACACCAAAGCCCTCCCCTCCCGCTCCGCCCCCACGGGCCACCGTCCCGGCAGTGGTCGCACTGTCATGCTGGTCGTCGTCCTGGTCGCGGAGCTGATGAATGCCCTCGACGGCTCCGTCGTCTACACGGCTCTGCCCGCCATTCAGCAGGACACCGGTGCCTCGGGCGCCGCGGTGCAGTGGATCCACGCCGCCTACGCGCTGACCTTCGCCCTCGGGCTGATCACCGGTGGCCGGCTCGGCGATCTCTACGGCCGCAAGCTGCTCTTTCTCCTGGGTACCGGCGTCTTCACCGCGGCGTCGCTGCTCTGTGGTCTGGCCGGTTCGCCCGCTCTGCTGATCGCCGCCCGCGTCGTCCAGGGGTGCGCCGCGGCGGTCATGGTTCCTCAGGTCCTGGCCACCTTGCACGTCAGCTTCGACGAAGGCTCCCGTGCCAGGGCGTTCAGCCTCTACGGCACCGTCATGTCGCTGGGCAGCGTCGCCGGACCGGTCCTGGGCGGGGTGCTCACCAGCGCCGATGTCTTCGGCCTCGGGTGGCGCCCGATCTTCTTGATCAATGTGCCCATCGGTCTGGCGACCGTGCTTCTCGGCCTGCGGTACCTCCCCGAGTCCCGTGACCTCGCCGCCCGGCGCCTGGACCTTACGGGGATGGCCATGGCCGGCCTCGGCCTCCTGCTGATCGCCTACCCGCTGACCGTCGGTGGTGCGCGTCAGTGGCCGGCCTGGAGCCTTTTCATGATGGCCGGGGGCTTGCTGACGCTGGCGGTCTTCGTGGTGCAGCAGCGGGCCAGGACCGCGCGCGGCCGCGACCCGCTCGTCGTCCTGGCGCTGTTCAAGAGCAGGTCGTTCACCGCGGGTCTGTCCGCGCAACTCGTCTTCGGGCTGCTGTCCGGTGTGTTCTTCCTGGCGTGGACCCTGTTCATGCAGGACGGGCTCGGGCTCTCTCCGCGCCAGGCCGCGACAGGCTTTGTGGCGGCCTCGGTGGGTGAAATGGCCGGCGCCTGGCTGGCGATGAGCCCGGCCGCCCGGCACGGCAGGCGCGCCCCTCAGGCCGGCGCGTTGCTGGCCGCGGCCAGCCTGGCCGGGTACGCGTGGCTGATCGCGGAGCAGAACACCGGGCTTTCCCCGGCGTTGACGGTTCTGCCCATGCCGGCGGTCGGCCTCGGCCTCGGCATGATGGGAGCGGCCTTGGCCGACATGACGCTGAGCCAGGTCGGCCACGAGCACGCCGGGTCGGCGTCGGGGCTCTTCAACACCGCGACCCAGCTCGGCATCGCGCTGGGCACGGCATCGACCGCCGTGGTGTTCTTCGCCCACTCCCCGGCCGGCAGCCACGGCACCACCGTCACTGCCGCGTTCACCGGAACCCTGTGGTACGTCATCGCCGCCCTGCTCGCGATGTGGGCGCTCATGTTCTGGTTGCCCAAGCGCCACGCCACGCACTAGAAGCAGCCCTCTCCGGGGCCCGGACAGCGACGTCCGGGCCCCGGGTGTGCCGCACGGCAGCCGCCTGGACGGCAAGGTCCGCGACCACCGGTCCCGGCCGCTGCTCTCACCCGCCGATGAGTCCGTCAACGAGGAACAACCGCCCCCCCATGATCCGACTGTTGATCGCCGATGGCCTGCGACTGACGCGCGAAGCGCTGTCCGTCGTCCTTGCGTCCGAACCCGGCATGCAGGTGGTCGCGCAGGTGCCACGAGGTGACGAGATCGTGCCGAACGCCCTGCGCACCCGCCCGACGGTGGCGCTGCTCGACACCCACCTCCCCGGCCTGGACGGGCTCTCGGCCGCGGCGCAGCTCAAAGCCGCCCTGCCCTCCTGCCGCGTCGTCATCCTGACCACCCTGGAACGCGCCAGCGCCCTGCGAACCGCTCTGGAGGTGGGGGTCGACGGGTTCATGAGCAAAGGCGTATCGGTCAACGACCTGACCGACTCCGTCCGCAGGGTCGCACGCGGCGACCGCGTCCTGGACCCACGGCTCGTCACTGACGCTCTGCACACCCCCGTCAACCCGCTCAGCGAACGCGAGACCGACCTTCTCCGCCTGGCCGCGCACGGCCACACGCCCCCGGAGATCGCCGAGATCCTGCATCTCGCACCTGGAACGGTCCGCAACAATCTGGCCGCCGTCAACCGCAAAGTCGGGGCACGCAACCGCATCGAGGCGATACGCACCGCCTCCGCCCACGGCTGGATCTGACCGTACTCACCTCCGCCACCGCGCCGCCCGAATGCGATCTGCACGAAGACCCATGCTTTTCACCTTCACCGCGCCCCCGCGACACCTCATCAAGCGTCTATATCCGCTGGTCAGCGCGGTGGCAGCGAAAAATATCGGATCCGGAACCGGTTCGGGGGCCGTCGTGATCTTGGAAGAATCCGAACCGGTCGGCCTTCGGACAAGCCGTTGCCCGCCGTGATCTGAACGAGAAGGAGACATAGTGTCCAGCCGGTGTGATGTGTGCAGCAAGCAGCCCAGCTTCGGCAAGCGCGTGGCCCGCTCCGGGTCCCGCGCCCAGAGCCGGCACGTCCGGGGCCGGTCGAGCCGCCGCTTCAACCCGAATATCCAGTCCGTCCGGGCCGTCAAGGACGGAAGGCCCCTGCGCATGAACGTGTGCACCTCTTGCATCAAGGCGGGCAAGGTGGACCGTCGCGTCTCCGCTTGAACATGAGGAAGAAACTGGCCCCCAGGCTCCTCAGCCGCATCCGCGCTGCGGTGCCTGGTGCCCGGTGCCGGCCGCCGAGGAACGAATTCCCTTGCGATGACTGCGGATTGCCGACCGCCCCCGTCGACGGCCCCGATGAGTGGTACACCGTACTCGACGGAGTGTGGGAACGCGCTGGTGCCGCCGAGGACAATGTCCTTTGCGTCGGTTGCCTCGAAGTACGCCTGAAACGCCGTCTGGAGCACACCGACTTCATCTCGGCAGCCCTCAATGACCCAAACTACGGACACCACAGTGAGCGTCTGCTGAGCCGTCTGCGGCCCGCATCCGAGGATTGATATGTACCGGCCCCGGCCCTCAGCCGCGTTGAACGGAAAGGCGCGCCCCGGGGCCGGAAAGGGGGCGGTGAATCAATGACGCACTCGACGCGGCGAGACGCCGCACCGCCTCGGGCGCAAGCGGAGTTTATTCCGTTGCATGGGGCCGGCCGCCGTCTTAGTCTGTTGTGGTTCCATTGCATTTCCGTCGGCCCGTTCCGGGGTCCGACGCCCTATTCCGAGGTGATGACGTATCCCCCAGGTCAAGTAGCCGCTCGTTCTTGAGGCGCTCTTCCGGTGGTCCGCGATGGCGGACCGCTGACGCATGCCTCGACGGCGGTGTTCCTTGATGGCCTGGGTCCGTAGCACCCTGCTTTCCCCTGTCGCGCTGAACAGTGTGCGGGGGCATGCCCAGGCTGCCCCCGCCCCTTTCCCTTCCGCACACGAACAGGAATCCTCACCGTGTCGACCGACACTCGTACCACCGGCCGCCCACGCCCCGCAGGGGCTGCCCGTGCTGCCACGATCACGCTCGTCGTGATCCTGATCGCCGAGCTGATGAACGCGCTCGACGGTTCCATCGTCCACACCGCGCTGCCGTCCATTCAGGCGGACACCGGTGCCTCCAGCGCCGCCGTGCAGTGGATCCCCGCCGCCTACACCCTCACCTTCGCCCTCGCCCTGATCACCGGCGGGCGCCTGGGTGACCTCCTCGGGCGCAAGCGGGTCTTCATCGCCGGCACCACGCTGTTCACGCTGGCCTCGCTGCTGTGCGGGATTGCGACCGGCCCGGAGTTCCTGGTCGCCGCCCGGGCCCTCCAGGGCGTCGGCGCGGCGGTGATGGTGCCGCAGGTCATGGCCACCATCGCGGTCACCTTCCAGGGTGAGTCGCAGGCCAAGGCGTTCGGCATGTACGGGATGGTCATGTCGCTCGGCGGCGTCCTCGGGCCTGTCCTGGGGGCTGTCCTGACCTCCGCCGACATCGCCGGTCTGGGCTGGCGGGCGATCTTCCTGATCAACTTGCCCATCGGCCTGGCCACCGTGCTGTTCGCCCTCCGGTTCATCCCGGAGTCCCGAGAGCGGCAGGCCAGGCGTCTTGACCCGCTGGGCATGCTGTTCTCCTCCGCAGGTCTCCTGCTGATCGCGTACCCGCTCACCGTGGGCGGCGAGAAGCACTGGCCGACGTGGAGCTTCCTCATGATCGCCGCAGGCGTGGCCGTGCTGGCCGTGTTCGTGGCCCAGCAGCGCGCCAAGGCGGCCAAGGACGGTTCGGCGCTGGTGGCACTGTCTCTCTTCAAGAGCAAGGCGTTCGCCGGCGGGCTCTGCGCGCAGCTGGTCTTCGGTCTGGTCTCCGGTGTCTTCCTGTTGACGTGGGTGCTGTTCATGCAGTCCGGCCTCGGCCTGACGCCAGGGCAGTTCGCCCCGGCGTCCGTCGCCATCTCCCTCGGCGGTGTGGCCGGCGCCATGCTGGCCTCCAGGTGGGCGGGCCGCCACATGCGGCGCGTGCCGCAGGCCGGAGCCGTACTGATCGCTCTCACGCTGGCGGGCTACCAGCTGCTGGTCTCCGCCCAGCAGACCGAGACGCCATTCGTGGCCGCTGTCGCTCCGATGATCCTCGTCGGGGCCGGTTTCGGCATGGTCGGCGCGGGTCTCGCCGGTCTCACCCTCAGCCAGGTCGGCCACGAGGACGCAGGCTCCGCGGCGGGACTGTTCAACACCGCCATGCAGCTCGGTACCGCACTCGGTATCGCGACGGCCTCCGTGGTGTTCTTCGGCCACGCCCCCGCGGGCAGTCACGGCACCACTGTGACCAGCGCCTTCGCGGGTAGCCTCTGGTACGTCGTGGCCGCTCTCGCGGTGATGTGGGCGTTGATGTTCCGGCTGCCCAAGCCGGTCAAGGCCGCCTGACCCGTCGCCGGGGCCCGCCCTCACCGGGCGGGCCCCGGCTCCTTTTCCGCACGTGAGCCGAAGCCAGGGCGGCCACCGGACGGGCGGGCGGCGGAGGTTCGGCGTGATCGGGACCTCTTCGCGGCGAACGCCCGCGGCAGGCGAGGTCGCCCGATCGGTTATGACACGCGTCCGAGGGCCTGGTTTCCACCCAGGCACTGGAGTGGCCCGACCTGCGCCGGCCCCTGCGCGCCCCCTCACCGGCACCGGCCCGGTGCAGATGGTCCCGCGCCTCGGATACGGACCGTGAGGCCCCTTACGCCGCGACGCCCCGTGCGCGACGTCCTCGTCGTCGAGGACTGATCCGGGCCCGGCCGACTCCGGTGGCCGTTCCGCCGAGCTGGACTCAGGCTGGAGACGACACGAGTCACGCAGCGGGCCCGCAGGGGCGTACGTCGATCGCACGGAGGTGACCGTCCATGGAGCCGGCACCCATCACCGTCGGGCTCGACGGTTCCGCGGAGAGCCTTGAGGCCGCCCTCTGGGCGGCGGACGAGGCGGACCGGCGTGGGCTGGGCCTGCGCCTTCTGCACGCGTGGGTTCTGCTGGCCGGCGAACCGGCCACCGGCCTTTCACCCGACCAGGACCAGAACTACTGGGCGAAGCGCATCGTGCGGGCTGCCGCGACAGCCGTGCGCGAGCGGCACCGCCACCTCTCCGTCACTGAGGACCTCGTGGCGGAGGGACCTGAGGCCGCGCTTCTGAACGCCGCTGTGAGCTCGACGATGGTCGTGCTGGGTTCACGGGGCCTGGAACGCCTGGAGAGCTTCTTCCTGGGCGACATCAGCCTCCAGGTGGCGGGCAGAGCCGCACGGCCAGTGGTACTCGTACGGGCATCGGCCGGCAGGGCCCGACCGCTCGCCGGTACCGACGAGGGCGGTGTGGTCGTCGGCGTCAGCCTGCATGGCCCGTGCGACAGCGTGCTGCGGTTCGCCTTCGAGACAGCCGCGGCACGCGGTGTGCCCCTGCGCGTCGTGCACGGCTGCCCCTTGCCGGTCCAGGCCTACGCGCCGTGGGGTGTCGACCCCGACGTGGCGGGCGAGATCAGCGAAGAGGCCGCGGAGAGACTGTCCCGTGCCGTGCAGCCGTGGAGCGAGCGCAATCCCGGCGTCATGATGACCAGCACCGTCCGGCTGGGAAGCCCCGCCCGCGCCGTTCTCGGGGCGGCTGAGGGCGCCGGCCTTCTGGTGGTCGGTCGGCGCAAGCATCACCCGCCGGTGGCGCCACGCCTGGGCAATGTCGCACAGGCGTGCGTGCACCACGCTCAGTGCCCGGTCGCCGTGGTGCCCCACGACTGAGGCACCACTGCGGACGGAGGGCCGGGCAATGAAAGTGTCGGCGCCGATGACCATGCCCCCGGTCGACGACCTCTTCGCCGATGCCCTCCAACGCCTGGCGGACCTCCTCGGGCCCGTCTCCTGGAGCGCGCCGCGCGAGCAGGCGGACAGCCGCCCGCGCCGGCGTTCGGCCCCCTGAGCGCGGAGCGGGAAGCGAGGCCGGTCATGGGGGAGTGGAGCTGGGAGTACGAGGGCTACGACCCCGCCGCGGAGCGCTTGCGCGAGGCGCTCCACACACTCGGGAACGGCTACTTCGCCACCCGGGGAGCGGCCCCCGAGTGCCGGGGCGGACCGGTGCACTGTCCGGGCACCTACGTGGCCGGCTGCTACGACCGGCTCGTGTCGTCGGTGGCGGGCCGGCGGGTCGAGAACGAGGACATCGTCAACCTCCCGAACTGGCTGCTCCTGCGCTTCCGGCTGCTGTTCCCCGACGGCGCGCCCGGGCCCTGGTTCACGCCGGACGACTGCGAGGTCACGGACTACCGGCAGGTCCTCGATCTGCGTGAGGGCACGCTGACCAGGACCTTCCGGTATCTGTCAGGCGACGGCCGGGCGTTGCGGGTGGAGCAGTGCCGGCTGGTCCACATGGGTGACCCGCACCTCGGAGCCCTGCGCACGGTCTTTGTCGCCGAAGGGTGGGCCGGGCGGATCGAGGTGGAGGCCGGGCTGGACGGGGACGTCGTCAACGCCAATGTCCACCGCTATCGCGCTCTGGATCGCCGTCACCTCACCGGGGTGCGCGTCGGGGCCGTGGAGCCGGACACGGTCTGGCTCCGCTGTCGCACAAGGACGTCGGAAGTCGGCATCGGCATGGCCCAGCGCGCCGAAGTCGTCGGGCAGTCGACGGTGTCGGCCTCCCTGAACGCGGCGAAGCATCTGGCAGTCCACCGCTTCGACCTCGCCCTGTCCGACGGGCAGCCCGTCACCCTGGTGAAGACCGTGGCGGTGCACACGTCCCGCGACCGGGCGATCAGCGATCCTGTCAGCGCGGCTGTCGAACGGGTGGCCCGCGCACCGGATTTCACCGCGCTCCTCCGCTCGCACGCGGTCGCCTGGCGGCAGTTGTGGAGGCGGGCGGAACTGGAGGTGCCGGGCGAGGCGGGCCACGTATTGCGTCTGCACCTCTTCCACGTCCTGCAGACGCTTTCCCCGCACACCGCGGCCCTCGACGTCGGCGTGCCGGCGCGGGGGCTGCACGGGGAGGCGTACCGGGGACATGTCTTCTGGGACGAGCTGTTCGTGCTGCCCTACCTTGACCTGCACTTCCCCGAGGTGTCGCGTGCTCTGCTGAACTACCGTCACCGGCGACTGCCGCAGGCCCTGTGGGCGGCGCGGCAGGTGGGGCGGGCCGGTGCGATGTATCCGTGGCAGAGCGGCAGCGACGGCCGGGAGGAGAGCCAGCGGCTGCACCTCAATCCGCGCTCCGGCCGCTGGCTGCCCGACCGTAGCTCGCTCCAGCGGCACGTCGGCTCCGCGATCGCGTACAACGTGTGGCAGTACTGCCAGGCCACCGGAGACACCCGCTATCTGCACACCAAGGGCGCGGACATGGTGGTGCAGATCGCCCGGTTCTGGGCGAGCAGCGCGGTTCTCGACCCGGCGAGCGGGCGGTACCGCATCCGCGGTGTCGTCGGGCCCGATGAGTATCACGACGCCTACCCCGACGTCGGCCGGCCCGGGATCGACGACAACGCGTACACCAACGTCACCGCCGCCTGGGTCCTCGCCAAGGCTCTCGACCTGGTCCTGAGCCTGCCCGTCAGGCGCCGGCAGGAACTCGTCGAGCGCGGCGGGCTCGACGCCGGCGAACTCCCGCTGTGGGAGGAGATCTCCCGGCGTCTGACGGTGCCGTTCCACCAAGGGGTCATCAGCCAGTTCGACGGCTACGGGGAACTGGCCGAGCTGGACTGGGTCCGCTACCGGGAACGTTACGGTGACATCCGGCGGCTGGACCGCGTCCTGGAGGCCGAGGGTGACGCGGTCAACCGGTACCAGGTGTCGAAGCAGGCGGACGTGCTGATGCTCGGGTACCTCTTCTCGCCGGCCGAGCTCGCCTCGCTGTTCGAGCGCCTCGGGTACCGGCTCACCGACGAGCTGTGGCAGCGCACAGTGGACTACTACCTGCGGCGCACCAGCCATGGCTCCACGCTCAGCGAGGTCGTCCACGGCTGGGTCCTGGCCCGCGCCCGCCGTGCCGACGCCTGGCGGTACTGCCGCGAGGCCCTGGAGAGCGACGTCGCGGACCTCCAGGGCGGCACCACGCCGGAGGGCATCCACCTCGGTGCCATGGCCGGCACCCTGGACCTGGTCCAGCGCGGGCTGACGGGTCTGGAGACCCGGGAGGACGCCCTGTGGCTGGACCCGGTGGAGCTGCGGGAGCTCTCCGAGTTCGGCTTCACGCTGCGCTACCGGGGACACTGGGGCATCGGAGTGCGGGTACGCGGCGGCGAGTTGACGGTCAGCGTGCCGGACTCGGAGGAGTCGGCGCTCAGGATCGTCCTGCCCGATCGCACGCTCACCCTGTCGCCGGGCGAGGTGACCTCGGTGGAACTGCCGGGACGGCAGGAAGGCTGAGGATCACCGGATGTGAAGGGTGCGCCCAATCACCTGGCCGGGGCGCATCCGGATCCACAGGTCGCGCTTCCCGCCGGCCCAGGGCCCGGCTCCGGGGCGGGTGGCGAGGGCTTCGACCGTGCTCGGGCCGGTGATGTGCCCGGCCGCTCCGGTGATGAGGACGCTCCGGCCGCGGCTGACCTGCGCGTCGACGTGGCCCTCGATCCCAGGGGGCAGAACGCGAAGGCTCGTGCCGGCGCTGCGCGCCGACCGGGCCGGACGGCGTTCAGCCCGTTGGTCCGTCCAGGCGAAGGCCGACGTCGACGGTGGGCCGCGTGTCGTGCGTCTCCGTCTCCTCGTCAGGGCGCCCCGTGCGGTCATGAGGCGGGGAAGCCGCCGCCGGTGTCGTCCGTCGTGTAGGTCAGGCGCTGGTGGACCGAGACGACACCGTCCACGGACCGGCACAGGCGTTCGATGAGCGGGATCGTGCTGCGGGCCTCGACGTTGCCGGTGAGGGTGACCTGTCCTTCGGACACCTCGGCCCGCACGGCCGAGGGCACCAGGCCCATGGTGTGTGTCAGGAGGTCTCGTTCGATCTCGGAGCGGATGGCGGCGTCCTCGCGGAGGAAGACGCGCAGGATGTCGGCCCGGCTGATGATGCCGACGAGCTGGTCGGTCTCGTCGACCACGGGCAGGCGCTTGACGTTCTGGGCGGTCATCAGCCGGGCCGTCTCCACCACGTTCCACTCCGGCCGGGCACAGACCGCGGGAGCGGACATGATCTCCTCGGCCCGCGCGCCTTCCGCCCTGGCCCGCTCCCAGGCTTCGAGACTGGGCACGGGCACTCGGCCGAAGGGGTCGGGCTGGTCGGCCGATTTGCGCATCAGGTCCGCCTCGGAGACCACGCCGACCACGCGGCCGCTCGGGTCCACCACCGGCACGGCCGTGACGTCGTTCTCGGCGAGCTCTTTGACGATCTCCTTGAACGGTGTGTCCGGGCGTACCCGCACCACGTCGCGGGTCATGAGCTCGTCGACCGTGCGGTGCTGCAACATGACGTTCGTGCCCCTTCCGGAAGACCCCAGCTACTCCTGTTTATGTCAGCTGCGCGGTACGACCGCCACCGGGCATCTCACGTGGTGGACCGCGGCGTGGGCCACGGGTCCGATACGCACGCCGAGGGCCGGCCGGTGCGCCTGGCGGCCGACGACCAGCAGTCCGGCGTCCCTGGCCGCCTCGACCAGGCGCTGGGCGGTCGGCCCGGCCGTCAGCCACTCGTCCACCGTCACCTGCGGCCACTGCTCTCGCCGCGGGGCCAGGAGGCCCACGAGGAGACTGCCGCTCGGTTCCTCTCCGCCCCCGACGTCCACTGCCCCTTCCCGCTGCCGGACGTGGACGACTCGCAGCACCGACTGCCCGGCCGCCGCGGCCTGGAAGGCGAAGTCCAGCAAAGGGCCGTACGAACCGTCCCGTCCGATCCCCACGACGACCGGGCCGCCGCGTCCCCGTACGAGCGGCTCCGCTCCGGTGCGGACCAGCACCACCGGTTCGGTCGCGTGGGCGATCACCGCCAGGCTCACCGAGCCCAGCAGCCACCCTTCGAAGCCGCCGAGCCCTCGTGACCCCAGCGCGAGCAGCTCCGACTCCCGGGCCGCCTCGAGGAGCGCCTTCGCCGGCGGCTCGGAAACCTCGGCCACGTCGACGCGCAGGCCCGGACGCGTCGTGGCGAGCTCTCGCAGGGCTCTCTCGATCCGGCCCTCCGCCCATTCGCGCTGGGCGGAGAGACCGGGGGAGAACTGGAGGTTGCTCGTCCTCCACTCCAGCGCGTGCACGATACGCAGCCGCGCGCTCCGCATCACCGCCTCGTGCGCTGCCCACACCGCGGCGGCCAGGCTCTCCTGCGAGCCGTCGACGCCCACGGCGAGCGGTCGCGTCACGATGACCACCTCCACGGGTGGGCGCTGCCGGGACACCGCTCCCGCTCACTGTCGCTCGGCCGCCGCCACATGCTGTTTAACCGGGACGAAGCTGTCGGGTGCCACCGAGATGGAGTCGATCCCCGCGTTGACGAGGAAGGCCGCGAAGTCCGGGTCGTCGCTGGGCCGTTGCCCGCACAGCCCCACTGGCCGGCCCGCGTCGTGGGCGACGGAGATCAGGGATTCGATGCTCCGGGTCACCGCGGGATCCGTCTCGTCGAAGAGCCCGGACAGTTCCTCCGAGTCGCGGTCCACGCCCAGCGTGAGCTGGGTGAGGTCATTGCTGCCGATGGAGAAGCCGTCGAAACGCTCGGCGAACTCGCGGGCGAGGACGATGTTCGACGGGATCTCCGCCATGACGTACACCTGCAGCCCGTTGTCACCGCGCCGCAGTCCTTCCCGCGCCATGACCTCCAGGACCTGGTCCGCTTCCGCCGGAGTACGGCAGAAGGGGATCATCACCACGACGTTGGTCAGGCCGAAGCCCTCGCGCACCCGCCGGATCGCCCGGCATTCGAGGGCGAAGCCGTCGCGGTAGCCCTCGCTGTAGTAGCGGCTCGCGCCGCGCCACCCGATCATCGGGTTGGCCTCGGCCGGTTCGAAGGGACGGCCGCCCACCAGCTTGGCGTACTCGTTGGTCTTGAAGTCGCTGGTGCGCAGGATGACCGGGGCGGGCCGGCGGGAGGCGGCGATGGTGGCCACCCCGCGTGCCAGGCGGTCGACGAAGTACTCCGCGCGGTCGGCGTACCCCTCGGTCAGCTCATCGACGGCGCGTCGCTCCTCGGCGGAGAGCCGGTCGGGCCGGATCAGCGCCATGGGGTGGACTTTCACCTGGTGGGCCACCATGAACTCCATGCGGGCCAGGCCCACGCCGTCCGCCGGCAGCCGCCACCAGCGGAAGGCGGCGGACGGGTCGGCGAGGTTGAGCATGACCCGGGTACGCGTCGTGGGCAGCTCCGTGACGTCGATGTCCGTCTCCTCGTAACCGACCAGACCCGCGTAGACACGGCCCTCCGAGCCCTCGGCGCACGACACGGTGACCGGACGGCCGTCGGCCAGGACGGACGTCGCGTCGCCGGTGCCGACGACTGCCGGGACGCCGAGTTCCCGGCTGACGATGGCGGCGTGGGAGGTGCGTCCGCCGTGGTCGGTGACGATGGCCGCGGCCCGCTTCATCAGCGGCTCCCAGTCGGGGTCGGTCACCGACGTCACCAGCACCGAGCCGGTCGGGAAGCGCTCCAGCCCCACGGGAGTCGCGAGCGCGCACACCGGGCCGGCGCCCACCGCCTCGCCCACGGCCACACCGGTGGCCAGGCACTCGCCGGTGCCGGTGAGCTCGTAGCGCCGCAGGACGGCCGAGGCGCGCCGGGACTCCACCGTCTCGGGGCGGGCCTGGACCACGAACATCTCCCCGGTACGGCCGTCCTTGGCCCACTCCAGGTCCATCGGCGTCCCGTAGTGCCGCTCGACCGCCACGGCCCACTCGGCGAGGGATCGTGCTTCGCCGTCGTCGAGCACGCGCGCGGTACGCACCGCCGGGTCGGTGTCCACCGTGCGGGTGAGGCCGCCCTCGGCATAGACGACCTTGACGTGCTTGCCGCCGAGCGCGACGCGGATCACCGGGTTCAGGGCCGGATCCTTGAGCAGGGGCTTGAACACCACGTACTCGTCGGGATCGACCTGCCCGCTCACCACGCTCTCGCCCAGCCCCCACGCCGCGTCGACCACCACGACGTCCGGGAATCCCGTCTCGGTGTCCAGGGTGAACATCACCCCTGAGCAGCCCAGGTCGGAGCGGACCATCAGCTGCACGCCGACCGAGAGGGCCACGGAGAGCTGGTCGAAGCGCATCCGCTCCCGGTAGTCGATCGCCCGGTCGGTGAAGAGCGAGGCGTAGCACCGGTGGCACGCCTCCAGCACGGCCTCGGTTCCACGGACGTTGAGGTAGGTCTCCTGCTGCCCGGCGAAGCTCGCCTCCGGCAGGTCCTCCGCGGTGGCGCTGCTGCGTACGGCGACATCGGGATCGGTACGCCCGGCCTCGTGAGCGAGCCGGGCGTACGCCTGGGTGACCTCCTCCCGCAAGGCCGCGGGCAGGGGCGTGGCGAGGATGTCGGCGCGGATCGCCGCGCCCACCTCGGACAACGCCGCGCCCGTCGGCGGACGTGTCAGGTGCTCGGCGATCCGGTCGCCCAGGGCATCCGTCCGCAGGAACTCGCGGTAGGCGTCGGCGGTGGTGGCGAAGCCATCGGGCACATTCACCCCGGCGGGGGTCAGACGCTGGATGAGTTCGCCGAGCGAGGCGTTCTTGCCGCCCACCACGGGCACGTCCGAGCGGCCCAGCTCGGAGAAGGCGATGACGCGTCCGGCGAGGGACATCGCGCCTCCTTGACGGGCGTGCACCCGCCGACGGTCTCGGCCCCCCCGGATGCGTTTCCGGGGCGGCGTCACGGACAGGAGGGCCCATCCGCTTCTCGCGGATCCCGATTGCGCGGTGCACGGCCGCGAGCCGCTTCCCCGCGTCTCTTGCGGGTCCTCCCGCCACTTCCATCACACCACACTCAGGAAGGCGCTGCCACTGCTCTGACCAGGCATTTTCCATGCTCCGTGGAACTCCGCGCCCTTGCCGCCGGGTGCTCGGGCATACCGCCTGGTGGACGGTCCGGCTGGTGGCTCCGCCAGGACTGCCGGGATCATGGATGTGGACCGGCTACGGGAGTGCGGATCATGGTGAGAGTCGTCGCGTACGGGGTGACCGCGGATGAGCGGCCGCTGCTGGAACGGGCACTGGGCGAGGCATACGACGTGAGGTCTCTCGATCTGGTCCTCAACCGGGACACGGCCGCGACGGCGGCGGGCCGCCAGGTGGTGTGCAGCAGCGTCAACGACGTCCTGGACGAGGAAGTGCTGCGGATCCTCGCGGACGGGGGCACCGAGCTGGTCACCCAGCGTGCCACCGGCTACAACAACATCGACCTGACAGCGGCGCGAGCGCTGGGGGTCACGGTGGCCCGGGTGTCGTGGTACTCGCCGTACGCGGTGGCGGAGTTCGCCTGGGCGCTGGCCCTGGCGGTCAACCGCAGGATCCCGCGGGCGGTGACCCGCACACGCGACTTCGACTTCCGGCTGGACGGGCTGATGGGCCGGGACTTCCACGGGCGGACCGCCGGCGTCCTGGGCACCGGGAAGATCGGCGCGGCGTTCGCCCGCATCGCCGCCGGCTTCGGCATGCGGCTGCTGGGCCACGATGTCGCGCCGAGCGACGAGTGCCGTGCGCTGGGCATGGAGTACGTCGAACGGGACCAGTTGTTCGCGGAGTCCGATCTGTTGAGCCTTCACGCACCTCTGGTGCCGGCGACCCACCATGTGGTGGACGCGGCGGCCCTGGCGCTGATGAAGGACGACGCCATCCTGATCAACACCAGCAGAGGCGGACTCGTGGACGCCCACGCGCTGGTCGAGACCCTGCTCGCCGGACGGCTCCTGGGAGTGGGCCTCGACGTGTACGAGGAAGAGGTCGGCGTCTTCTTCTTCGACAAGTCGCTGGAGGTGATGGCGGACGACACCCTCGCCCGCCTCATGACCTTCGGCAACGTCCTGGTCACCTCGCACCAGGGCTACTTCAGCCAGGATGCCGTCCGGCAGATCATCGACACCACCGCCCGGAACATCGCCGACCATCTCGCCGGCCGGACCAGCGACAACACACTCGTCCCGCCAGGCGGCGGGTGAAGGAGGCAGGACAGGGCGGTAGCTGCGCCGGATCACTGTTCGGCAGGGCCGGGCGGCGAGCCCCTCAGGGTGGCCAGGCGTCGCGCGTACTCCTCCTCGCCGATCTCGCCGCGGGCATACCGCTCGGCGAGGATCTGCTCGGCGTGGCCGGGCTCGGGGCCTTTCTGCCAGCCGGTGTGCTGACCGCCGTGCGGCGGGCGGGAGAGCGCTCGGAAGAGCAGGACCGCGACGGTGATGATCAGCGCCCAGAACAGGACCATGCTCACCGTCATCGCGAACAGGCCCCAGCCGCCGCCATGGCCGTACCAGAACATCATCGATTCACTTCCCCAGGTCATCCGGGGTCCGGGGCGTGTGCGCCCCGGTGCCTCACCTCCATGGTCCCTCGGTGCGCTTCTCAGCAGATACGGGACAGCCGCTCGCCGAGCGGTATGTCCACCACGTGACGCGCGTCCACGGCCGGCTCGGCGCCCTCCCACGGCCCGATCGGCCGGCGTGGCTCCCCGTCGCGGCACACCGGCCGGGTTCCGGCCGCTGAACGGGGCTGTCCCGGCCCGGCCGGGCAGCGTGCGTCTTGGGCTGGATGGGCGGAGTCTGGTCTTGGAGGCACGGCAAGGAAGCGGTGACGACATGCACGCGCGACTAGGTGACCACTTGATCGTCGAGAGCCCGAGCACAGGCGCGACCAAACGCGACGGAGAGATCATCGGCCTCCACCACGCCGACGGCACACCGCCGTACGACGTGCGCTGGTCGGACACCGAAAGGGTGACCCTGGTCTACCCGGGGCCGGACGCCCACGTGCACCACCCGGAACACGACCCGAAGGCGGCACGCCCCCGCTGAGGGAGGAGGCGTCGGCGATGTCGGACGCCACGACGACCGACCTCTACGAGGTCACCATGGCCCTGTCGTACCTGCGCGAGGGGCTGACCCGACCGGCGACGTTCAGCCTGTTCGTACGGGATGTCCCGCCCGACCGCGGGTTCCTCGTGGCCGCCGGGCCGGAGTCCGTTCTGGCCTATCTCGCCGGATTCCGTGTGGACGCCGACGACGTCGAGGTCTTCGCCTCCGTGCTGAACCGGCCCCCGGACGAGGTGAAGCCGTTGCTCGGCCTCACCTTCACCGGTGACGTACGGGCCGTGCCCGAAGGGCGCGTCGTCCTGGCCGGCGAACCCCTGGTGGAGATCACCGCACCCCTGCCACAGGCCCAGCTGGTGGAGAGCTACGTCCTCAACCAGGTCAACCACCAGACCACCGTCGTCTCCAAGTGCGCCCGCTGCGTGCTGGCCGCCGCCGGGCATCCGGTGGTGGACTTCTCCCTGCGTCGTACACACGGTACGGAGGCCGCCTACCAGGCGGCCCGGCTGGGTGCCATGGCCGGATTCGCCGGGACCAGCAACGTGGCGGCTGCCCACGCCGAGGGGGTGCCCGCGGCCGGGACGATGGCCCACTCCTACATCGAGGTCTTCGGAAGCGAGGAGGAGGCTTTCCGCGCATTCGCCCGCACCCACCCGGGCCCGGTGACCTTCCTGGTGGATACCTACGACACCGAGAACGGCGTCGCGACCGCCGCACGCGTACTGAAGGACCTGGGGCTCGGGCCGGGATGCGCGATCCGGCTGGACAGCGGTGACCTGGGCGCGCTGGCGGTGCGCTCCCGGCGGATCCTCGACGCCGCCGGGCTCCACGAGGTGCGTATCGTCGCCAGCGGCGGCCTCGACGAATTCGCCGTGGACCGGCTCGTCCGCTCCGGGGCGCCCATCGACACATACGCGGTCGGCACGAAGGCCGGCGTCTCCGCCGACGCCCCTTATCTGGACTCCGCCTACAAGCTGGTCGAGTACGACGGACGGCCCGTCATGAAGCTGTCCTCGGCCAAAGTGACGGCGCCGGGCCGCAAGCAGGTCTTCCGGAGGCCCGGGTACGCCGATGTCATCGGCCTGAACGACGAGCCCCCACCGCCGGACGGGGAACCGCTGCTGCAGACGGTCATGCGGCACGGAGCGTGGGACCGGCCGGGCACCCGGCACTCCCGGCTGGACGAGGCCCGGGGACGCCTCGCCGCGGACCTTGCCGCGCTGCCTGCCGACGCGCGGCGCATCACATCGCCCGTGGCCCCCAAGGCCGTTCGCTCACAGCCGCTCACCGAGCTCGCTGCGCGCGTACGTCACCGTGTGGAGCGGGAGATCCTGGCCGGTACGGGGTGAACGGCCGTGTGCTTCACCGGTGCGGCACCACCGCGACGGGGCAGGCCGCCCGGTGCAGGGCGGTGTGGCTGACCCGGCCGAGCTGCAGTCCGAACCCGCCCTGCCGCCGGGTGGCGCCGAGCACCAGCAGGTCGGCGTCGGCCGCCGGCCCGAGCAGCACCCGGTGCGCGGGCCCTTCCAGCACCGTGCGCGTGACGGACACCTTCGGGTGCTCGGCCACGGCCTCTTCCAGCACCTCGTCCAGGACGGCGGTTGCCTGGTCCGCGGAGGCTTGCGCGGCCATGTCGACCTCGGACAGGAGCTCCGTCGGCTGCTGGGGGCTGCGCCAGGCCCGTACGGCTTGCAGTGCGCATCCACGGGCCTCGGCCTCGCGGAGGGCGAACCGCACGGCGGTGGCGGCCTCGTCCGCCTCGCCCACGCCGACGACGACCCGGCCGCTCATGCCCTTGATGTTGCGCTCCTCGCCGCGTACGACGACGACCGGGCAGTCGGCGCGGCCCGCCACCGCGAGGCTCACGGAGCCCAGCAGAAACCCCTTGACGGCTCCCCGCCCGGACGAGCCGGTCACCACGGTGGCCGCGCCGCGCGACTCCTCCACCAGCGCCTCCACCGCGTCCTCCGGCACGGTCACGGCAGTCACCCGCAGGTCCGGGGAGAGCTGCCGGGCTCGCTGTTCGGAGGAGGCGACGATGTGCTGGGCCGCGATCTGCTCGGCCGGTTGCTGACCGGTGAACGAGGGCACCGCCCCTTCGTACCGCTCCCACAGCGACGCGTAGACCACGCGCAAGGGGAGCCCGAGGTGCGCCGCTTCCTCAACGGCCCAGTCCAGGGCGGCGAGGCTGCCGTCGGACCCGTCGACGCCCACGACCACGGGACGTTCCATCACGCTCACCGCCTCACCGGCATCCCGGACCGGGCGTCGGTCCGCGTCTTTCGCCTCTTCCACCATCTCTCGCCGTCGCCGTCGCGGCATGTCATGGCTCGAAAGCCTCTGTGGCGCGCAGGCGCGTCCCGCTGGGAAGATGGGACAGTGCTTGCGGAGCAGAGCGCGGAAGACGGACAGGACACGGCGACGGGCATGGGACCAGGAGACGAGTCCGGCTCCCGCCAGGCTCGTAGCGGCCTGTAGAGCCGGAGAAACGACCGAGTCAGTGGCGACGCGACCGCAGGAGACCCAGGGCCTGACCCAGGCCGAAGCAGAGCGTCGTCTGGCTTGTCACGGTCCCAACATCGTCAGCCCCGGCTGCCCCACACCGGTGTGGCGCCGGATCCTCGCCCAGCTGCGCGATCCGTTGATCCTGGTGCTGCTGGGGGCCATGGTGCTCACCCTCGCGACCGGTGATCTGGTCGACACAGCGATCATCGCCATCGTCGTCGTGGCCAACAGCGCGGTCGGCGTGGCCCAGGAAGTCCGTGCCGAACGGGCCGTGGCGGCTCTGCGGGCGCTGAGCGCCCCGGTCGTGCGCGTGCTGCGTGACGGCGCCGAGCGGGAGGTGAACGCTGCGGACGTCGTATCCGGTGACATCGTCCTCCTGGGCGAGGGCGACATCGTTCCCGCCGACGGCCGCGTCATCGAGGCGGCCACGTTGCTGGTGGACGAGTCCTCCCTGACCGGTGAGTCGGTGCCCGTGGCCAAGGAGCCTTCGCCGGACGACCCGGGCCCGGGGGCGGTCTCAGCGGGCACCACGGTCCTGCGGGGACGCGGACGCGTCGAGGTGACGGCGACCGGAGCGGCGAGCGCCACGGGCAGGATCGCCGCCCTGATGGCGGAGCCGCCCGGCCTCACCCCGCTCCAGCACCGGCTGGCGCGCTTCGGCCGCGCTCTCGCCCTGATCGCCGTGGTGCTCTCCGGCGTGGTACTGCTTGCCGGGATCGTCCGCGGGGAGCCCGTGGAGCTGATGGTGGTCGCGGCGATCAGCCTGGTCGTCGCGGCCGTCCCCGAGTCACTGCCGGCCGTGGTGACGCTCGCCCTGGCTCTGGGCGCGCACCGGATGGCCCAGCGGCACGCCATCGTCCGCCGCTTGCCCGCTGTCGAGACCTTGGGCTCGATCACCGTACTGGCCACGGACAAGACCGGCACCCTCACCGAGGGGCGGATGGCCGCGCAGCGGCTGTGGACCCCCAGCGGCGGCGAGGCCACGGTCTCCGGCATCGGCTACGTGCCTCAAGGGTGTGTCGAGCGGGAGGGCCGCGTGCTCAGCGCCGATCAGGCAGCGGACCTGTCGGAATTGCTGGCTGCCGCGGTGCTGTGCAACGACGCGGCACTGCAACCGCCCGGAGCCGGGAACGGGATGTGGACGGCCCTGGGCGATCCCACGGAAGCCGCCCTCCTGACCGCGGCGGCGCGACTCGGTCTGGACACCGACGAGTTGCGTCAGCGCATGCCGCGCGTGGACGAGATCCCGTTCAGCAGCGAGCGCAAGCGCATGACCACCGTGCACCGTCGCCCTGGGGGAGCCCTGCGCGTCGTCTGCAAGGGCGCTCCCGAAACCGTTCTCGGCACGGGGATCCTGACCGACAGCGGTCCGGAGCCGCGTGACCGGGCGCTGGAGCGGGCGCGGCAGTGGGCACAGCAGGGGTACCGGGTCCTGGCCGTGGCCGCGGCCGACAGAACGGCGCCCGCACCGGAGAACTGGGAGGCCGGCCTGACCCCGCTCGGGCTGGTCGCGATTCTCGACCCGCCCCGGGAGGCCGCCGCCGGCACCGTCACGGCGTGCCGGGCGGCCGGCATCACTCCCGTGCTCGTCACTGGTGACCATCCGCTGACCGCAGGAGCCGTGGCCCGGCGACTGGGCATCGCCTCCGCCCAGGACGCGGCCGTCACCGGCGAGGAGATTCAGCGCGGGACGGCGAGGGACCTCATGGCGGTGCGCGTGTTCGCCCGTACGACGCCGGAGCAGAAGGTCGGCATCGTCGAGTCCTGGCGACGGGCAGGACACGTGGTGGCCATGACGGGCGACGGGGTCAACGACGGTCCGGCACTGCGCCGGGCCGACATCGGGGTGGCCATGGGGCGGCGGGGGACGGAGGTCGCCCGGCAGGCCGCCGATCTCGTCCTGGCCGACGACGACATCGGCACGGTCGTGGCCGCGGTCGAGGAGGGCCGCCGGGTCTACGCCAACGTACGGCGCTTCCTCCTGTACGCCCTCGCGGGCGGCAGCGCGGAGATCCTGGTCATGCTCACGGGCCCGGCCCTGGGCATGGCCCTGCCGCTGCTCCCGGCCCAGATCCTGTGGATCAACCTCCTTACCCACGGCCTGCCGGGCGTGGCGCTCGGCGCCGAACCCACCGCCGGCGACTCCATGCACCGGCCGCCGAGGCCACCGGAGGAGAGCGTGCTGGGGCAGGGGCTGTGGGCACGCATCCTCGTACTGGGCGTGCTCATCACGGCGCTGACCCTGGCCGTCGGCTGCTGGGCCCACGGCACGGGCCGCCCCTGGCAGACGCTGGTCTTCCTGGTCCTGGGCGCCACCCAGCTCGGCGTCGGCCTGGGCTCGCGTGCCCGGCCCGGAACCCTGGCCAACCCCTTCCTCCTGCTGGCGCTGGCGGGCGCGTTGACCCTGCAGATCGCCGGAGCGTACGTGCCCGTGCTGCGCGACCTGCTCGGCACCCGGCCGCCGGAGTGGGGGGATCTGGGCACCGTGGGCGCCGCGTTCCTCCTCGGGTATCTGGCGATGCGCCTTCAGGCGTGGCTGGTGCCCGAGGGCGGCGGAGTCCGGCGGGTGCGGACGCGGTGAGGACTCGGCTCCGGCGCGGGGGAGGGACGACAGGGCCGGGAGCGTCGCCCGGTCGCGGCAGGCCAAACTCGCGGGAGCTCGCGGGAGCGGTTCAACGGACCAGCACCCGCTCGCCGGACCGGGGAACCACCGCGGTCCACCCCAGGCTCCGGTCGATGCGGGTCCGTAGCGCCTCGGCCGAATCCGGTTCGCCGTGCACGAGGTACGTCGCGTTCGGCGCGGGTGCGTCGCGGAGCCAGCTCAGGAGCTCGCCCGCGTCGGCGTGGGCCGACAGCCCTGGCACGTTCACGACTTCCGCCCGTACGGGCACATAGCCGCCGAGCATCTTGAGCGTGCGCGCGCCGTTGACCAGATCGCGGGCCCGGGTGCCCGCGGCGGCGAAGCCCACGATGACGACGGTGTTTCGCGAACCGGGCAACAGACGGGCCAGGTGGCGCAGGATGCGGCCGCCCGTCGCCATTCCCGAGGCGGAGACGATGACGGCAGGGCCCCGGACGTTCTGGACAGCTATCGACTCCTCGACCGAGCGCGCGGCGGAGAAGGGTGCGGGATCGAGGACGGACGCTCCGGCCTCCAGCACCTCCGGCCGTACCTCCGGTGCCCGCGCGGCCAGCGCATCCTCGTAGACGCGCAGCGCTGCCAGTGCCATGGGACTGTCCACGTACACGGGCACCGATCGCGGGAGCTCGCCGGCCCCTCGGAGCCGGGCCAGCTCGTGCAGCACGACCTCGGTGCGGTCCACGGCGAACGCCGGGATCACCACGGTCCCGCCACGCGCGAACGTCCTGTTCAGAGCGTCCCTGAACACCGCTCGGCTGCCGTCGCTGTCGTGGTGCCGGTTGCCGTACGTGGACTCGAGCAGCAGCACGTCGGCTCCCGTGAAGGGATCCGGCGGGCGCAGCAGCGGGTGTGCCGGTCTGCCGAGGTCGCCGCTGGAGGCCAGGGTGTGTCCGTCCTCCAGGGTGAGCCGGGCCCAGGTGGAGCCCAGGATGTGTCCCGCGTGGTGCAGGGTGAGCCGGGTGTCGCGGGCGATCTCCGTCTCCGTGCCGGGTTCGACGGTCCGGACCAGCCGCATCGTGTGATCGACGTCCATCTCGTCGTAGAGGGGCTCGGCGGGGCGGTGCTTGGAGTGGCCGTAGCGGTTGCAGTGCTCGGCCTGCTCCACTTGGAGCCGGGCGCTATCGCGCAGCACGATCTCGGCGAGCCGGGCCGTGTTCGGGCTGCAGAACACGTCGCCGTGGAAGCCCTGCCTGACCAGTCTGGGCAGGTACCCGCAGTGATCGAGGTGGGCGTGGGTGAGGACGACGGCGTGGACGGCCGAGGCCTCGGCAGGGAAGCGCCGCCAGTTGAGACGGCGCAGGTCGGCCAGTCCCTGGAAGAGCCCGCAGTCCGCCAGCAGCCGGACGTGATCGGTCTCGATCATGAACTTGCTGCCCGTCACGGTGCCCACGCCACCGAGGAAGGACAGCAGCCCCGGCCGCATCCTCGCCGTCGGCTGTGCGGCGCCGATCATGCTCACCTCCCGGATGCCGAGAGCGGGCGGGCCCGGAGGACTGTCAGGCCCGTCCTTCCACCGTGGCCCCGATCCGCCGTACTCGCACGGCGGACCGGGAGCTGGTCCATGGGGCGGAGCGTGCCGCGCCGTGGCGCGGCGTCGGGGGAGGTAGCACGCTGGAAGCAGGGCGTAGGCAAAGCGGAAGGCCACGGGCCGGGGATGTCCGGCCGGGGACTCGGGGAAGAGCCGGGGGAGTCGGGCGATGGCAGCGCGCGGAAAACTGCGGATCTACCTTGGTGCCGCCCCTGGCGTGGGCAAGACCTACGCCATGCTCGAGGAGGGGCAGCGGCTGCGTGCCCAGGGCGCCGATGTGATCATCGGTTTCGTCGAACCGCACGGGCGGCGGCCGACCGCCGCCATGGCCGAGGGGATCGAGACGGTCCCGCGCCGGGCCATGGCACACCGTGGGGCGGAGTTCACCGAGATGGACGTCGACGCCGTCCTGGCCCGTGACCCGCAGGTCGCCCTGGTGGACGAGCTGGCCCATACCAACGTGCCCGGCAGCCGCAACGCCAAGCGGTGGGGGGACGTCGAGGAACTCCTGGACGCCGGCATCGACGTCGTCACCACGCTCAACGTCCAGCACCTGGAATCCCTCAACGACGTCGTCGCGCAGATCACCGGGGTGCGGCAGCGCGAGCGGCTCCCGGACGAGGTGGCACGCCGGGCCGACCAGATCGAACTGGTCGACCTGCCGCCCGAAGCCGTGCGCCGCCGCATGACGCACGGCGACATCTACCCGCCCGACCGCATCGAGGCGGCCCTCACCCACTACTTCCGCGTCGGCAACCTCACCGCCCTCCGTGAGCTCGCCCTCCTGTGGCTCGCCGACCGGGTGGAGGAGGGCCTCCAGCGCTATCGCACCGAGCACGGGATCGCCGCGCCGTGGGAGACCCGGGAACGCATCCTGGTCGGGCTGACCGGCGGCCGGGAGGGCGAGACGCTCATCCGCCGGGCAGCCCGCATCACCGCCCGGACCCCGGGCAGCGAACTGCTTGCCCTGCACATCACCCCGGGCGACGCGCTCGCCGGCGCCGACCCCGCGGTCCTCGCCGAACAGCGTGCGCTGGTGGAGTCCCTGGGCGGCAGTTACCACCAGACCACCGCCGACGACGTCGTCCAAGGGCTGCTCGACTTCGCCCGCGCCGAGAACGTCACCCAGATCGTCCTCGGCGCCGGCCGCCGGGGCCTGCTCGGATCCCTGCTGCGGGGCGACGTGGGGCGGCGGACGATCCGGGAGTCCGGCCCCGTCGACGTCCACGTCGTCACCCATGAGGAAGCTGCCGGAGCCGCCGGCCTTGCTCTGCCACGCCCCGGCCGGGGAACCGGCCGTAAGCGATTCCTGCTGGCCATGGCCGGTGCGGCCGTACTCCTGCCGACGCTGACCACCGTGCTCACCGCGCTGCGTGGCCGTCTCGATCTCTCCAGCGATCTCGTGCTGTACCTGCTGGCGGTCGTCGTGGTGGCGCTTGTCGGCGGCCTGGGCCCGGCCCTGCTCGCGGCGATGGCCGCCGGACTGCTGGCCACCTACTACTTCACCGTGCCCGTGCGCACCTTCGGCGTGGAACGCGGCAACGACATCGTCGCCCTGGCGGCCTTCGTCGCCGTGGCGGTGCTGGTGGGCACGGCGGCGGGCGCGGTCACCCGGCGCACGTATCAGGCCGCACGGGCCACCGCCGAGGCGGCGGCGCTGAGCCGGCTGGCGACCGCCATGATGCACGGCCAGGATCTCCCCGCCCTGGTCGAGCAGTTGCGTGAGAACTTCGGCCTCGCCGCCGTCAGTCTGCTCGAACGGGCCCCCGGCCCGGCGGCCCCGCCCCGCTGGTTCGTCGTCGCGAGTGCCGGTGAACGACCGCCCGAGCGCCCTTACGACGCCGACTTGGAGAGCCCCATCGACGAGTACCTGACCTTGGCCGCCCGCGGCCGTGGCCTGAGCACGGACGACCAGGACATCTTCGCGGCATGCGCCACTCAGCTGGGCATCGCCCACACCCAGGGCCGGGTCGCGCTCCAGGCCGCGGAGACCGGGACCCGGGAAGCCGCGGAGCGAAACCGCGCGATGGCGCTCGCCATGGCCGTCCGGGACCTGCGGGCATCGCTGACCGAGACCGATACGGTGCTCAGCCGGCTGACGGACGAAACGAGGGACCGGCCGCCGCGCGAGCGGCGTCTGCTGGCGGAGGCACGGGAGTCGGCGAGACGTGCCGAGCAGCTTGCCGGCGACCTCGAGGACCTCGGCCGGCTCCACGCGGGCGCCCTGGAGCTGCACCTCCGCCCGGTCGACGTCGGCGAGGTGTTCACCACCGTGCTGGACGACCTCGGGCCAGGCGGCCGCACGATCTCCGTCTCGCTCCCGGAGGAACTGCCGGACGCCATCGCCGATGCCGCGGTCCTTGCCCGCGTCCTCACGAGTGTCGCGGCGGAGGCCCTGAGCCGTGGCGGCTCCGCCACCTCGCCCGCTCTCACGGCCGAGGTGGCGGACGACCGGCTGGTCATGCGGATGACCGGCGTCGGAGCCGAGGCGGACGCCGGAAGTCTCTCCGTCCGGCTGGCCCGTGATTTCGTCGAAGCGATGGGCGGCACACTGGAGGTCCGGGCCGGCCACCACCGGGGAAGGGGGGCGGCGGTCACCCTCGCCCTGCCGGTGGTGGCACGGCACCCTGGGCCTGCCGGACGCTGAGCGGCAGACACATGCGCGCCGGGGCCCCGGCCTTGCTGACGAGGCCGGACCTGGAACCCGAGGACCGGCGGCAGAACTGCCGCCGGCCCTTGTACGCGGTTTCGGAGTGCCTCGGCTATTCCGACGGGCTTCCTGGGGTTCGTTCTCACGACCTGACCGGGGACTACGCGGGGAGATGACTCAAAGCGTGGTTGAGCTCGATCACGTTGACCCGTCCCTGTCCGAGGAAGCCCAGTTCGCGATCGTGTACGTGATCGCCCACGAGCGTCCGTAGCCGCTCGGCCCGCAGACCACGGGCACGGGCGACCCTGGCCACCTGTTCGTAGGCGTACGCCGGGGAGATGTCGGGGTCGAGGCCCGAGCCGGAGGCGGTGAGCGCGTCGGCCGGGACGGACGCGGGGGCGACGCCGTCGAAGGCGGCCACGGCCGCGCGCCGTTGGGCGATCGACGAGATGAGCCGGGGGTTGTTCGGGCCCAGGTTGGAGGCGCCCGAGTAGGCGGGGTCGTACGGGCCGGCGCCCTGGCCGGCATCGGCGGCGGAGGGGCGGGGCTGGAACCACTTGGGGTCGGGCCGGAGGGCTTCCGAGCTGTCGTCCGGGTCCTTTTTCGGCAGGGCGAAGTCCTGGCCGAGGAGGCTGGAAGCCACGGGTTCGCCGTGTTCCTTGATCAGGGAGCCGTTGGCCTGGTGCTCGAAGGCCAGTTGGCCGATGCCGGTGACCGCGAGCGGATAGGCGATGCCCGTGACGACGATGAACGCCATGAGCATGCGCAGGGCTGACACATGCTGCCGCAGCGTCGGCGGGAGGTGCAGGAACATGGGGTGACGCCTCTTCTCTGCTCTTCTGCTTCTGCTCTTCTGCGCGGTCGGTCAGCGGAGGCCGGGGACGAACTGCGTGCCGAGATCGATCAGCTTGATGCCGAGGAACGGCAGGACGAGCCCGCCCAGCCCGTAGACCCAGATGTTGCGACTGAGCAGCGCCGCCGCGGACGTGGGCCGGTAGCGGACTCCGCGCAGGGCGAGCGGGATCAGCGCCACGATGATCAGCGCGTTGAAGACGATCGCGGAGGTGATGGCCGAGGTCGGGCTGTGCAGACGCATGATGTTGAGCCTGTCCAGGCCCGGGTGGACCGCGGCGAACATCGCCGGGATGATCGCGAAGTACTTCGCCACGTCGTTGGCGATGGAGAACGTGGTCAACGCGCCCCGGGTGATGAGCAGTTGCTTGCCGATCTCGACGATCTCGATGAGCTTGGTGGGGTTCGAGTCGAGGTCGACCATGTTCCCGGCCTCCTTGGCGGCGGAGGTGCCGGTGTTCATCGCGACGCCGACGTCGGCCTGGGCCAGTGCGGGCGCGTCGTTCGTACCGTCACCGGTCATCGCCACGAGCTTGCCGCCGGCCTGCTCGCGCCTGATGAGGGCCATCTTGTCCTCGGGCGTGGCCTCGGCGAGGAAGTCGTCGACGCCGGCTTCCTCGGCGATGGCCCGGGCTGTCAGCGGGTTGTCACCCGTGATCATGACCGTCTTGATGCCCATGGCACGCAGCTCGTCGAACCGCTCCCGGATGCCTTCCTTGACGACGTCCTTGAGGTGCACCAGTCCCAGGACCCGCGCGCCGTCCACGTCCCGGACCGCGACCACGAGCGGGGTGCCCCCGCTCTGCGAGATCCGTTCGACGCCTTCGTGGACCTCCTCGCCGACCGTGCCGCCTGCCTCGGTGACCCAGGTGCCAACGGCGGCTGCCGCGCCCTTGCGGATACGGCGGCCGTCCACGTCCACTCCGCTCATCCGGGTCTGCGCGGTGAACGGCACGAACGTGGCGTGCGCCAGCTCGCCCTCCGTACGGGCACGCAGCGCGTGCCGCTGCTTGGCGAGGACGACGATCGAGCGGCCCTCGGGCGTCTCGTCGGCGAGCGAGGACAGCTGGGCGGCGTCCGCGAGTTCGTCCGCGCCGACGCCGCCGACCGGCAGGAACTCGGCGGCCTGACGGTTCCCCAGCGTGATGGTGCCCGTCTTGTCGAGCAGGAGGGTGCCCACGTCCCCGGCGGCCTCGACGGCGCGCCCTGACATGGCGAGAACGTTGCGCTGGACGAGCCGGTCCATGCCGGCGATGCCGATGGCCGAGAGCAGCGCGCCGATCGTGGTCGGGATGAGGGCCACGACGAGCGCGACGAGGACGACGATGCTCTGTTCCGCGCCCGCGAACACCGCGAACGGCTGGAGGGTGACCACCGCGACGAGGAAGACGACGGTGAGCGAGGCCAGCAGGATGTTCAGCGCGATCTCGTTCGGTGTCTTCTGTCGCGCCGCGCCCTCCACCAGCGCGATCATCCGGTCGATGAAGGTCTCGCCGGGCTTGGAAGTGATCTTGACGACGATGCGGTCCGACAGCACTTTCGTGCCGCCCGTGACCGCCGAGCGGTCGCCGCCGGACTCCCGGATGACCGGGGCGGACTCGCCGGTGATCGCTGATTCGTCCACGCTGGCGACGCCCTCGACCACGTCGCCGTCACCGGGGATGATCTGCCCGGCCTCGACGACGACGTGGTCGCCCAGGCACAGGTCCGCGGCCGGCACCTCCTCCTCCACGGGGGTCGCTGTCCGGGGCCGCCAGTCGGCGAGGCGGCGTGCCGTGGTCCGGGTCCGGGTCCGGCGCAGCGTCTCCGCCTGGGCCTTGCCCCGCCCCTCGGCCACCGCCTCGGCGAGGTTGGCGAAGACGACGGTGAGCCACAGCCACGCCGTGATCACCCAGGGGAAGACGCCCGGGTCCTTGAGCGCCGACAAGGTGGTGAGGACCGCTCCGACCCCGACGACGAACATGACCGGGTTGTGGACCATCAGCCGGGGATCCAGCTTGCGTACGGCGCCGGGGAAGGAGGAGGCGAGCTGCCGGGGGTCCAGCAGGCCGCCCGAGATCCGGTGCGGCTGATGCGACGGGGTCGGTGCCGGAGAGGTGGACATCAGTGGAGTCCTTCCGCGAGGGGGCCCAGCGCCAGCGCGGGGAAGAAGGTCAGGCCCACGACGATGAGGATCACGCCGGTGAGCAGGCCCACGAACAGCGGCCGGTGCGTGGGCAGCGTGCCCGCCGTCACCGGCACGGGACGCTGCCCGGCCAGGGCACCGGCGAGTGCCAGGACGAACACCATCGGCAGGAAGCGGCCGAAGACCATGGCCAGGCCGAGGGCGCTGTTGTACCAGAGGGTGTTGGCCTGGAGGCCGGCGAAGGCGGAGCCGTTGTTGTTGGCCGCCGAGGTGAAGGCGTAGAGCACCTCGGAGAAGCCGTGCGCCCCGGGGTTCGTCATCGCCGCCCGCTCACCGGGCAACGCCATGGCGACGCCCGCCCCGATCAGGACGATGACGGGGGTGGTGAGGATGTAGAGGGAGGCGAACTTCATCTCCCGGCTGCGGATCTTCTTGCCCAGGAACTCGGGGGTCCGGCCCACCATCAGGCCGGCCACGAAGACGGCGACGACGGCGAGGACCAGGATCCCGTAGAGGCCGGAGCCCGTGCCGCCGGGGGCGATCTCGCCCAGCATCATGTTGAAGATCAGCAGACCGCCGCCGCCCGGCGTGTACGAGTCGTGGAAGGAGTCGACCGCGCCGCAGGAGGTGAGGGTGGTCGACACGGCGAAGAGCACCGATGCCCAGACGCCGAAGCGCTGCTCCTTGCCCTCCATCATGCCGCCCGCGGCATGGCCCGCCGAACTGCTCACGGAGTGCAGCTCGTTGACCGTCACCACGGCGACGGACGCTGCCCAGATGACCCCCATCACGGCGAGGACGGCGTACCCCTGCCGCCGGTCGCCGACCATCGTGCCGAAGGTCCGGGGGAGGGAGAAGGAGATCACCAGCAGCAGGTAGATCTCCAGGAGGTTGGTGAAGGCGGTGGGGTTCTCGAAGGGGTGGGCGGAGTTGGCGTTGTAGAAGCCGCCGCCGTTGGTGCCCAGCTCCTTGATGGCCTCCTGCGAGGCGACCGGCCCGCCGGTGATGCTCTGGTGGCCGCCGTCGATGGTCGTCACCGTCTGGACGCCGTGGAAGTTCTGGATCACTCCGGCCGCGAGGAGCGCGATCGCGAAGACGAGGGCGATCGGCAGCAGCACACGCAGGACGATCCGGGTGAGGTCGGCCCAGAAGTTGCCGACCCGGCTGGTCTGCTTGCGGGTGAAACCGCGGATGAGGGCGGCGACGACGGCGATGCCGACCGCCGCGGAGACGAAGTTCTGTACCGCGAGGCCGGCCATCTGCACCAGATGGCCCATCGTCGACTCGCCCGAGTACGACTGCCAGTTGGTGTTGGTGACGAACGAGGCCGCGGTGTTGAATGCCTGGTCCGCGGGGACGGGCTTCATGCCCAGCGACAGCGGCAGGTGGTCCTGCAGCCGCTGAAAGCCGTAGAGGAACAGCAGCGACACCAGCGAGAACGCCAGGACGCTGCGCAGATAGGCCGCCCAGGTCTGATCGGTGTCCGGGTTCACCCCGCCCGCCCGGTACACGACGCGCTCGGCGCGCAGATGCCGGGAGGTGGTCAGGCAGCGGGCGATGTGGTCACCGAGCGGCCGGTAGGACAGGGCGAGCGCGGCCACCAAGGCGAGGATCTGCAGCCAGCCCGCGAGGGTGTCGTTCATCAGAACCTCTCCGGGAAGAGCAGGCAGAACACCAGGTAGACCAGCAGGGCCACGGCCGTGACCAGCCCCACGGCGTTGTCGGCACTCACAGCTTCTCGACCCCCTTCACCAGGAGGTGGAGGAGGACGAACGAGCAGACGATGAGGCCGGGGAAAGCCAGATCCGCCATAGACGATGCACCTCGTTGAGTGGTGAGGAGCGGAAGGAGGACGGGACCCGCCGGTCGCACGGGGGACGAGAGGACCGCTGTGGCCGGGAGTCGACAGACCGATCTGTTTGAGCCATCCGAGAGAAGCGCTGAAGATCTGGGTGTGACCAGTCCCCTTATCGCGATACTTACGCTGAACCAGAGCCTCTTGACGGGGTGTTTATTGCCTTCGATGGCTTGTTCTGGTCAATGGGGGCTGTTCGATGATGGCGCGTCAAGGGTTGATACACGGGCAAAGACGGTAATGCCGGGCGTCATGGGTGAGGCTGTGAACACGCCCGTCCGCCCCAGTGGCCGATGTCCGGCCACCGCCGCCACGTCCGGTACGGCACGCCGCCCTGCTGTCGACGTCAGCCGTCGACGCCGTATCAGGAAGGTCTCGTTCCTCTTCGGATGGGCGAGGCGCGTCACGCCAGGAGGGCGCGCCAGCGGTCGGCCGACTCCATCATGTCCAGGGTGACCCGCTCCAGGAACGCCCCTGCCTTGGCCAGCCGCTGCGCCGCGGGCCTGTCGAGCCCGACCGTCTCCGCCCCCGTCATCGCGGCCCGCGCCGCCTCGAGCGTCTGCCGTGCGCTGATCACGACCGAGTGGTACCAGGCCTCGTCGTCGACCACGTAGATATCGCGTCGGCGCCGCGGATCGCGCTCGCGCCGGACGTAACCCTGCTGGACCAGGAAGTTCACGGCCGCGGAGACGGAGGCCGGGCTGACCTTCAGCCTGCCGGCCAGCTCGGCCGCGGTGCGTCTGCCGTCCTCGGACAGCAGCAGGTCGACGTGCACCCGCGCCGTCATCCTCGGCATGCCCGACCTGACCGCCAGCTCGAC
Organism: Streptomyces sp. NPDC025618; assembly: GCF_055558795.1. Classification (NCBI taxonomy): domain Bacteria; kingdom Bacillati; phylum Actinomycetota; class Actinomycetes; order Kitasatosporales; family Streptomycetaceae; genus Streptomyces; species Streptomyces sp. NPDC025618. The sequence goes on along the minus strand of NZ_JBVHLW010000041.1, from coordinate 4,376 downwards.
GATCTCCTCTTCCACCGCGCCGCCCGGCGGTCCGGCCGTGTGCGGGGGTGCCGGTGTGTCACGCCGTGCCCGCTGGACCGTCGCCTGGTGCGCCTGCTGGGGCCGGTAGCCGCCGGGGCCGCCGTTGCGTCCGACCTCCCGGCTGATCGTCGAGGTCGGCCGGCCGAGCCGCCTGGCGATCTCGGCGTAGGAGAGCCCGTCGGCCAGTCCGGCCGCGATGCGCTGGCGGTCCTGCTGGTTCAAACGTCCTCCTGGCATGCCGTCAGTATTGCCTTCGCCGTCATTCATTGCAACGCTGCGTTGCGTTCGATCTCAGCGTCATTGCATCAATTTACCGCCTCTGACCTGGGAAATCTTTTTTCAGTAGATTGACGTGATTCTGAATGCAACATAGCTTTCACGAAGTACCGAACACGTACTATCGCGAGATGAGGAATGGTCATGGGTGAATCCCTTCACACCATCACGGCTCTGCCGACGGCGCGGCGGTCCGGTTGCCCCTTCGACCCGCCGGCAGAGCTGATCGACGCTCGCGGGCACGGCCCCATCAGCCGCTGCACCCACCCCGGCGGAAAGCCCGGCTGGCTGATCACCGGGTACGACCTGGTCAGGTCGGTCCTGGCCGACCCACGGTTCAGCGCGCGCAAAGAGCTCATGAATGTCGTGGACTTCGAGCTTCCTCCGGCGCCGCCCGGCGAGTTCCTCCTCATGGACGACCCGCAGCACCGCCGCTACCGCAAGCCGCTCGCGGGCAAGTTCACGGTGCGGCGGATGCGGCTTCTCACCGAGCGCGTCGAGCAGATCACCGCCGACTGCCTGGACGCCATGGAGGAGGCCGGGCCGTCGGCGGACCTGGTGACCGCGTTCGCCAAGCCCATCCCCACCATCATCATCTGCGAGCTGCTGGGGGTGCCGTACGAGGACCGGAGCTCCTTCCAGGAGCAGATCGACGCGTTCATGGGTGGGGAGACGAGCGACGAGGAGCTGATAGCGGCCTATACCGCGACCCAGGACTACCTGGCGGAGCTGGTGGCCGCCAAGCGCGCGAAGCCCACCGACGACGTGCTCAGCGAACTCACCGACAGCGATCTGACCGATGAGGAGCTGAAGGGGATCAGCCTCATTCTGCTGGCAGCCGGGTTCGACACCACCGCGAACATGCTCTCCCTCGGCACCTTCGCGCTGCTGCAGCACCCGGAGCAACTGGCCGCGCTGCGCGCCGATCCCGCGCTCGCCGACGGGGCCGTGGAGGAGCTGCTGCGGTATCTGACCGTCGCCAAGTCGTTCATGAGGACGGCGCTGGAGGACGTCGAGGTGGGTGGCCGGACCATCGAGGCCGGCACGACGGTCGTCCTGTCGTACAACACCGCCAACCGTGACCCCGAGCGCTTCGCCGATCCCCACGTGCTCGACATCCGGAGGCAGTACAGCGGGCACCTGGCATTCGGCCACGGTATCCACCAGTGCCTGGGCCAGCAGCTGGCCCGCGTCGAGATGCGGGTCGCGCTCCCCGCGCTGCTCGACCGCTTCCCCACTGCGCCTGGCCGTACCGGCCGAAGAGGTTGCCCTGCGCCCGGAGACCGCGGACGTCTACGGGGTGAAGAGCCTCCCGGTCACCTGGGGCGAGTAGGAGGCGTGAGGACGCCGCGCCCGCGTGCCGACCGTGAGTGCCGCATCGGTGCCGGGATGTGCGCCCTGCCCGTCCGGAGGTCTTCGACCAGGGCCCCGACGACGGCCGCGTGCTCCTGCCGCACATCAAGCCGCCCACCGCCCATCGTGCGGCGGCACAGGTGCCGATTCGCGCCTGGTGAGCGAATCGGTCGAGGGCCTTGAGCACATGGGCCCGTGTGGTGGCACTGTCCAAGTGGCCCGCGTCGCCGACGACGATCAGTTCCGCGTCGGACCAGGCGCGGGTGAGCTCCCAGGCGGTGTCGAGCGGGCTGCCCATATCGATCCTGCCGTGGACCAGAACGCCGTGGACGACGACCGCCGGCTTGCCGTCCGGGTTCCCGCAGACCTCCCAGTACGCGAGATTGCCGTCGCCGACGTCGAGCATCCCCTTCTCGTACGGCTCCAACGTACGGGTACGGTCCCCAGCGCGGCGGCCGTCACCGGGTAGATGTGTGCGCCCGGCCCTTCTGGCCGGACTCGAGGCTGTCGAGGGTCTGCCGCAGCCAGCCCAGTTCGGCCTGGGACGTGGCTTTGGCGATGGTCAGGACGCCGCGCCGGAAGGGGTCGTCGACGTCGGCGGCGCTCAGTGGCCGGTCGCCCTCGTAGAAGAAGCTGCTCGGCTCCTGGAGGAAGGTCAGCCGACGCCGGAGAACTGCCGCCTGCGCGCCCGGATCCGGGAGGTGGCGGAGGAAGGCGAGCAGCGTGAACCAGCGGTTCTCGTCGGTGATGAAGGGATCCGCCGGCTCGCGCAGCCGATCCAGCAGCGCCTTCCTCCCCTCGTCGGTCAGGGTGAGCACGTGCCGGGGCGCCGCCGCCGCGCCGGGCTGGGACTCCCGTGCCAGCAGCCCCGCCTTCTCCATGCGTTTGATCGCCGGGTACAGCGTGCCGTGGCTGATCGTGCTCACGTGCCCCGTCAGACGGGCGATCCGGGTGCGCAACTCGTAACCGTGCAGCGGCTCCTCGTAGAGGAAACCAAGGAGGGCGAGATCCAACATGCTTGACATGAACTCAGGTCGGTTCGCCATCCGGTCCGCCGGGCATCGCCGCACATCCTCATCGCCGTACGTCTCTCGCCGCCGGAACGGCGGGCCTCGGCCATCGCCTGGGTCGCCGGCGGCCTGGGACTGGCCACGGTGCTGGGTGGCCCGATCGGCACGGCCATCGGCGAACAGTGGGGATGGCGCGCCACCTTCTGGTGCGTCGCCGGCGCCACCCTCGCGGGATTCCTGGCCTTGCTCCTGCTGCTCCCGAAGGGCCTCAGCCGCGGCGAGAGCGAATCCATGCGCGACGAGACGGGAATCCTCCGGCGCCCCCAGGTGCTGTCCGGGCTGGCCATCACCGCCGTCTCCCAGGCCGGGTGGTTCCTGCTGTACAGCTACATCTCACCCCTGCTCCAGCAAGTCACCGGCTTCGGACCGGCGGCCGCCACGACGCTTCTCTTCGTCTTCGGAGCCGGCGGCTTCGCCGGCAACGCCCTCGGCGGCAAGCTGGCCGACCGCACCCTGCGCGGAACCCTGATGTGGATGCTCGCCCTGCTGGCCGCCGCCCTCCTGTTGACCGGCTTCGCCGCGGAATCCAAGACGGTCACGCCCGCGGCGATCTTCTTGATCGGCCTGGCCTCCGGCGCCCTCGTGCCACCGCTCCAGACCTGGGTGCTGGGCGCGGCGGGCGGCGGCTCGGCGCTGGCCCTGGCGGCCAACACCTCCGCCTTCAACCTCGGCAACGCCCTGGGCTCCTGGTCCGGCTCACAACTCCTGGACATGGGAACACGGGTCACCACACTCGCCTGGGCCGGCGCCGCCGTCGTGGTGGCCGCCCTCATCGGTGCCGCGGCGGCACTGCGCCGCGGCGCGAAGCCGGAGCCGCCCACTGAGTGTGGGCGGACCCTGGGATTTCCCCAGTGGCGGACATGGGGCGATGCGGGTTCGGACACAGCAGTTCCCCGTGGGCGGACGCATGATGACGCACGGTGGTGATCTATGGGCAGTCGCGGCGTCAAGGGGCTGCCTCCCTGCCCTCCCTGATGCCAAAAGAGGCGTGTGCGTCGGACTGGGCCTGCAGGTGAGTGGATGGCCGCGTTCGCTGGCGGTGGCCTTCGGGGTTCGGCATCGCTTCGTCGGCGGCCGGCGGCTCGTGGATGACGGTTGCGTGGACGGGGTGGGTATGGTCCGGCAGGCCGGGCGGGTGTGGCGGGGAGCTGTGTCCCGCTGCACCCGCCCGGTGGGATGGGTCATCCCTCGGAGATGTGATGGGTACCGGGTGGGTCAGGCCCTGACCGGATCCTGGTATGCCGCATCGTGTCCGGGCAGATCGTGTCCAGTGTCCGAAGGGCCTGGTGACTGGGCTTCGTCCGTCACTGTCCGGACAGTCTCAAGGACGCTGTCGAGCAAGAAGGCTGGTGATGCGTGCCGATGGTGACGGCTTCACGCACCAGGCGATGGTGCCACGCCGTCGACGTCGTCGATCCGGACCGCGTCGCCCCCTGCTAGTGACCTGAGTCGTTGATGCGTCGGCAGTAGCTGGCGAGGCTGTTGAGGATCTGGTCGGCGGTCTTGTGCCATACGTAGGGGCGGGGGTTGGTATTCCAGTCCTTGATCCAGGCACGGATGTCGCGTTCAAGTGCCTGGACGGAGCGGTGCACGCTGCGCTGGAGCTTCTTGCAGGTCAGCTCGGCGAACCATCGCTCGACCAGGTTCAGCCAGGAC
>NZ_JBVHLW010000040.1:0-50979 GCF_055558795.1 Streptomyces sp. NPDC025618 | reverse complement strand
TTGAGTGGTCTGTCGGTGGGTTGGGGTCTGTGGCAGACGGCCGGTGGTGGCATGACCGGTGGGCTCAGTGATACCGATGTCGCTCGTATGGGCCGCGTCGGTGTCAAGGCGATGAGCAGCGAACACGGCCTGGCCCTCCTCGACGCGGCACATCGCCGAGCCGAGCCGTACGTGCTCGCCGCCGACCTCAACCCCCGTGTCCTGGCCGCCAAATCCGCCGACGCCCTGCCGCCCCTGCTGCGCGCCTTCGCGAGCGGGCAGGGACCCGCGCGGCCGACCGCCGCCGCCCGGCCTGGCACCGACTGGGCCGGGCAACTGGCCTCACTGCCCGCCGAGGCGCAGCACCGGACCCTGCTCGACCTGGTGCGTACGCACGCCGCCGCGGTGCTCGGGCACGCGGGCACCGACGCCGTGCGCGCCGACGTCCCCTTCACGGACCTCGGCTTCGACTCCCTCACGGCGGTCGAGCTGCGCAACAGGCTGTCCGCCGCCACCGGACTGCGCCTGCCCGCCACGTTCATCTTCCGCCACCCCACCCCGTCCGCCATCGCCGAGGAGCTGCGCGAGCGGCTGTGCCCCGCGGCGGCCGATCCGTCGGCGCCGCTGTTCGGCGAGCTGGACCGGCTGGAGACGGTGCTCGCGGGCCACGCGCACGACGAGGACACCCGCGGCCGCCTGGTGGCGCGCCTGGAGTCCCTGCTGTGGCGGCTGGGCGACGGCGCGGGTGACGGCGGCGGCGAAGCCGTCGCGAGCGATGACCTCGAGTCCGCTTCGGACGACGAGCTCTTCGAGCTGATCGACCGGGAACTGCCTTCTTGATCAGGAGTGGAAGAACATGCCGGGTACGAAAGACACGCCGGGTACCGAGGACAAGCTTCGCCACTATCTGAAGCGGGTGACGGCGGATCTCGGGCAGACCCGTCAGCGCCTGCGCGAGATGGAGGAGCGGCAGCGGGAACCGGTGGCCATCGTCGCGATGGCCTGCCGGTACCCCGGCGGTGTCACGTCGCCGGAGGAGCTGTGGGACCTGGTCGCCTCGCGCGGCGACGCCATCGAGGCGTTCCCGGCCGACCGCGGCTGGGACGTGGAGAGCCTCTACCACCCCGACCCGGACCACCCGGGCACCAGCTACGTACGGGAGGCCGGCTTCCTGCGGGACGCCACGCGCTTCGACGCAGACTTCTTCGGCGTCAACCCGCGCGAGGCGCTGGCCGCCGACCCGCAGCAGCGGGTGCTCCTCGAAGTGGCGTGGGAGCTCTTCGAGCGGGCGGGCATCGACCCGGCCACGCTCAAGGACAGCCTCACGGGCGTCTACGCGGGGGTGTCCAGCCAGGACTACATGTCCCGGTCCCGGGTGCCCTCCGAGGTGGAGGGGTACGCCACCACGGGCACCCTCTCCAGCGTCATCTCCGGTCGCGTCGCCTACACCTTCGGCCTCGCGGGACCGGCGGTGACGCTCGACACGGCGTGCTCGGCGTCACTGGTCGCGATCCACCTGGCCGCGCAGGCGCTGCGGCAGGGCGAGTGCGACCTGGCCCTCGCGGGCGGCGTCACCGTGCTGTCCACGCCCACCGCCTACGTCGAGTTCTCCCGTCAGCGGGGCCTGTCGCCGGACGGCCGCTGCAAGCCGTTCGCCGCCGCGGCCGACGGCACCGGATTCTCCGAGGGCGTCGGCCTCGTCCTGCTGGAACGCCTCTCCGACGCGCGCCGCAACGGGCATCACGTCCTCGGCGTCGTCCGCGGATCCGCCGTCAACCAGGACGGCGCGAGCAACGGCCTCACCGCCCCCAACGACGCCGCCCAGGAACGGGTGATCCGCCAGGCTCTCGCCAACGCCCGGGTCACCCCGGACGCCGTGGACGCCGTGGAGGCACACGGCACCGGGACGACGCTGGGCGATCCCATCGAGGCACACGCGCTCCTCGCCACGTACGGCAAGGAGCGCGCGGACGACCGGCCGCTGTGGCTCGGCTCGGTGAAGTCCAACATCGGCCACACCCAGGCCGCCGCCGGCGTCGCCGGCGTGATCAAGATGGTGATGGCGATGCGGCACGGGGAGCTGCCCGCCTCCCTGCACATCGACCGCCCCACGCCCCATGTCGACTGGGAGGGCGGGGGAGTGCGGCTGCTCTCCGACCCCGTGCCGTGGCCGCGGGCCGACAGGCCCCGGCGGGCGGGCATCTCCTCGTTCGGCATCAGCGGCACCAACGCCCACCTGATCCTGGAGCAGGCCCCCGACGAAGCGGACGAGCCGGTGCGCGCCGATGCCTCCTCGGACGGGGCCGTCGTGCCATGGGTGGTCTCCGCACGGACCCGTGACGCGCTGCGCGCGCAGGCAGGCCGCCTGAGCGAGGCCCTGGTGGGCGCTCCGGATGTGCGTGATGTGGGTTGGTCGTTGTTGCGTACGCGTTCGTTGTTCGAGCAGCGGGCTGTGGTGGTGGGTGCGGAGCGGGTGGCGGCTCTTGAGGCGTTGGCTGCGGGGGAGTCGCATCCGGCGTTGGTGGGTCCGGCTGTCTCGCGTGTGGGTGGGGAGATGGTGTGGCTGTTCAGTGGTCAGGGCAGTCAGCTGGTGGGGATGGGGTCTGGTCTGTATGAGCGGTTCCCTGTGTTCGCGGAGGCGTTTGATGAGGTGTGCGGGCTGCTGGAGGGGGAGTTCGGTGGTTCGCTGAAGGATGTGGTCTTCGGTGGTCCGAAGGATCGGCTGGATCACACGATGTGGGCGCAAGGGGGTTTGTTCGCGCTTCAGGTGGGTTTGGCCCGGTTGTGGGAGTCGGTGGGGGTTCGGCCTGATGTGGTGGTGGGGCATTCGGTTGGTGAGATCGCGGCTGCGTATGTGGCGGGTGTGTTTGATCTGGCGGGTGCGTGCCGGGTGGTGGGTGCGCGGGCTCGGTTGATGGGTGCGTTGCCTGAGGGTGGTGCGATGTGTGCGGTGCAGGCGACGCCGGAGGAGCTTGCTGCGGGGCTTGAGGGTTCCGGGGTGAGTGTGGCGGCGGTGAACACCCCGGATTCGACGGTGATTTCCGGTCCGGCCGATGAGGTGAACCGAGCGGCTGAGGTGTGGTCGGGTCGGGGGCGTAAGACGAAGGCGTTGGCGGTCAGTCATGCGTTCCACTCGGCGTTGATGGAGCCGATGCTCCCCGGCTTCGCCCAGGCGCTCGGCGGGGTGGAGTTCAAGACGCCCACGATCCCGCTGATCAGCAATGTGACGGGTCTGCCTGCGGGTGAGGAGGTCGCGAGCTCGGATTACTGGGTGCGTCACGTCCGGCAGCCGGTTCTCTTCCAGCAGGCCATCGCTCATCTCGCGGACCGGGCGGGGGTGTTCATCGAGCTGGGCCCGGCCCCGGTGCTGACGACTGCCGCCCAGCACACCCTCGACGAAGCCGAAGGACCGGAACCGGTCGTCACCGCCTCGCTCCACCCCGCGCAGCCGGACGACGTGGCGTTCACGCAGGCCGTGGCCCGGCTGCACACGGCGGGGGTCGCCGTGGACTGGTCCGCCTGGTTCCCCGCCGACCCCGCTCCCCGAACCGTCGACCTGCCCACGTACGCCTTCCAAGGGCGGCGCTTCTGGCTGGCGGACATCCTGGCTCCCGAGACGGCACCTCAAGCGGACGGTGACGAGGCCGGCTTCTGGTCGGCCGTGGAGGGCGAGGACGTCCAGGCGCTCTGCGACACCCTGCACCTCAAGGACGACGAGCGCAGGGCGGCGCTGGAGACCGTCTTCCCGGCCCTGTCCGCGTGGCGGCGCGAGCGGCGTGAACAGTCCGTCGTCGACTCCTGGCGCTACCGCGTCGACTGGCAGCCGATCCCGGCGTCCCCCGCCGCGCCCGCCGGTTCCGGTCCTTGGGTGATCATCGCGCCTGCCCAGGGTGCCGACGTCTGGACCCGGGCGTGTCTGAGCGCGCTGGAGGAGGCCGGGATCGCGGCGACGCTCGTCGAGGCCGGCCCGCACCCGGGGCGGGCGGAGCTGACGGATCTGCTCCGCTCCCATCTGGCCGGACTTCAGGACGGCACACCCCCTGCCGGGGTGCTGTCCCTGCTCGCACTCACCGAGCGGCCCGCCGACGCCTCACTCGCGCTGGTGCAGGCCCTGCTGGACACCGGCCTTGACGTGCCTCTGTGGTGCGCCACCCGCGGCGCCGTCTCGTGCGGCGACACCGATCCCGTCGTCTCCCCGGAGCAGGCGGCGGTCTGGGGCCTCGGCAGGGTGGCCGCCCTGGAGCACCCGGAACTGTGGGGCGGTCTGGTGGACCTGCCCGCCGACCCGGCGGAGCTCGCCGCGGGACCGCTCCGCGCGGTGCTGGGCGGGGACGCCGGCGAGGACCAGGTCGCGCTGCGCCCGGCCGGGGCGCTCGGCCGCCGCCTGGTCCCCGACGCCGCACCCGCCGACGCCGCCGGGGAAAGCCGGCAGCCGCGCGGTGCCGTGCTCGTGACGGGCGGTGTCGGGCGGCTGGCGGACCACGTGGTGCGCTGGCTGGCCGCCCGCGGCGCCGAGCACGTCGTACTCCTGGACCCGGACGGCGTCGAGGGATCCGACGAGCTCGCCGCCGAAGTGGCGGAACATGGCGTCGAGTTCACGATGGCGCGCACGCTCGGCGAGTTGGCGGACGTACGGATACGGACGGTCATCCACACCTCGCTGCCCGGTGTGCCCGCCCCGCTGGCGGAGCTCACGCCCGAGGATCTCGCCGCGGCCGTGTCCGCCGCCGTGGAGCTGGGCGAACCGGCCGGTGCCGGACCGGTGGAGACCGTGCTGTTCTTCTCGTCCCTCGCGGCCACGCTCGGCAGCAGGGAGCACGGTGCCCACGCCGCGGCCGACGCCTACCTCGACGCCCTGGCCCAGCAGCACCGGCCCGAGGGCCCCCGGATGGTCTCCGTGGGCTGGGGCATCTGGGACCTGCCGGACGACGGCGATCTCGCCCTCCGGCACACCGGCCTGTCGAGGCGGCAGGGGCTGCCTCCGCTGGAACCCCGGCTGGCACTCGGCGCGCTGCGCACCCTGCTCGACGACGGCGACAGGCACGTGGTGGTCGCCGACATCGAGTGGGAGCGCTTCGCCCCGCTGTTCACCCTGTCCCGGCCCACCCGGCTCCTCGACGGCGTCCCGGCCGCCCTGCGGGTGCTCGACGCCGGACCGGAGGCCGGCGACGCGGCGGACGTCTCGGAACTGCGGCGCGAGCTCGCGGGCAGGGCCGCCCGGGAGCGGGTCGGCACGCTCCTGAAGGTGGTCCGTACGCAGGTGGCGGCCGTCCTGCGGTACGAGCCGGGCCAGGAGGTCGACCCCGAACGGGCCTTCAAGGACCTGGGCTTCGACTCCCTCGTGGTCGTCGAACTGCGCAACCGCCTCCGCGCCGCCACAGGGCTCCGCCTGCCCGCCACGCTGGTCTACGACTACCCGACACCCCGCGCCCTCGCCGAGCACCTGCTGGACCGGATCCTGCCCGACGGCGGCGCGGCGGAGCTGCCGGTGTCGGCCCATCTCGACGACCTGGACGCCGCGTTGACGGACCTCGCCGCGGACGACCCCCGCCGCCGGAGCCTGATCCGGCGCCTCCAAGCCCTGCTGTGGAAGCACCCCGAAGCCGCGGGCCCGTCCGAGGCGGACGCCGGGGGAGGCCGGGACGGCGAGGCGGACCTGTCCGAAGCAAGCGCCGACGACATGTTCGCCCTGATCGACCGCGAGTGGGGCAGCAGCTGACCGATCCGGCGTCGTCGGCCACCTGCCTTATGGCGGGTGGCCGACGACGTACGGGTGGTGGGTCCGGCGGAGCCGATCCGACGTGATGAAGTCCAGCCCCCGTACGTGTGCGACATGCCGGACGGGCTGGACGCGGCACGATCACTTCGGCCGCGTCCAGCCCGTCGGGGCACTTCCCGGCGTCGGCCGGGCTAGTGCGAGGACGCCTCCTACGCCGCGGGCGAGGACCGTACCGCCGCCGGCGCGAGGACCGACGCGTCGAGGTTCACCACCGCCAGCTCCTCCGCGCTGAACGGCGGAGCGGTCAGTGCCGGGTGGCGTTCGCCGGTGCGCATCGCGAGCAGGAAGCGGTTGGAGCCCAGCTCGGACTGGGGGGCGTTCAGGCTCATGACGTCCGTGACGATCTCCGACGCCTCCGGGACGCGGATCGACGCCGCGGTGATGGCGTCGGCGAACCGGAGGCGCTGCTCGGTGTCGACACCGACGAGCCGCGGGTCGGTCGCGTCGACACGGCAGTTGACGTAGTCGATGTCCTTGGACGCCGCCAGGATCCACGGGTCGTCGACGGCCGCGCCGATCGCCTTCTGGATCCCGTGCGAGGGAATGCCCTGCGCCAGCGCCCGGTCCAGCGTGACCGCGCAGCGCGCCGCCGAGCTCATGCCGTGGCCGTAGATCGGGTTGAAGGCCGTCAGGGAGTCGCCGAGGACGAGCAGTCCGTCCGGCCACCGGTCGAGCCGCTCCGGATAGAGGCGCCGGTTGGCGGCGGAGCGGGAGCCGTAGAGGGGGCTGAGCGGTTCGGCGTCCCGCAGCAGTTCGGCGATGACCGGGTGCCGCAGGTCCTTCGCGAACGGCAGGAACTCCTCCTCGGTGGAGGGGAGCCGGGCACCGCGCGTGCAGGAGAGCGTCACGATCCAGCGGTTGCCCTCGATGGGGTAGACGACGCCGAAGCGGCCGGGTTCGCGGACGTTGTCGTCGGCGGCGATGTTCACGGCAGGGAAGCGCGCCGTCGCCCCGGTCGGGGCCTGGAAGAACCGGGTCGCGTAGGCGACGCCCGCGTCCACGACGTCCTCTTCGAGCGCGGGCACGTCGAGCGCCGCCAGCCACTGCTTGAGCCGCGAGCCGCGCCCGGTGGCGTCGATCACCAAGTCGGCTTCCAGCGCGGTCCGCCGCCCGCTGCCGATGTCGCGTACGAGCACGCCGGTGACCCGGCCGGCGTCGCCCGTCAGCTCGACGGCCTCGGTGCGCGGCAGGACGGTGATGTTCCGCCGGGTCAGGGCCTCCTGGCGGACCGTCAGGTCGAGCAGCGGCCGGCTGGCGAGCAGAGCGAACTGGGTGGCGGGGAAGCGGTGCTGCCAGCCCTGTCCGGTGAGGGTCACCAGGTCCTCGGGGAAGCCGAGCCGGCGGGCTCCCGCCGCGAGGAGGCGGTCGGTGGTGCCGGGCAGCAGGTCCTCGATGAGGCGCGCCCCGTTGGACCACAGCAGGTGGGCGTGGCGCCCCTGCGGCACTCCCTTGCGGTGCCGGGGCTCCTCGGGCAGTTCGTCGCGCTCCACGACCGTGACGGTCTCGGCGTGGCGGGCCAGGACGTGGGCCGCGAGGGTCCCTGCCATGCTGGCGCCCAGAACGACGGCGTGGGCGAGTCGGGTGGTGGTCACGCGCGGTTCCCTTCGGGGTGGGTGGGGCCGGTGCCGGGTGCCGTGCCGGGCGCGGCGGGCTCGTCCATGGTCACGTCCGTCACTCCCCAGAACGCCTGGACCCGGCGGCCCAGCCCGTTCTCGTCGAGCTCGACGATGCCGACGATGCGGAAGGTCATCGGCCGTGGCTTGCGCACGGTGACGGTCGTCGGCGTCACGACGAAGCGGTCGTCCATCGAGGTCATCGGCGGGTCCGGCACCTCGTGCGTCCCGCAGGAGACGGCCAGTTCGAGGTGGCGGCGCAGATCGTCCTTGCCGACCATCGGCGGCCGTCCCACGGGGTCCTCGAAGACGATGTCGTCCGCGAACAGGTCGAGGACGCCCTCGATGTCGCCCGCGTTGATCCGCTGGGCGTAGTCGAGCGCCATCTTCTTTCGCGCGGCCTCGTCGGGCATTGCACCTCCAGGAAGGGTGGCCGGTCAGCCGAGGACCGTGAGATCGGATGTGCCCCAGTACGCCTTCACGTGCTCGATGCGGCCGGACTTCGCCAGGCGCATCACCAGCATGGCCGCCCGCCGGACGCGGGCCGTGCGCGGGTCGTCGGGGGCCTTGAGCCAGCCGCGCTCGGCATACAGCGGGCCGGCGGGCAGATAGTCCATGACGGAGGTCACCTGGAGCAGGACGTGCGTGCCGTCCTGCCCGGCGACCGGCTCGGCCGCCTCCTCGCGGAAGCGGGCGCCGAGCAAGCGGGCGTAGTGCGCGCGCAGTTCCTCGTGGCCGCAGACCGGCGGCAGGCCGACCGGGTCCTCCAGGACGGCGTCGGGGGCGTACAGCTCCAGGACGGCGTCGACGTCCCCGGCGTTGATCCGGCGGCTGTGCTCCAGGGCGCGCTGTTTGCGGGTGAACTCGTTCATCGCTGTTCCTCCACTGCCTGGCCGTTGTGTCCGTTGCCGGTGTCCCGGCCGAGATCCCGGTCGATGAACGCGAAGATCTCGTCGGCCGACGCGTCCTGGATGCGGGCGGCCACCGCGGCGCCCTCGGCCGCGCCGTCCGGCGCGTCGAGGCGGGCCAGGGTGGCGCGCAGCCGCCCGGCCAGCTCGGCGCGTGCCGTGCCGTCCTGCGAGGAGACGGCGAGCAGGGCGGACTCCAGGCGCTCGAACTCCTCCAGGACCCCGGCGAGCGGGTCCGCCTCCCGCGGCGCCAGCTCCTGCCCCAGCCGGTGGGCGATCGCCGCCGGGTCCGGGTGGTCGAAGACGAAGGTGGCGGGCAGCTTCAGACCGGTCGCGGCCGAGAGCCTGTTGCGGAGCTCCACCGCGGTCAGGGAGTCGAAGCCCAGCTCCCGCAGTCCCTGCGTGGCGTTGACGGGTGTGGCCGCGTCGTAGCCGAGGACCGCCGCGACGTGCGAGCACACCAGGTCGAGCAGCGCCTGCTCCCGCTCCGCCGCGGGCAGCGCGCCCAGCGTCCTCAGGAGCGCGGCCGCCCCCGCCGAACCGCCGGCCGTCCTGTCCGCGCCGCCGCGCACCAGGTCCCGCAGCAGCGTCGGGGCGGCGGAGTGGGTCCGCGCCTGCCTGCGCATCCGGGCCAGGTCCAGGCGGACCGGCGCGAGCAGCGGCAGACCGCTGCTCCACGCGGCGTCCAGCAGGGCGAGGCCCTCGTCCGCGGCGAGCCCGACCACACCGGCGGCGGCGTGCCGCGCCCGGTCGGCGTCGCTCAGGCGCCCCGACATCCCGTCCGCCAGCTGCCAGTAGCCCCAGGCCAGGGACGTCGCCGCGGCGCCGCCGCCGTGCCGGTGCGTGGCGAGCGCGTCGAGGAAGGCATTGGCGGCCGTGTAACCGGCCTGCCCCGCGCCGCCGAGCAGGCCGGCCACCGAGGAGTACAGCACGAACGCCGACAGATCCGCCTCGGCCGTCAGCTCGTGCAGGTTCCAGGCGGCGTCCGCCTTCACCCGCATCACCTCCTCGACCTGGTCGGCCGAGAGGTTCTGGACGACCGCGTCGCTCACGGTGCCCGCGCAGTGGAAGACCGCGGTCAGCGGATGCTCCGGGGGCACCGAGGCCAGCAGGGCCGCGGCCGCCTCCCGGTCGCCCGGGTCGCAGGCGGCGAAGGCGATGTGCGCGCCCAGCGCGGCCAGGTCCGCCGCGAGCTCCAGCGCGCCGGGCGCCTCGGCCCCGCGCCTGCTGGACAGCAGCAGATGCCGGGCCCCATGGCGGGTGACCAGGTGCCGGGCCGTGAGGGAGCCCAGGGCGCCGGTGCCGCCGGTGATCAGCACGGTGCCGTCGGGGTCGAAGGCGACCGGCAGCGTGAACACCGGCGGTCGCGAGGCGAAGGACCCCGAGCCCAGCGCCTCCGGCGCCCGGCGGACGTCCCACACCGACACCTCCGGCGGCACCAGGGCACCGCGTGCCCCCAACTCCGCCAGGGCGGCGACCACTTCACGCGCCCGCCCGGGCACGGCCGGCTCGACCACCTGATCCGTACCGTCTCCCCGCCGGACCAGCAGCGTGCCGTCCCGGGCCGTCAGGGCCGCGGTGGGGGAGTGGGCCTGAGCGGTGCCGTCCACGACGTTCACCTTCCAGTGCCGGGCCAGGCACCGCGCGGCCGACCCGACGGCACCCGTGCCCTCCCCGACGAGCAGCGAGTCGCCTTCGCGCAGCGCCGCCACATCCGTGAGCGCGTGGTACGCGGACACATAGGCCGCCAGGGACCCGGCCGCCCGCGCCCAGCTCCAGCCGGACGGCACCGGCGCGACGAGCCCGGCTCCGGTGACGGCCACCGGCCCCACCACGTCGAACAGCCCGAGCACCCGGTCGCCCACCGCCACGGCGTCGACCCCGGCACCCACCTCCGTCACCACACCCGCACCCCCCATCACGGGAGCGGGAGTGCCGAGCGCGGCCAGGTCCGGCGCGGCCGCGCGCAGCGCCACCCGCACCTCGTGCGCCGCGAGCTCCCGGCCGGCCTCGGGGGCGTCGACGAGGGTCAGCCGCTCCCCGTCACCCCGCGCGAGGCGCCACATGGCGGACCCGACCGGCGGAGCGAGCCGCCTGGACGGCTCGTCGCGTACGAGCCGCGGCGCGTACGCTTGCCCCTCGCGCAGCGCCAGCTCGGGCTCGCCCGACCCCAGCACCGCCGGGACCGCTTCGAGGGAAGCGGGCAGTTCGTCGATGTCGAGCAGCGTCAGGCGGCCCGGGTTCTCGGCCTGCGCGCTGCGCACCAGGCCCCACAGCGACGCGCCGGGCAGGTCGCCGGCCTCCTCGCCCGGCCGCGCGGCCACAGCGCCCTGGGTGACGACGACCAGGCGGCTCGCCTCGAACGCGGCATCGGCGACCCACTCCTTGAGCAGGGCCAGCAGCGCGAGGGAAGCCTGCCGCGCGAACTCGGCCGCGTCGTACGCGCCCTCCTCCGGCGTGACATACACCGCGAGGACGGCATCGGGCGCCCCGGCCCCCGCCGCGACCTCCGCCCGCAGCGCCCCGAAGGTCTCCCGCACGGGCGCCCCGCCCAGCACACCGGCGAGCTCCGCCGCCAGCGGCTCACCGGGCAGCGCGACGACGGCGGACCGCCGGGGAGCGCTGTCGCCACCGGCATCCGCCCGCGTCCAGTCGAGCCGGAACAGCGCGTCACGGTCCACGCCCCGCGCCCCCGCGACCTGATGGGCCGCCACCGGCCGCACCGTCAGGGCCTCCAGCGTCAGCACCGGCGCACCGCCGGCGTCCACGGCCGTCAGGGACAGCTGGTCCGCGGCCGTACGGGCGATCCGGATCCGCAGCCTGTCCGCGCCCGCCGAATGCACCCGGAGACCGCTCCAGGAGAACGGGAGCAGCACCTGGTCCGTGTCGGCGGACGACGTGACCGCGTCCAGGATCAGCGCGTGCAACGCGGCGTCGAGCAGCACCGGATGCACCTGATAGCGCCCGGCCGCGCCGCTCTCCGTCTCCGGCAGCGCCACCTCGGCGTAGATGTCCTCGCCCTGCCGCCACGCGGCCACCAGGCCCTGCGAGGCCGGCCCGAAGTCGTAGCCGTACGAGGCGAGATCACCGTAGGGATCGGCCCCGGAGACCGGTGTGGCACCGGGCGGCGGCCAGGCGCCGGCGAGCCGGGCGTCCGGCGCGCCCGGGCCGGCGGGCGCGAGCACACCCGCGGCGTGCTTGGTCCACCCGGCCTCCTCCTCGCCGTCACCGACGGGCCGGGAGTGGACGGACACCGGGCGCCGCCCGTCCTCGTCCACCGCGCCGACCGACACCTGGAGATCGACCGCGCCCCCGTCCCCGAAGGCGAGCGGCGTGTGCAGGGTGAGGTCCGCGAGCTGCTCGCAGCCGGTGCGCACGGCGGCCTGGAGGGCCAGCTCCACGAACGCCGAACCGGGCAGCAGCACCGTGTCCACGACCCGGTGCTCGGCCAGCCACGCCTGGTCCCGCGGTGAGATCCGGCCGGTCAGCAAGTGGCTGCTGCCGTCCGCGAGTTCCACGGCGGCGCCCAGCAGCGGGTGCCCGGCCGAGGCGAGCCCGAGCCCCGAGGGATCCCCCGCGAGACCCCGGCGCCCCTCCAGCCAGTACCGCTCCCGCTGGAAGGCGTACGTCGGCAGGTCCACGATCCGCGGCAGCGGAACGGCCGGGAACCAGCCCGTCCAGTCGACATCGACCCCGGCGGTGAACGCCTGGGCGGCGGCGCGGGCGAGCTGGGCCGTGTCGCCGTGATCGCGGCGCAGCGTGGGCACCACGGCGGCGGAGACGTCCGCCCCCTCGATGGTCTCCTCCATGCCGAGGGTCAGCACGGGGTGGGGGCTGGCCTCGATGAAGACGCGGTAGCCGTCGGCGAGCAGGGCCTCGATGGTGTCGGCGAAGCGGACGGGCTGCCGCAGGTTCGTGATCCAGTAGTCGGTGTCGAGGGTGCTGGTGTCGTCGAGGTTCCCGGCGGTGACGGTCGAATAGAACGCGACGGCGGTGTCGGACGGCCGGATACCGGAGAGGCTCTCGGTGAGCAGATCGGTGATCAGGTCGACCTGGGGGCCGTGGGAGGCGTAGTCCACATCGATGACACGGGCCCGCAGCCCGCGCGCCTGCGCCTCGGCCACGACCGCGGCCACCGCCTCGGGCGGCCCGGAGATCACCGTCGAGGACGGCCCGTTGACCGCCGCGACACCCACCCCCGCATACCCCTCGATGAGCCCGGCCGCCTCCTCCCGCCCAGCCCCCAGCGAGGCCATCGCGCCGCCCCCGGACAGCTCCCGCAACGCCCGGCTCCGCAGCGCCACGACCTTCGCACCGTCCTCCAGCGACAGCGCACCCGCCACACAAGCAGCCGCGATCTCACCCTGCGAATGCCCCACCACAGCAGCGGGCGTGACACCGTACTCCGCCCACACCGCGGCGAGAGAGACCATCACCGCCCACAGAACCGGCTGCACCACCTCCACCCGCACCAGCTCCTCGCCACCACCACGCAGCACCCCGGCCAGCGACCAGTCCACATACGGCGACAACGCCCGCTCACACTCGGCAATACGCGCCGCGAACACCGGCGACTCGTCAAGCAGTTGAGCACCCATACCCACCCACTGCGACCCCTGCCCCGGGAACACCAGCACCGGACCCGCGCCGGAGGAGCCCGCGACGCCGGACACCACATCGGACGAGGGCTCGCCCGCCGCCAACGCCCGCAGCCCGGCCGTCAGCGCGTCCCGGTCACGGCCCAGGACGACCGCCCGCTGCTCGAACACCGACCGGCTCCTGACCAGCGACCACCCCACGTCGACGGGTGACGCGAGCCGGGGGTCCTCTGCCACGCGCGCGGCCAGTGCCCGGGCCTGGGCCCGCAGTGCCACCTCGTCACGGGCGGAGACCACCCACGGCACCACTCCGGCCGGCGCCTCGGAAGCGCTCACGCCCACCGGCTCCGGCACCTCCGGGGCCTGCTCCAGGATCACGTGCGCGTTCGTGCCCGAGATGCCGAAAGCGGACACCCCGGCCCGGCGCGGGCGTTCGCCGCGCGGCCAGGCGACCGGCTCGGCGAGGAGCCGCACCCCACCGCCCTCCCAGTTCACGTGCGGTGTGGGCGCGTCGAGGTGGATCGACGCGGGGAGCCGCTCGTGCTCCAGGGCCTTCACCATCTTGATCACACCGGCGACACCGGCGGACGCCTGCGCGTGCCCGATGTTCGACTTGACCGAGCCGAGCCACAGCGGCCGGTCCGCGGGCCGGTCCTTGCCGTAGGTCGCGAGGAGCGCCCCGGCCTCGATCGGGTCACCCAGGGTGGTGCCGGTGCCGTGCGCCTCCACCACGTCGACGTCCTCGGCGGACAGCCGCGCGTTGGCGAGCGCCTGCCGGATCACCCGCTGCTGCGCCTGCCCGTTGGGCGCCGTCAGGCCGTTGCTCGTGCCGTCCTGGTTGATGGCCGAACCACGGACGACGGCGAGGACCTTGTGGCCGTTACGCCGCGCCTCCGACAGCCGCTCCAGGACCACGAGGCCGACGCCCTCGGCCCAGCCTGTGCCGTCGGCCGCGGCGGCGAACGGCTTGCACCGCCCGTCCGCGGCGAGACCCCGCTGGAGCGAGAACTCCACGAACGCGCCCGGCGTCGCCATCACCGTCGCGCCCCCGGCGAGCGCCAGCGAGCACTCGCCCTGGCGCAGCGCGTTGGCCGCCTGGTGGATCGCCACCAGGGAGGACGAGCAGCCGGTGTCGAGCGTCATCGCCGGGCCCTCCAGGCCCAGTACGTACGACACGCGGCCCGAGGCGACACAGCCGAGGTTGCCGGTGCCGATGTACCCCTCCACCTCGGTGGGCCGCTCGCCGACCAGCGCGAGGTAGTCGAAGATCGTCAGGCCGGTGAACACCCCGGCGTTGCTGCCCTTGAGGGCTTCGCGGTTGATGCCCGCGTGCTCGAACGCCTCCCAGGCCGTCTCCAGGAGCAGCCGCTGCTGCGGATCCATGGCGATCGCCTCGCGCGGGCTGATGCCGAAGAACGCGGCGTCGAAGTCCCCCGCGTCGTAGAGGAACCCGCCCTCGCGCACATAGCTCGTGCCCCGGCTCTCCGGATCCGGGTCGTACAGCGCCTCCAGGTCCCAGCCGCGGTCGTCGGGGAAGCCGCCCATGGCGTCCTTGCGGGCCATGACCAGATCCCACAGCTCCTCGGGGGAGCGCACGTCGCCCGGGTAGCGGCAGGCCATGCCGACGATCGCGATCGGCTCGTCGTCGGCGGCGACGGTGGCCGCCCGTGCCACGTCGGCCGCCGTCCCGCCCGACAGCTCCGCCTGGAGGACGTCGGTGAGGGCCTCGGGCGTGGGGTGGTCGAAGACCACCGTGGTCGGCAGGGTGAGGCCCGTGCTCTTGTTGAGCCTGTTGCGCAGCTCCACGGCGGTCAGCGAGTCGAAGCCGAGCTCCTGGAACGGCTTGGCCGCCGGCACCGCGTCCACATCCGAGTGCCCCAGCGTCGCCGCTGCCTGGGAGCGCACGTGCTGCAACAGCAACTGCCGCTGCTGAGCGGGCTTCGCCCCGGTCAGCTCCTGCTGGAGCGACGACTCCTCGGCACTCTCGCGCGCCGCCGGTGCGAGCGCCCGCCGGTTCTCGGGCAGGTCCCCGAGCAGGGGGCTGGGCCGCTGCGCGGTGAACGTCGACGTGAACTGCGCCCAGTCGAAGTTCGCCACCGTCAGCGTCGTCTCGCCCGAACTCACCGCCTGGTGCAGCGCCTTGACACACAGATCCGGGCTGAGCGGATGCAGGCCGAAGCGGCTGAAGAAGGTCAGCGCGGCCTGATCGGCGGCCATCCCGGCCTCGGCCCAGGGTCCCCAGGCGATGGAGGTGGCGGGGAGTCCTTGGGCGCGGCGGTGTTCGGCGAGGGCGTCGAGGAAGTGGTTGGCCGCGCCGTAGGCGCCCTGCTGGCCGCTGCCCCAGACCCCGGCGCCGGAGGAGAACATCACGAAGGCCGACAGATGCGCGTCCCGCGTCATCTCATGGAGATTGAGCGCGGCCCGCGCCTTGGGCTGGAGCACCGCGTCCAGCTCGGCCGCCGAGAGATCGCTGAGCGCGATGTAGTTCGGCACGCCCGCGGCGTGGATGACGGCGGTGAGGGGGTGCTGTTCCGGGATGGTGTCGAGGAGTTCGCGGAGTTGGTGGGGGTCGCTGACGTCGCAGGCGGTGATGGTGACGGTGGTGCCGAGTGCGGTGAGTTCCTGGTCGAGTTCCTGGGCGCCGGGGGCGTGGGGTCCGCGTCGGCTGGTGAGGTGGAGGTGGGGGGCGCCTTGGTGGGCGAGCCAGCGGGCGAGTACGGTGCCGATGCCGCCGGTTCCGCCGGTGATGAGGGTGGTGCCCTCGGGCCGCCAGGTGATGTCGCTCTTGACGGCGGGCGCGTGGGTGAGGCGGCGGGCATGGGTGCCGGTGGTGCGGACGGCGGTCTGATCCTCGTCCTGCGGGCTCAGGCAGGCGGCGAGGCGGGTGAGGGTGTGGTGATCGATGCGCGAGGGGAGGTCGATGAGCCCGGCCCAGAGGCGGGGGTGTTCGAGTGCGGCGACGCGTCCGAGCCCCCAGACATGGGCCTGGAGCGGGTGGGTGAGGGGATCGCCCGAGCCGGTGGAGACGGCACCTTGGGTGATGGTGTGTACGGGTGTGGTGGCGCCGATGTCGTTGAGGGCCTGGATGAGCGCGGTCGTCGCGGCGAGCCCCGCGGGGACGGCCGGGTGCTCGGGGTGGGGTTCCTCGTCCAGCGCCAGCAGATTGACGATCCCGGCGTACGGCTCCCCGCCCATCAGCGAGCGCAACTCGCGGGCGAACTCCGCACGCTCCACGGCCCGCGCGTCGATCACCTGCCGCCGCGCCTCGGCACCATGGGCGGCCAGCGTCTGCGCGGTCGCCAGGACAGCCGGGTGATCGGCGTGCGCGGCGGGCACGAGCAGGAGCCAGGCCCCGCTCAACTCCGGCGTCGCCGGGCCGTCGGCCAGATGCTTCCAGGTGACGCGGTAGCGCCAGGAGTCGACCGTGGTCTGTTCCCGGTGGCGTCGGCGCCAGGCCGAGAGGACCGGCAGCGCGGGCTCCAGCGCCGCGGCGGTCTCCGGCCGGCCGTCGATCTCCAGACTGCCGGTGAGCGCCTCGATGTCCAGGTCCTCGATCGCCTGCCACACCTGGGCCTCGACGGGATCGTGGCCACCGCTCACGGTCGGCGCGGCCGCGGGCGGCTCCACCCAGTAGTGCTGGTGCTGGAAGGCGTAGGTCGGCAGGTCGACGGTGTGGGGGGTGGGCTCGGTGGGGAACCAGCGGCGCCAGTCGACGTCCGCGCCGGCGGTGAAGGCCAGGGCGGCGGCGTGTGTGAGCTGGGTGAGGCCGCCGTGGTCACGGCGCAGGGTGGGAACGGTCGTCGCCGCCACGCCGGCTCGCTCGATGGTCTCCTGGATGCCCAGGTTGAGTACGGGGTGGGGGCTGGCCTCGATGAACAGGCGGTAGCCGTCGGCGAGCAGGGCCTCGACAGTGTCGGCGAAGCGCACCGGCTGCCGGAGATTCGTCACCCAGTAGCGCGTGTCCAGCCCTGTGGTGTCGGTGCGCTCGGCGGTGACGGTGGAGTAGAACGCCACCTCGGTGTCCACCGGCCGGATGCCGCCCAAGCGGTCCATGAGCTGATCGGTGAGCTGGTCGATCTGCGGACCGTGCGAGGCGTAACCCACATCGATCACGCGGGCCCGCAGCCCTCGTGCCTCGGCGTCGGCGACGACGGCGGCGACGTGCTCGGGCGGCCCGGAGATCACCGTCGAGGACGGCCCGTTGACCGCCGCGACGCACACCCCCGGCCGGTCGCCGATCAGCTCGGCGGCCTGCTCGGCACCGGTCCCGAGGGAGGCCATGTCACCATGCCCGGCGAGCTGTCGGAGGGCGTCGCTGCGGACGGCGACGATGCGTGCGGCGTCGTCGAGGGTGAGGGCTCCGGCCACGCATGCGGCGGCCATCTCGCCTTGGGAGTGTCCTACGACGGCGGCGGGTGTGATGCCGTGGTCGGCCCAGACGGCGGCGAGGGAGACCATCATGGCCCACAGGACGGGCTGGACGACCTCGACCCGTGCCAGCTCGCTGCCGTCGCCGCGCAGGACGTCGGTGAGGGACCAGTCGACGTACGGGGCCAGGGCCTGTTCGCACTCGGCGATACGGGCGGCGAACACCGGTGATTCGTCCATGAGTTGGGCTCCCATGCCCACCCATTGCGATCCCTGGCCGGGGAACACGAGCACCGGTCCCGGGCCCAGGTCCCCAGTCAGGCCGGACACCACGTCGGGTGAGACGTCGCCCGTGGCGAGGGCTTCCAGTCCGGTGAGGGCCTGGTCGCGGTCCTGTGCCACGATCACGGCGCGGTGCTCGAAGACCGACCGTGATGTGGCCAGTGACCAGCCGACGTCGACCGCGGGAGCATCTGTGAACGCGACCAGCTTACGGGCCTGTTGACGCAGGGCGTCGGCGGTCCGGCCGGAGACGATCCACGGCACCACCGGACCCGCCACCGGCCCGGCCACAGGGCTGGCCACCGCGGGCCGCTCCTCCTCCGGCGCCTCCTCCAGGATCAGATGCGCGTTCGTGCCCGAGATCCCGAACGCCGAGACGCCCGCCCGGCGCGTACGCTCCGACCGCCACTCGACCTGCCCGGTGAGCAGACGTACGCCGCCCTGCTCCCACTGCACGTGCGGCGAGGGCGCGTCGATGTGCAGCGAGGCGGGCAGGAGGCCGTTGCGCAGGGCCATGACCATCTTGATCACACCGGCGACGCCGGCGGCGGCCTGGGTGTGGCCGATGTTCGACTTCACCGAGCCCAGCCACAGCGGCCGGTCCTCGGGCCGGTCCTTGCCGTACGTCGCGAGGAGCGCGCCGGCCTCGATCGGGTCGCCGAGCGTGGTGCCCGTACCGTGGGCCTCCACGACGTCGACGTCGTCGGCGGACAGCCGCGCGTTGGCGAGGGCGGCGCGGATGACCCGCTCCTGTGAAGGTCCGTTGGGGGCGGCGAGACCGTTGCTGGTGCCGTCCTGGTTGACGGCCGAACCCCGCACCACCGCGAGGACCTTGTGCCCGCGGCGCCGCGCCTCGGAGAGCAGTTCGAGTGCCACCACACCGGCGCCCTCGCCCCAGCCGGTGCCGTCGGCGGCGGCCGCGAAGGGCTTGCAGCGCCCGTCGGGTGCCAGCCCGCGCTGCCGGGAGAACTCCGTGAACGAGCCGGGCGTCGCCATCACGGTGGAGCCGCCCGCGAGCGCCAGCGAGCACTCGCCCTGCCGCAGCGCCTGGGCCGCCAGATGGATCGCGACCAGCGACGACGAGCACGCGGTGTCGACCGTCACTGCGGGGCCCTCCAGCCCCAGGGTGTAGGAGATCCGGCCCGAGACCACACTGCCGAGGTTGCCGGTGCCGATGTATCCCTCGACCTCGCTGGCCGTCTGACTGATCAGCGTCAGATAGTCATGGGCGCTCACCCCGGTGAAGACACCGGTGTCGCTGCCCCGCAACTCCCGCGGGTTCAGGCCCGCGTGCTCGACGGCCTCCCACGCGGTCTCCAGCAGCAGCCGCTGCTGCGGGTCCATCGCCACCGCTTCACGCGGGCTGATGCCGAAGAACTCGGCGTCGAAGTCGCCCGCGTCGTAGAGGAAGGCGCCGTCCCGCACATAGCTGGTGCCCGGGTGTTCGGGATCCGGGTGGTAGAGCGCCTCCAGGTCCCAGCCCCGGTTGTCGGGGAACGCCGAGACGGCGTCGCCCCCCTCGCGCACGAGACGCCACAGGTCCTCGGCGGACCGGGTGCCGCCGGGATAGCGGCAGGCCATCCCCACGATCGCGACCGGTTCCGCCGATTCCTTGTCGCGGAGCCGTTGGTGGGCCTCGCGCAGCTCCGCGGTGACCCACTTGAGGTGATCGAGAAGCTTCTCCTCGTTCGACATCTAACCCAGGCTCCTTGGCGCTACGTGGATGATCGAGGTCATGGGGACGGGCGGGAAGAGAAGTCAGGACTTCCCGAACTCGCTGGAGATGAGGTCGAAGATGTCGTCCGCGGACGCGGACTCCAGCGCGTCGTGAGCGGAGGCGGAACGGTCCGCCTCGCCCTGGGCCGGGCTCCACTTCGCCATCAGCACCTGGAGCCGGCCCGCGATCCGCCGTCGGGCCGCCTCGTCCAGCCCGTCCGTGCCGTACGTCGCGTCCCACTTGTCCAGGGCCGCGAGGACGCTGCCCTCACCGGCCTCCTCGCCCGCGAGGCCGAGCTGCCCGCGCAGATGCGTGGCGAGCGCCTCGGACGTGGGATGGTCGAAGATCACGGTGGCGGGCAGGGCGAGCCCGGTCGAGGCGTTGAGCTGATTGCGCAGCTGGACGGCGGTCAGCGAGTCGAAGCCGAGCTCCTGGAAGGGCTTGGCCGCCGGGATCTCCTCCACCGTCCGGCCGAGCGTCGCGGCCGCGTACGTCCGGACGCGCTGGACCAGGAAACCGTGCCGCTGCGACGCGGGCGTCTTCGCGAGTTCCGCGCGGAACGCGCTGGTCTCCGCACCGGAGCCGGGCTGCTCGGCCTCCCGCCTGTTCTCGGGAATGCCGTCGAGGAACGGGCTGGGCCGCTGCGCGGTGAACGTCGGGGTGAACCGTGCCCAGTCGAAGTTCGCCACCGTCAGCGTGGTCTCACCCGAACTCACCGCCTGATGCAGCGCCTTGACGCTCAGGTCGGGGCCGATCGGATGCAGGCCGAAGCGCTTGAAGTACGCCAGCGACTCCTCGTCCGCCGACATCCCGGCCTCGGCCCAGGGTCCCCAGGCGATGGAGGTGGCGGGGAGTCCTTGGGCGCGGCGGTGTTCGGCGAGGGCGTCGAGGAAGTGGTTGGCCGCGCCGTAGGCGCCTTGCTGGCCGCTGCCCCAGACCCCGGCACCGGAGGAGAACATCACGAAGGCCGACAGGTCCGCCTCCCGCGTCATCTCGTGCAGGTTCCAGGCCGCGTACGCCTTGGAGCCGAGCACCTCGTTCAGCCGCGCGGACGTCAGATCGCCGATCGCCGTCAGATCCGTCATGCCCGCGGCGTGGATGACGGCGGTGAGGGGGTGCTGTTCCGGGATGGTGTCGAGGAGTTCGCGGAGTTGGTGGGGGTCGCTGACGTCGCAGGCGGTGATGGTGACGGTGGTGCCGAGTGCGGTGAGTTCCTGGTCGAGTTCCGGGGCGCCGGGGGCGTGGGGTCCGCGTCGGCTGGTGAGGTGGAGGTGGGGGGCGCCTTGGTGGGCAAGCCAGCGGGCGAGTACGGCGCCGATGCCGCCGGTTCCGCCGGTGATGAGCGTGGTGCCCTCGGGCCGCCAGTCGGTGGTGGTCGTGGTGGTGGGAGCGTGGGTGAGACGGCGGTTGAGGGTGCCGGTGGCGCGGATCGCGGTCTGGTCCTCGTCTTGGGGGACGAGAGCGGTGGCGAGGCGGGTGAGGGTGTGGCGGTCGATGTGTGGGGGGAGGTCGATGAGTCCGGCCCAGAGGCGGGGGTGTTCGAGTGCGGCGACGCGTCCGAGGCCCCAGACATGGGCCTGGAGGGGGTTGGTGAGAGAGTCGGTGGCGTTGGTGGAGACCGCGCCTTGGGTGATCGTGTGCAGGGGCGCGGTGGTGCCGCTGTCGTTGAGGGCCTGGATGAGCGCGGTCGTCGCGGCGAGCCCCGCGGGGACGGCCGGGTGCTCGGGGTGGGGTTCCTCGTCCAGCGCCAGCAGATTGACGATCCCGGCAAGCCCGGCCGTGTCCACCGAGGCCAGGGACGCACGCCGTACGCGACCCGGCTCCACGGCGTGCAGCCGGACGGCCGCACCGTGCTCCCTGAGAGCGTCCGCCGAAGCCCGTACGGCGGGGTGGTCGGCCTGGGCGGCGGGGACGAAGAGCAGCCAGTCCCCGCCCAGCTCCGGTGCCGCCGAGGCATCGGCGAGGTGCTCCCACGTGACGCGGTAGCGCCAGGAGTCGATCGCCGACTGTTCCCGGTGGCGCCGTCGCCAGGCCGAGAGGAGGGGCAACGCGGGCTCCAGCGCCTCGACCGCCTCCGGCCGGCCCTCGATTTCCAGGCTGTCGGCGAGTGCCTCCATGTCCAGATTCTCGATGGCCTGCCACAGCCGTGCTTCGGCCGCGTCGTGACCTCCGCCGACGGCGGGGGCCGCGGTGGAGTGCTTGAGCCAGTATCGCCGACGCTGGAAGGCGTAGGTCGGCAGGTCGACGGTGTGGGGGGTGGGTTCGGTGGGGAACCAGCGGCGCCAGTCGACGTCCGCGCCGGCGGTGAAGGCCAGGGCGGCGGCGTGTGTGAGCTGGGTGAGGCCGCCGTGGTCACGGCGCAGGGTGGGGACGATGGCCGCCGTGACGCCGATGTGGTCGATGGTCTCCTGGATGCCCAGGTTGAGTACGGGGTGGGGGCTGGCCTCGATGAACAGGCGGTAGCCGTCGGCGAGCAGGGCCTCGACGGTGTCGGCGAAGCGGATGGGCCGCCGCAGGTTGGTGATCCAGTACGCGGTGTCCAGGCCGGTGGTCTCCAGGCGCCCGGCGGTGACGGTGGAGTAGAACGCCACCTCGGTGTCCACCGGCCGGATACCGCTGAGGCGCTCGGCGAGCAGGTCGGCGATCTCGTCGACCTGCGGCCCGTGGGAGGCGTAGTCCACATCGATCAGGCGGGCCCGCAGGCCGCGCCCCTCCGCGGCCGAGACCACGGCGGCGACCTGCGCGGGCGGACCCGAGATCACCGTGGAGGAAGGGCTGTTGACGCCCGCGATGCCCACGCCCGGGTGTCCGTCGATGAGCTCGGCGGCCTGCTCCTGGCCCACGCCGAGGGAGGCCATCGCCCCGTGCCCGGCGAGCTGTCGGAGGGCGTCGCTGCGGATGGCGACGATGCGTGCGGCGTCGTCGAGGGTGAGGGCTCCGGCCACGCATGCGGCGGCCATCTCGCCTTGGGAGTGTCCTACGACGGCGGCGGGTGTGATGCCGTGGTCGGCCCAGACGGCGGCGAGGGAGACCATCATGGCCCACAGGACGGGCTGGACGACCTCCACCCGTGCCAGCTCGCTGCCGTCCCCGCGCAACACCGCGGTGAGGGACCAGTCGACGTACGGGGCCAGGGCCTGTTCGCACTCGGCGATACGGGTGGCGAACACCGGTGATTCGTCGAGGAGTTGGGCTCCCATGCCCACCCATTGCGATCCCTGGCCGGGGAACACGAGCACCGGTCCCGGGCCCAGGTCCCCAGTCAGGCCGGACACCACGTCGGGTGAGACGTCGCCTGAGGCGAGGGCTTCGAGTCCGGTGAGGGCCTGGTCGTGGTCCTGTGCCACGATCACGGCGCGGTGCTCGAAGACCGACCGTGATGTGGCCAGTGACCAGCCGACGTCGACCGCGGATGCATCTGTGAACGCGAGGAGCTTGCGGGCCTGTTGACGCAGGGCGTCGGCGGTCCGGGCGGAGACGATCCACGGCACCACCGGACCCGCCACCGGCCCGGCCACCGCGGGCCCCTCCTCCGGCGCCTCCTCCAGGATCAGATGCGCGTTCGTGCCCGAGAACCCGAAGGAGGACACCCCGGCCCTGCGCACCCGCTCACCGCGTGACCACTTCACCGGCTCGGTGAGCAGGCGCAGCCCGCTGTCGTCCCACTCCACGTGGGGGGAGGGGGCGTCGATGTGCAGGGTGGCGGGCAGCAGTTCGTGCCGCAGCGCGAGGACCATCTTGATCACTCCGGCCACGCCCGCGGCGATCTGTGTGTGGCCGATGTTCGACTTCACCGAGCCCAGCCACAAGGGCCGGTCCTCGGGCCGCCCCTGTCCGTAGGCCGAGGCGAGCGCGCCGGCCTCGATGGGGTCGCCCAGGGTGGTGCCGGTGCCGTGCGCCTCCACGACGTCGATGTCGTCGGCGGACAGCCGCGCGTTGGCGAGGGCGGCGCGGATGACCCGCTCCTGCGCGGGCCCGTTGGGGGCGGTGAGGCCGTTGCTCGCGCCGTCCTGGTTGACGGCCGAACCCCGGATCACCGCGAGGACCTTGTGGCCGTTGCGCCGGGCGTCGGAGAGGCGCTCCAGCAACACCACGCCGGTGCCCTCGGCCATGCCCATGCCGTCGCTGCTCGCCGCGAAGGGCTTGCACCGCCCGTCGGGGGCGAGGCCGCGCAGCTCGCTGAAGCCGATGAGCGGCGCGGGCGACGACATCACGTAGGTGCCGCCGGCCAGGGCCAACGCACACTCCTGCGCGCGCAGGGCCTGGGCCGCGAGGTGGAGGGAGACCAGGGAGGAGGAGCACGCCGTGTCCATCGTCACCGCCGCGCCTTCGAGGCCCAGGGCGTAGGCGACGCGGCCGGAGGTGACGCTGGCGGAGTTGCCGATGGTGAAGTATCCGGCGATGCCCTCCGGCACCTCGGAGGCACCCAGGGCGTAGTCGAGGCCGTCGCAGCCGATGAAGGTGCCGGTGGCGCTGCCGCGCAGGGAGAGCGGGTCGATGCCCGCGCGCTCGACGGCCTCCCACGCCGTCTCCAGGGCGAGCCGCTGCTGCGGTGCCATGGCCAGGGCCTCGCTCGGGCCGATGCCGAAGAAGGTGGAGTCGAAGTCACCGGCGTCGTGGACGAAGCCGCCCTCGCGGACGTAGCTGGTGCCGTTGCTCTCCGGGTCCGGGTCGTAGAGGGCGTCGAGGTCCCAGTCGCGGTTGCCGGGCAGCGGCGAGACGGCGTCGCCGCCCGCCGAGATCAGGTCCCAGAACTCTTCGGGGGACCGCACTCCGCCCGGCAGCCGGCACGCCATGCCGATGACCGCGATCGGTTCGTGGCCCGCCGACTCGACCTCCCGCAGCCGTCGTTCGGTCTGACGCAGGTCCGCAGTGACACGCTTGAGGTATTCAAGAAGCTTCTCTTCGTTGTGCGCCATCCCGGTGACAACCGCTCCTCTCCGCGAGAACAGGCGGACCCCTGACCCGCATGACCGGACAGCCGTACGGCGCGAGCATCGGGCAGGCGGGGCCTCACCGGGTTGCAGAATTGTCGACGGCGCTAAAGCCCTCCTAATACTCGGCTGCGCGCCGGGAGGTCTTAGCAGCGCTTAAGGGACGGCTGTCAGGGTGCGGCCACCCATTCTCATGGCCTGATCAGCGGTGTCGTCGCGTCGCTCGGTGGAGCCGGTCGATCTGATCGTTGGTCCGGACAACGCGAATCGAGGCATCGTGTTCCGCACGGAAAGCAAGCCCTCCACAGCAACCCTGCCCGACCTCGTCGACCCCTCCTTCTGGGCGCGGCCGCGCGAGGAGCGCGTGGCCCTCTTCGCGGAGCTGCGTGGGCTGCCGCACCCGGCGTTCATCCGGCAGAGCATGCCCGGCGTGCCCTGGGTGTCCGGCTACCACGCGCTGGTGAAGTACGCCGACATCGCGGAAGTGAGCCGCCGCCCGCAGGACTTCTCCTCCAACGGCGCGACCACCATCGTCGGCCTGCCGCCCGAACTGGACGAGTACTACGGCTCGATGATCAACATGGACAACCCGGAGCACTCCCGCCTCCGGCGCATCGTCTCGCGCTCCTTCGGCCGCAACACGGTCCCGGAGTTCGAGGCGGTGGCGACCCGTACCGCCCGGCGCATCATCCGGGAGCTCGTCGCCCGCGGGCCGGGTGACTTCATCCGGCCCGTCGCCGCGGAGATGCCGATCGCCGTACTCGCCGACATGATGGGGATCCCCGAGGAGGACCACCAGTTCCTCTTCGAGAGGTCCAACACGATCGTGGGCCCGCTCGACCCCGACTACGTCGCCGACCCGGCGGACGCCGAGCGGGCGGTGGTCGAGGCGTCACGCGAACTCGGGGACTACATCGCGGGGCTCCGCGAGGAGCGCCTCGCCGACCCCGGCAACGACCTGATCACCAAGCTGGTGCAGGTGCAGTCGGACGGCGAGCAGCTGACCCGGCAGGAACTCGTCTCCTTCTTCATCCTGCTCGTCATCGCCGGCATGGAGACCACCCGCAACGCGATCTCCCACGCCCTGGTCCTGCTGACCGAGCACCCCGAGCAGAAACAACTGCTGCTGTCGGACTTCGACGCGCACGCGAAGAACGCCGTCGAGGAGATCCTCCGCGTCTCCACCCCTATCAACTGGATGCGCCGGGTCGCCGCCCGCGACTGCGAGCTGAACGGCCACAGGTTCCGCAGGGGCGACCGGGTCTTCCTCTTCTACTGGTCGGGGAACCAGGACGAGAGCGTCTTCCCCGACCCGTACCGCTTCGACATCACCCGCGGGTCGAACGCGCACGTCACGTTCGGCGCGGTGGGCCCGCACGTCTGCCTGGGCGCCCACCTCGCCCGGCTGGAGATCACCGTGCTCTACCGGGAGCTCCTCACCGCGCTGCCCGGGATCCACGCCGTGGGCACGCCCCGGCGCCTGACCTCCAGCTTCGTCGAGGGCATCAAGCACTTGGACTGCGCCTTCTGACGGCCTTCCCGCACCGGTCCGCCGGACGCGCCGGAGCTCCGCACACCAAGAGCGCCTCGCGCGGTGTACGGAGCTCCGGTGAAGTCAGCGGCCCGACAGGGCCAGGGGCGGCGCCAGCAGGTCTCCGTCCCCGGCGAGTATCGCCCGTTGCAGATCCTGGAGCGGACGCCCGGGCTCCAGGCCCAGTTCCTCCTTCAGGGTCCTGCGCACCGACTGATACACCTTCAGCGCGTCCGCCTGCCGCTCCGAGCGGTAGAGCGCCAGCATGAGCTGGCGGTAGAAGACCTCGCGCATCGGGTTCTCGGCGGTGAGCGCGTAGAGCATGCCGACGGCCTCCCGGTGGCGGCCGAGCTGGAGCCGGCACTCCGCCAGCATCTCCTGGCACTCGAGACGGGTCTCCGTCAGCCAGGTCGAGAAGCCGTCGATGATCGGGCCGCCCGCGGCCGGCCCCTTGCCGCCGTAGCCGAGAGCCGGACCGCGCCACAGGGCGAGGGCCTGCTCGAAGTGGCAGGCGGCCTCGTCGTGCCGCTCCTCCCTGAGGAACGCCCTGCCCTTGTCGACGAGCTGCGGGAACACCTGGGCATCGATCTCGTCGTCGCCCTTGTGCAGCACATATCCCGGCGCCCGGGTCTCGACGGGGTTGCCGGCCACGCCCGGCCTCTTGAGGAATTTACGGAGTTGGGAGATGTACACATGGAGGCCCGCGGTGGCGCGCCGGGGCAGGTCCTCTCCCCAGATCTCCGCCATCAGCTGCTCCGGGGTCACCACCTGGTCGGCGCGGATGAGCAGGACGGAGAGGACGATCTCCACCTTGTGTGCGTTGATGGTCATGCTCTTGCTGCCGTCCGTGACCCGGAGCGGGCCCAACATCTCGTACCTCACTGAGCGTTCCCCCTAAGTGTTGCCCCTGGCCGCGCGACGTCCGCGAGAGCCTTGCGAACGGCCGGATGAAGTCCGCGTGCCGTGCGTCTGACGTATCGGAGAAGGCAGGGGCAGGCAAAAGGCTTTCCCCGAGTGCTTGTTCAGCGCTCGGGCGACGGGCTCGGCCCGTCCTGTCCGTTCGGTGCGTGTCGCACTGAGGCGAAACGCCGGCTGGATGCGACAAATGATTACGCCATTGCCGGAGCGCGCCGACAATCCCCCCTCGAGCCGGTTCTCCGCCGGGCGGAAGTGTCGAACCCGAAGAGGTTCTTGTGGATCATTGCCCTACGCATCGATGATGCAAGGCGGAACTTCCCAGGGCAATGAGGGAAGGGCGACACCCGGACGGAATAAGACATTCCCATTGTTCGAATGCCGATCGGGTCGGCGACTTAATGGCGCAAGAGCCACGAAAGCGCAGAAGATCCGGTTCGAAAGGCATGCCGCGCGGTCGCCGCCGCCGGGTGGGGCGACTCCGCCAACCGACGCCTGACCTGGGGTTTATGCGTATCGGTACGGGCCTTCTTCGGGTGATGTGAGAGGTCGTCGGCCTCTGTGCGGGGGCGGATGGCGCCCCGACCGGGTGCCGGCCGGCCGGGCGGGCCGAAACCGGACCGACTCGTCTGTTTGTGGCGGCGGTGACCTGCGTATTCACGCCATGGTGAGAGCCGTTGGCCGAGGAACGCGGTTCGTCCGCCGGCGGGTTGGTGCGGAACGGAGGGTGCTGGCGATGATGGCTGGAATTAGTGGGTCGATTGTGGCTCGTGTGTGGTCGCGGCTCCGGCAGACCCTTCGCGACGAGGGCGTGCTGTCACGGCGCGTCAGCGGGCGGTCCCGGGGCCGGGCGTGGATCCCGCCATGCCGTCGCGAAGTCGCCCGGCCGCCGGCGCCCGTGTCTCCCCGCCGTCGTGAAGCGGAGGCTCCCGGGGGCCCGCCGGGCCCGGAGCCCCGCCGGTATGTTCTCCGGCGTCACGGGGCACGAGAGCGCCCCCGCCGTGCCACTGGACCGAGGCCCGTGTCCGGCCATGTGGGGTCGTGAGGAGGCGGGTTGCCCACAGCGGACGGCTGTGTGTGAAATACGGCGGCGTGCTCCAGGCACTCGCCTCTGCGCCGACGGGGCGGCTCCACAGACATGCAACACCGGTGAAACGGAAGAGGAAATAAAGGACTGGCTCGAACGCGCCACCACTGGCGCGGAGCGCGTTCTTGCGGGCTTCCGCGAGGGTGGCGGGAGAGCCCGTCGCTCAGCCCGCACCGGCAGCCGTGCCGACGGCTGATGAATTTCTCCGCGTCACGCGGGGACGCGACGTGCTCGACAGGGCACGCTCAGGCGCCACGGTGGCCGAGATCGAGCCAGGCCCGAGCCGGCGGCGGGATGCGTCCGCGAGGAATCGCCGACGGCAATCACCGTCCATGGCGGTGTGGGAATTCCAGCGGGATTCGCGACGTACCCATGCCGAGGACTCGTGTGAATACCGAATGCGATGTGTGCGCCCCAGGGCTGTGCTAACTCCGAGTGGCCTCTCGGGCGAGAATGTCGTCGAAGACCTCGGAAGCGGCCGACATGAACCGGCGCATCGTTTCGTCGTCGTACCAGTGGCGGGGATACGGAAGGTCGATCGCGAGACGGCCGCCGAAGCGGGTGACGGTCGCCAGCGGGACCGGTGTGTCCATCAGCGGGAGGATCCGCCACCCCGTCGCCGTCAGGCCCTCGGGGAGCGTCGGGTGCGGGATCTTGTGGAGGTTGGTGACGATCAGCGTGGGCAGGCGCGGGGCCGTTTCCTCGGTCAGGCGCGGGATCGTGGCGAGGTCGAGGCCGGGTACGCGCGCGTCGAGATCGGCCCGCAGCTTCTCCGCCACCAGCCGCCCCAGTGCCACGGGGTCGGGTGACTCGCGGACCTCCAGTGTGACCGTGCTGGAGGAAGCGGAGGACTGGATGCTCTCCGGATCGATGGGCGGGGAGATGCGCGCCCGCATGTCGACCGCCGAGACGCAGGCCAGGGTGACCGGCCCCGACTGCGGCGGGAGGAAGGCCCGCGCCCCTGCCAGCAGCAC
This sequence comes from Streptomyces sp. NPDC025618, assembly GCF_055558795.1. Taxonomy (NCBI): domain Bacteria; kingdom Bacillati; phylum Actinomycetota; class Actinomycetes; order Kitasatosporales; family Streptomycetaceae; genus Streptomyces; species Streptomyces sp. NPDC025618. The sequence continues at coordinate 22,294 of NZ_JBVHLW010000040.1, read as the reverse complement.
CCCGCAGATCAGGCTGTGCACGCTGAGGCCGGCCGCGTGGGCGTGGTCGACGAACCGCCGCGTGCGCCCCTCGTCGAGTTCGAGGCGTACGAGGCCGAAGCTCCCGGGCTCGCGGCCGCGGGTGGGCAGCACCGAGGGGACGGCTTCACGCGCGGCGGCCCGCAAGGCCAGATAGCCCGACAACTCCTCCTCGGTGAAACCCTCCTGGGCGCGGGTGTCGAGCGACGGCGAGGCCAGCCCGCCCCCGATGAGGCGGGTCGGGACGCTCCTGCCGAGCGACAGGTCGGTGTAGACGGCCCACAGCCTCTCGTACAGCGCGATGTAGGCCGAGCCGTCCACCAGGGCCCGCGGCAGGCTCAGCGCCACCGTGGTGCGCGGGCCACCCTCGGACACGGCCACCCGCAACAGCGGGCCGGCCGACCAGTCCTGGACCACCTGCAACTCGTGCTCGAGATCGGCATACCTCTCGATGGCCACCCGCTGCGTGCCCGGGTCACCGTCCTGGACGACGCAGGACCCCGCACCGGGGACGAACCTGCCGAGGAGGACGGGGTGGAACTCGGTCAGGATCCGGAGTGCTTCGGCGAGCAGCGCGCGATCGACGTGCCCCTCGAACTCGCAGGGCACGAGCACGCGTCCGCCGCTGCGGTAGATCGCCATCTCATGCGCGCCCAGACGACGCTCCATGCCATCCCCCCGCTCGAAGCCCGGCAACCACCCCAACTATCCACACTGAGCGGATCACTGACAAGGACGCAGGAGTGACAAACCGCCCCAGGAGTCACACGAGTTAACTCGGGGAACCGATGTCTTCGCCCGGGGAAGCGGCGTCGTCCCGGCCGGCGCGGCGGCCGCGGAGCAACTCCAGCGCCAGTGGCAGCAGGGACAGCGCCACGACGAGTCCGACGAGGGGCAGGAGGTAGCGGTCGACGTTCGGCACCGCCGACCCGAGCCCGTAGCCGGCCAGGACCAGGCCCACCGTCCAGACGAGCCCGCCGGCCGCCTGCCAGAGGGTGAAGGTGCGCGGCGCCACCCCGAGGGCTCCGGCGAGCGGGTTGAGGACCGTGCGGACCACCGGCACGAAGCGGGCCAGCACGATCGCGCGCGCGTGGCCGTACCGGTCGAGCAATTCCTCCGCCCGCGCGGCGCCTTCGAGCAGCCGGCGGTTCCGCGAGCGGGCGAGGAGGGCGCGGCCGGTACGGCGGCCGACGGCGTATCCGCACTGCGCCCCGGCCAGCGCCCCGACGGCGGCGGCGAGCAGCACCTGTGCGAGATCCAGGCGCGGCCCGGCGTGGGCGCCGGATCTGGCCAGCAGCCCGGCGGTGAACAGCAGCGAGTCCCCGGGCAGGAAGAAGCCGATCAGCATCCCCGTCTCCGCGAACAGCACCACGGCGATCCCGAGCGCCCCGAAGGCCGCCAGCAGCGAGGAGGCGTCCAGGGGATTGACGGCCAGACCGGCAGCGGTGTGGGTGAGCACGTGAACGCCTCCGCGAGTCGAGGGCGGGGCCGGACCGTCCGGACCCCCGGGACTGTTTGACGAGCGGGCGCGGCGAAGGATGCGGGCGGGCCGCGGAAATCGCTCCCGGCGCCGGGGCGCGGAGCGGAGCGCCGAGGGGCGTACACGGCCGTGCGCTCGCACCTCCCATACCGCCGGGCAAAGCGGAATACCCCTCCAACGAGCCCTGTCGGCAGAGGACTCGCTTTGCTAAAGTGTCTGGCGAAGTGTCCGTCAGGAATACGGTCGGGGGTATCGGGGATGCACCGCAAAAACATATGATCGACCCCTTTTCGAGGTCATTGAACGTGACCTTCCACTGACCGGAACAGCGAGCCGACGAGCCGTACACCGGGGCATCCTGGCCTGCGAGCAGGCCGAAGTCAAGGCTGTTTCACGACCGCGGTCGGCTGCCGGTCGGGCCCACAGGGGCACGCATGAGAGTCTTTCGGGCGATCCGGGATTTCCCACTGGCATTGCGGTTGCTATTCATCAACCAGTTCGGCGTGGATATCGGTTACTGCGTCGTGATCCCCTTTCTCGCGAAGTATTTGGAAGAGAATCTGGGGATGTCGGCGGCACTGGTCGGTCTGGTGCTCGCCGCACGGAACCTCAGTCAGCAGGGCCTGTTCGTCGTCGGGGGAACCGCGGCCGACCGGCTCGGCCCGCGCGCGGTGATCGTCGCCGGGTGCGCGCTGCGGACGGCGGGGTTCGTGCTCTTCGCCTTCGGGAACTCCCTGCCGTTGCTGCTGGCCGCCTCCGTGCTCAGCAGCCTGGCGGGGGCCCTGTTCTATCCCGCCGTACGCGCCTACGTCGCCCAGGAGACGGGGGAGCGGCAGGCCGAGACGTTCGCGCTGCTCAACGTCTTCGCCACCAGCGGGTGGCTGATCGGGCTGCTGCTCGGCAGCGTGCTCTTCCTCGCGGACATCAGGATCTGCGCGCTGACCGTGTCGGGCTTCTTCACCCTGCTGACGATCGCCCAGGCCCTCACCCTTCCGGCGCGCAGGACCGTCCACGCGTCCGAGACCGTGCTCGCCGACTGGCGCGAAGTCCTCGGCAACCGCCGGTTCCTGTGCTTCTCCCTCGCCGCCACCGGCATGGTCGTCATGGAGAACCAGCTCTTCGTGCTGCTGCCCGAGGGCGCGCGCACGGTCTCCGGCTGGGGCGGCGCGGCCGGGGTGCTGCTGGCCTCCGGAGCCGTCGCGCACCTGTTCTTCCAGCTCCCCATCACCAGAAGCCTGGCACGGCGCGGGGGCGGCGCGCGCTGGCTGGGGGCCGGGATCGGACTGATAGGAGCCGGGTTCGTGCCGCCCCTGCTGATCTGCGCCACGACCCGGCCGGACGGCCCCGGGCAGGGCATCGCGCGACTGGCCGTCATGCTCACCGGCGCGCTGCTGCTCTACGCCGGGGGCATGATCGCCTATCCGTCGGCCATGGAGGTCATCCCGCGCTTCGGCCATGAGCGGCTGACCGGTACGTACTTCGGGCTCTTCTACATGCTCTCGGGCACGGCCGCGGTCGGCGGCAACGCCGTGGTCGGCTGGGCGATGGACCTCGCCGAGTGCACCGGCAGACGGTGGCTGCCATGGCTGTGCTGCCTGGGCTTCGGGGCGACCTCGGCCGCGGCCGTGGGCTGGCTCTACCACGCGCGCGTGCTGCCCCGCCGGCCCGTCGTGGGCCCGCGGCCCGCGATCGAGGGCCCACCGCGGCTGCCCGGCCAGACACACGCCCCCGACGGCGCGCGGGAGCAGCCGCCCCGCTGAGCCCGCCCGGGCCCCGCCGCACGGCCCCGACCGCCGACGCCCGCCGCGCCACGTCTTGCGCGTCCGCACGGGCCCCTGCAAGGTCGAGGCAGCGAGCACGAGGACCACGAGAAGCGCGAGGAGGCGGACATCCGTGCCCATTGCGACGGTGAACCCCGCGAACGGTGAGACGCTCAGGACGTTCGACGAGCTCGGAGCGGACGGGATCGAGCGGTGCCTGGCCACCGCGGCCTCGGCCTACCGGCGCTACCGCACCACCGACCTCCCCGAGCGCGCCCGGCTGATGAGCCGCGCCGCGGACCTCCTGGAGGAGGACCAGGAATCCATCGCCCGCACCATGACCACCGAGATGGGCAAGCCCCTGGCCGCCGCCCGCGCCGAGGCGGCCAAGTGCGTCAAGGCGATGCGCTGGTACGCCGGGCACGCCGAGATCCTGCTGGCCGACGAGTTCCCCTCCGAGACCGAGGTCAAGGACTCCGGCGCCGCGCACGCCCGGGTCCGCTACCGCCCGCTGGGCGTGGTCCTCGCGGTCATGCCGTGGAACTTCCCGCTGTGGCAGGTCACGCGCTTCGCGGCGCCCGCCCTGATGGCGGGCAACGTGGGCCTCCTCAAGCACGCCTCCAACGTGCCGCAGACCGCGCTCTATCTGGAGGACCTCTTCCGCCGGGCTGGATACCCCGAAGGGTGCTTCCAGACGCTGCTCGTGGGCTCCCGCGCCATCGAGGGCATCCTCCGCGACCCCCGGGTCGCCGCCGCGACGCTCACCGGCAGCGAACCGGCGGGCCGGTCCGTGGCCGCGATCGCCGGTGACGAGATCAAGAAGACCGTCCTCGAACTCGGCGGCAGCGACCCCTACGTCGTGATGCCGTCGGCCGACCTCGACCGGGCCGTGAGCACCGCGGTGACCGCCCGCGTGCAGAACAACGGCCAGTCCTGCATCGCCGCCAAGCGCTTCATCGTCCACACCCGCGTCTACGACGAATTCGCCGAGCGTTTCACCGCCCGCATGGCCGAGCTGACCGTCGGTGACCCCATGGCCGACACCACCGACGTCGGGCCTCTCGCCAGCGAGCAGGGCCGCGCCGACCTGGAGGAACTCGTCGACGACGCGGTGCGCCGCGGTGCCACCGTCCTGTGCGGCGGCGGCCGGCCGGAGGGCCTGGCCGAGGGCTGGTTCTACGAGCCGACGGTGCTCGCCGGGATCACCCCAGGGATGCGGATCCACCGCGAGGAGGCGTTCGGCCCGGTGGCGACGCTCTACCGGGTGGGCGGGCTCGACGAGGCGGTGGAGCTCGCCAACGACACCCCCTTCGGGCTGAGCTCCAACGTCTGGACGCGTGACCGCGAGGAGCAGGAGCGCTTCACCCGGGACATCGAGGCCGGTGGTGTCTTCTTCAACGGCATGACCGCCTCGCACCCGGCGCTGCCCTTCGGCGGCGTGAAGCGCTCCGGCTACGGTCGCGAGCTGGCGGGCCACGGGATCCGCGAGTTCTGCAACGTCACGACGGTGTGGCACGGCGCGGACCCCGACGCCTGACCCCGGCGCCGGGCCGTCGCGAAAGGCCGGGAGGGCCCTGTTCCCGGGCCTTCCCGGAGGGCCGCCGCTCCACCGATGGCACGATGCCGCCGCATCTGGTCACCTGGAAGGGGGAGCCGGATCCACGGGCCCTGGGGGGTTCCGGCCCCCGGGCGGACGGCGCCGTTCCCGTCGAAGGAGAACCCCATGACCACTGCCACAGCCACCGACACCGGCACACTGCGCGACCTGCTCCAGGCGCCGGGCCCCTTCCTGTCGGTGTACTTCGACCGCGAACCGCGACCCCAGCTGGCGCAGGCGGCCCAGTCCCGGTGGCGCGGCCTGACCGCGCGGCTGGCCGGTGAGGGAGCCGCCCCGGCCACCCTGGACGCGCTCACCGCCCAGGTCATGGACCGGCTGCCGGGCACCGGGGCGCTGGCGGCGTTCGCGGCGGAGGGCAGGGTCCGGCACGTCGTCGAACTGCCCGGCGACGGGCACGGTGACCTCGCCGTCTCCGGGACGCTCCCGCACCTGCTGCCCCTCATGGAGTGGCGCCAGGACCACCCCGCCCATGTGGTCGTCGTCGTGGACCGCGCCGGAGCCGACCTGCTGCTCTACGCGGAGGGCTCCACCGAGCCCGTACGGCGCACGGTCACCGGCCCCGACGACGAGATCGGGCGGAGCTCCGGCCTGCCCCAGATGCGCTTCCAGCACCGTGCCGAGGACTCCTGGGAGCACAACGCCACCGCGGTCGCCGACGCCGTGGCCCAGGCACTCGACGAGGTCTCCGCCCACCTGCTCCTGCTCGCCGGTGACGTACGCGCCCGGCAGTATCTGACCAAGCACCTCCCGGCCCGGGTCCGGCGCGCCGTCTCCGTGGCCCAGGTCAGCGGCGGCCGCAGCGAGGACGGCTCCGGCAGCGGGCGCGCCGCCCAGGTGGCGGCGGAGGCGGCCGCGGCCGCCCGCGAGGAGACCGCCGAACTCCTGCGCCGCCTCGACGAGGAACGCGCGCCGGGCGGCCACGCCGTGGAAGGCGTGCACGCGACCCTGGAGGCGCTGGCCGCGGGCAGGGTGGGCACACTGGCCGTCACCGACGACCCGCGGGACTCCCGCACCGCCTGGTTCGGGCCCGCGCCCACCGACGTCTACGAGCGCCACGAGGACTTCGTGCCCAACGGCGGCGGCCCGCTCGCGAGCGGCCGGCTGGCCGATGTCGTCGTCCGCTCCGCGCTGCTCACCGGCGCCGACGTACGCGTGCTGGAGCCGGACACCCCCGGCGCGCCCGCGCAGGGCACCGGCGGCATCTGCCGGTTCGGCTGACCCCCGAAGCGCCCGTCACGCCATGGAGCGCAGCGTCTGCTCCCGCACCGCGTCGAGGAAGACCGGGACGTCCTCCATCTTCGTCCCGAGGCACTCCACGATCAGCCCCATGACATCACCGGCCGACAACGCGCCGACCACCGGGTGCACATGGGCCAGCTCCACCCGCTGCTCGATCCGCTCGACGAAGAGCAGCGCCAGGGAAAGCTCCGGCACATTGCTGGTGTTGCCGTAACTGAAGTCCTTCCTGACGACCCACATCTGCGGGATGACGGCGCCGTAGACGATGATGTGGGCCAGCGCGAACATGGCCCGCGCCGTCTCCCGTGCCGACTGCTCGTCCTCCTCCAGGCCCTGGAGCGCGACGATGGCGTCCATGTCCTCCGCGAGATGCGCCTGGATCAGTGCCACGCCGTGGAGCACTTCGTCCTTCGTATAGGGGCGCTTCGGCCTTTCGCTCACTGACCACCAACTCCTGCTCACCGTGGCTGTGTCGCAACGTCCAGTCTGGCAGGGCCGCGGCCGGTCCCGCAGGGCGTTGGGACGCGCGAGGGCGAACGTGACGCGAAAACGGAGTGCCCGGTCGGCCCGAATTGTCTGTGGGCCGTCCGGGACGGGCAGGCTCCGTCCTCCAGGAGCGAGAGCGTCACCGGCCCCAGCGGAGGCCCGCCGTCTGCACCGGCGCGTCCCACAACCGGCGCGTCTCCTCGTCGGCCTGACACAGCGTCACTGAGACCCCCGCCATGTCGAGGGACGTGACGTAGTCACCGACGAGCGTCCGGGCGACGGTCACGCCCCGCGCGGCGAGCACCCGGTGGACCTCGGCGGTGAAGCCGTACAGCTCCAGCAGCGGTGTCGCGCCCGCGCCGTTGACCAGCAGCAGCACGGGTTCGGTGGGTCGCAGGTCAGTCAGCACCGCGTCCACGGCGAAGTCCGCGATCTCACCGGACGACATCATCGCCCGCCGCTCCCGGCCGGGCTCGCCGTGGATGCCGACACCCAGCTCCAGCTCCCCGGCCGGGAGGTCGAAGGTGGGGCTGCCCTTGGCGGGCGTCGTACAGGCGCCGAGGGCCACGCCGAAACTGCGCGAGGACTCGTTCACCTTCCGCGCCAGGGCCTCCACCCGCTCCAGCGGCGCCCCCTCCTCGGCCGCCGCGCCCGCGATCTTCTCCACGAAGAGGGTGGCCCCGGTGCCCCGGCGGCCGGCTGTGAAGAGGCTGTCGGTGACCGCCACGTCGTCGTTGACGAGCACGCTGGCGACCTGGATCCCCTCGTCCTCCGCCAGTTCGGCGGCCATGGTGAAGTTGAGGACGTCGCCCGTGTAGTTCTTCACGATGAACAGCACACCCCGCCCGCCGTCCACGGCGGCAGCGGCGCGCACCATCTGATCGGGCACGGGAGAGGTGAAGACCTCGCCGGGGCAGGCGGCGTCCAGCATCCCGTACCCCACGAACCCTCCGTGCAACGGCTCATGCCCGGACCCGCCCCCGGACACGAGCCCCACCTTCCCCGGGACGGGCGAATCCCCCCGCACGACGACGCGCCCCTCGACGTCGACCTTCAACCCGGGATGCGCGAGGGCCATACCCCGCAGGGCGTCGGCGACGACTGTCTCGGGGGTGTTGATGAGCATCTTCATGCGGGGCTCCTCGGGTGATCGGTGAAGAGTGGGGCTTTCCTGCGTTCTCCCGGGCCGGCGAGGGCTGAGCACGAGGCCGATCCGGGTGGTACCGACGCTGATCTCATGGCGACTCTACTGATGGCTCACGCCAATACCCGAGCCCGGCCGGTGTTGTCATTCCGTAGCGTTCCGGATGCCCCTGCCCGGCCACCCGTGGCTAGCCTCGCCCCGCCGGTGCGCGTGTGACCGTCGCCCTACGAACCGCACGCGTAGCCCACCCGTACGCTCCGATATGCCCCCAAGAGGGGAGGAACGCCCACGTGTTTCAAGGTCTTTCCAGACGCGCGCTGCACTTCGTTCTCTCGGCCACAGCAGTCGTCCTGCCGTCGCTGGTGGCCACGTCCCCGGCCGCCGCCGCTCAGGCCGCCGGATTCGCCGCCTCGTGCCCGGCGGCCGGCTTCATCTCCGACCCTTACGGCGGAGCTCGTGATCACGACGGCATCGACATCGCCAATGAACGCGGCACGCCGATCTACGCCGTGGGTGACGGCGAGGTCATCAACTCAGGGCCCGCGGACGGCTACGGCCAGTGGATCCGCATCCTGCACCCCGACGGAACGGTGACCGAGTACGGGCACATGTACGAGAGGGACGTCGCTGTGGGGGACCGGGTGACGGCCGGTCAGCGCATCGCGCTCATGGGCGCCGAGGGCCAGGCCACCGGCCCCCATCTGCACCTGCGGGTACGCCGCGACACCAGCATGAGCCACGGCATCGACCCCGTTCCCTACCTGGCGGAACGCGGCGTGACCGTACCGTGCACGCCCGGCCGGCGGCCCGGGCCCCCGCCGCTGGTGTATCCCGAGGAATCGGGGCGGGTGGTGTCGGCGCGGTCGGCGGACGGCCGTCTCGAGGTGTTCGCGGCCGGGGCCGACGGAGTGCAGCACGCCTGGCAGTCGCAGGTGAACGGCGCCTGGTCGGAGTGGGAGAAGGTGGGCGGCCCCGCCCGTGCGCAGTTGGCCATCGTGCCGAACGCCGACGGCCGTCTGGAGGCATTCGCCATCAATGGGGATGTCGCCCAGCACCGGTATCAGCTGTCTCCGTCCGGGGCCTGGTCCGATTGGGAGTCGTTCGGTACGGGCGGGAGCAGTGTCGCCGCGGGTGTCAATGCCGATGGTCGTATCGAGGTGTTCGCTTCGGGTCCCGCGGGGGTGTTCCACAGGTATCAGACCGCTCGCAATGGTGGTTGGTCGGGTTGGGAGGCCTCGGGCGGTGGACCGGCCGGTAGCCGGGTGAAGATGGAGAAGGCTCCTGACGGCCGGCTTGAGGTGTTCGCGCTCAATGACAAGGTCTTTCAGCATCTGTATCAGACCGCTGTGAACGGTGGTTGGTCGCAGTGGGAGGACTTCGGTGGCGGTGGTCATGATGTGACCGTCGATCACAATGCCGACGGGCGCCTTGAGGTGTTCGCTTCCGGTCCGGTGGGGGTGTTCCACCGCTATCAGACGGATCCCACGAGCTGGTCCGGCTGGGAACCCACGCGCGGACCCGCGAACTCCCAGCTCACGAGCGACCGCACCGCCGACGGGCGGGTGGAAGTGTTCGCCATCAACGGTGAAGTCGCCATGCACATATGGCAGAAGGGCGTGAACGCGGCCTACGGCGACTGGGACACCTTCGGCACCGGCGGGACCGAGATCAACGCCGCCACCAACGCCGACGGACGCATCGAGGTCTTCGGGACCAGTCAGGCCGGGGTCTACCACAGGTGGCAGACCGGCTTCAGCACCTGGTCCGAATGGGTCTGGGTCAACAGCACCTCAGGTCCCCCCATCCCATGACCCGCCACCTGAAAGGGCAGCAGTTGCCAAGAAGCCAGCGCGGCCGGCGAGCGAGCACGACCTCGCCGGCAGGACGCGCGCCCCACCGCGTCGTTCTGTCCGTACTCGCCTCCCTGCTCGTCGTGGCCGGCATGGTCGTCGGCGCCTCACCGGCGCAGGCCGAGCCGAGTGACCTGTGCGCCCAGGTCGGCTACAACGCGGGGTTCCGCGGCCAGGCCCTGGAGCTCGCCGTCGCCGTCGCACTGGCCGAGTCCAGCTGCAACCCCGCCGCGCACAACACGTCAGGAAACTCCCCCGCGTCGACCGACCGCGGACTGTGGCAGATCAACGACTACTGGCACAAGGAGGTCGACGACACCTGCGCCTACGAACCCCAGTGCAACGCGAACGCGGCGTTCCGCATCTCCAACCAGGGGACGAACTGGGAGCCGTGGTCCACGTACAACAGCGGTGCTCACCTGCGGCACATGGGCGAGGCACGCGCCGCGGTGGCGCGTCTCGGGAACCCGGGCACGGGGCCCGCGCCGTTGGTGTACCCGCAGAAGTCGGGGCGGGTGGTGTCGGCGCGGTCGGCGGACGGCCGTCTCGAGGTGTTCGCGGCCGGGGCCGACGGGGTGTACCACGCCTGGCAGTCGCAGGTGAACGGCGCGTGGTCGGAGTGGGAGAAGGCGAGCGGCCCCGGCAACGCGCAACTCGCGATCGCACCCAACGCCGACGGCCGCCTGGAGGCGGTGGCGATCAATGGGGATGTCGCCCAGCACCGCTATCAGCTGTCTCCGTCCGGTGCGTGGTCGGACTGGGAGGCGTTCGGTACGGGCGGGAGCAGTGTCGCCGCGGGTGTCAACGCCGATGGTCGTATCGAGGTGTTCGCTTCGGGTTCTGCGGGGGTGTTCCACAGGTATCAGACCGCTCCCAATGGTGGTTGGTCGGGTTGGGAGGCCTCGGGCGGTGGCCCGGGGGGCAGTCGGGTGAAGATGGAGAAGGCTCCTGACGGCCGGCTTGAGGTGTTCGCGCTCAATGACAAGGTGTTCCAGCATCTGTATCAGACCGCTGTGAACGGTGGTTGGTCGCAGTGGGAGGACTTCGGTGGCGGTGGTCATGATGTGACCGTCGATCACAATGCCGACGGGCGCCTTGAGGTGTTCGCTTCCGGTCCGGTGGGGGTGTTCCACCGCTACCAGACGGATCCCACGAGCTGGTCCGGCTGGGAACCCACACACGGTCCCGCGAACGCTCAGCTGACCAGCAACCGCAGTCCCGACGGGCGGGTGGAGGTCTTCGCCATCAACGGCGAGGTCGCCATGCACATCTGGCAGAAGGGCGTGAACGCCCCCTACGTCGACTGGGACAAGTTCGGCACCGGCGGCACCGAGATCGCCGCCGCGACCAACGCCGACGGACGCATCGAGGTCTTCGGGACCAGTCAGGCCGGGGTCTACCACAGGTGGCAGACCGGCTTCAGCACCTGGTCCGACTGGGCCTGGGTCAACAGCACCGCCGGCCCACCGGTCCCGTAAGGAAGCCCCGCGGTCGGTCAGGACACCAGGACCCGGCCGGCCGCGGCCCCCTCCACCCCTCCCCGAGGACCCATGCATCCGATCACCAGACGCCGCCTGCTCCAGGGTTCCGCCGCGGCGGGCGCACTCGCACTGCTGGGTGCCGGCGGCGCCACCGCCGCGCCGCCCCCGCCCCACCGGTGGACCGGCGCGGGCCCCTTCACACACGTCTACGACCCGTCGACTCCCGGCGAGCGGCGCTATCTCAACGACCACACACTGATCAAGGCGTCCGGCCGATGGCACCTGTTCAGCATCGTCGGCCCCGCCGCGCCGCCCGGCCAGGCCCCCGACAGCGCGGCCGAGGTCTCCTTCGCCCACGCGTCCGCCCCGGACCCGTACGGACCGTGGACCACGCACGCCGACGCGCTGACCGTCGATCCGGACTACTTCGGCGAGGAGCACCTGTGGGCGCCCCACGTCGTCGAGGCGGGCGGCACGTACTGGATGTTCTACGCCGCCGGAGGCCGGAGCGGCGCCGCGATCAACCTCGCCACCTCGACCGACCTGTTCACCTGGACGCGGCTCCCGGCCGGCCCGCTCTTCCGGGGGCGCGCGGCACGTGACCCGATGGTCGTGCGGATCGACGGCCAGTGGGTGATGTACTACACCGAGGTCTCCGCCCAGGACGGACGGCATGTGGTGGCCTTCCGGCGCTCCGCCGACCTGGTGCACTGGAGCGAGCCGGGAACGGTGTTCACCGACGCGACCACCACCGCGACGGTATCGGTCACCGAGTCACCCTTCGTCGTCGAGCGGGACGGCTGGTACTACCTGTTCATCGGGCCCCGCGGCGGATACGACGGCACCGATGTCCTCGCGTCCCGGAATCCGTTCTCCTTCGGCCTCGACGGTTACGCGGGCCATGTGCCCGGACACGCCGTCGAGGTGGTCACGGACGGAGAGCGGTGGCACGCGAGTGCTGCGGGCTGGTTCCACCAGGGGCTGTCCATGGCCCCGTTGCGGTGGCGGGACACACCGCCGCCCTGGGAGAGCATGGACAACCCGGCCGCCGGACTGGGTGTCGACGACAGGCTGACCGTGTTCGCCCTCGACGCCGGTGACCGTTCGGTGGTGCGACGCGTCCAGCTCGACCCGCGGTCCGACACCTGGTCGTCATGGCAGTCGTTCGGCGCGCCTGCCGGGGCGGTCCCCACACTCGGCCGCAACACCGACGGACGGCTGGAGGTGTTCTCCCTCGCCCCGGACGGTGCCGCTCTCTGGCACAGGGCGCAGCGTCCGGACGGGAGTTGGTACGACTGGGAGGAGTTCGGCGGCGCGGCGGGCGGCGCGCCGGCCGTGGCCCGCGCCGCCGACGGGAGGCTGGAGGTCTTCGCGCTCGGCCCGGGCGGCACCGCCGTCGCCCGGCGGTGGCAGAGCTCGCCCGGCTCGCCGGCCTGGGACGTATGGGACGGCGGCTTCGGCGGGCCCGCGGGCGCGCCGCCCGTCGTCGCCGCCAACGCCGACGGACGGCTGGAGGTCTTCGCCCTCTCGCCCGGTGGCTCCGGTATCTACCACCGGTGGCAGGAGACCCCCAACGGCCCCTGGGCGCAGTGGAGTCGCTTCGGCACCGCCGCCGGCACCGCGCCGCGCGTGGCGCGCGACGGCAGCGGCAGGCTCACCGTCGTCGCCACGGCCCCGTCCGGCCAGGCGGCGTTCCTCCGGCGCCAGACCGTGCCGAGCGGCGGCTGGGACGACTGGCAGCCGATGTCCGGCTGGACGGCTACGGCCCCGGCGCTCGCCCCCGACGCGGACGGCAGGCTCGAAGCCTTCGCCCTGTCGCCCGGCGGGGCCCTGCTCAGCCACCGCCGCCAACACACACCCGGCGGTAGCTGGGATCCCGGTGACGACTTCGGCGAGCCCGGCGTCCGGCTCGCCGCCACGCCCACGGCGGCGGCCGACGCCACCGGGCGGCTGCACGTCTTCGCCGTCACCACCGACGGCGGGATGCGTACTCGCGTACAGGACCGGCCCGGTGGCGGCTGGCGCCCGTGGGCCGCGTTCGGGGATCGCGTGATCGCGGCGCGCGCATGACTCCGACTCCCGCCGCGATACGGGGCAGGATCGGCGCATGACCACGACCAGAACGACGCGGCCCCGGCGCGGGGTGTTGCCGATAGCGGTGCTGGCCCTGCTGCTGGCCGGGTGCGGAACGCAGCGGTCCGCAGACGGCACCGGTGCGCACGCGGCCGCGCCGAGCGCGCCGGTGGACGGCCCGTGCCCCGGCGGCAGTTCCACGCCGCCACCGTCGGCGGCCGCCGGTACGCCGGGCCCGGCCACGCCGCCCACCGACCACTACGCCGAGAACCACGGCTTCATGGTGCCCCTCCCGCTGCACGGCCAGAGCCGCTGCGACGGGCTCGCGGCCGCCGGACGCGTCAAGGACGCACTCGAACCGCTGCGCAGACGCGCCGACTTCGCCCCCGAGCACACCCGCGACGCGATCACCGGCCTGGGCTACGCCGCCGGGAAGGTCAAGGCGTACGGGAACGGTCCCACCGGGGTCAGCTTCCTCATCGACGCCTCTCCGCTGTGCGTGGAGGGCACGATGAGCCGCGACTCCACCCAGGCGGACGCCTTCGCCGGGTACCCCGACCACTCCGGCTGCGACCAGCCCAGCGGTGGTCACTGACGCGCGTGGATAGGGTGCGCCTCATGGCATCTCTCATAGGGCACGTCACTGTCGACTGCGCCGACCCCTACCGTCTGGCGTCCTTCTGGGCCGAGGTCCTCGGTGGTTCGCTCGCGGACGAGGACCTGCCGGACGACCCGGAGGCGTGGGTCCTCACCGGCGGCGCGAAGCTCCTCTTCGTGCGCGTGCCGGAGCCCAAGAGCCGTAAGAACCGGCTGCATCTGGATCTCCAGCCGCAGGACCGGCCTCGTGACGCCGAGGTGGAGCGCCTGCTGTCCCTGGGCGCCACCCTCGTCGGCGACCACCGCCGCCCGGACGGCACCGGCTGGGTGACCCTCGCCGATCTCGAGGGTAATGAATTCTGCGTGGAGCGCGGCGCGGCCGAACGAGCTGTTTGAGACACGCTCCGGGGTCTCCCCAGGGTCCGTACGGCCGTGTGGCACGCGGTCGTAGAGCTGTGGCCACCGGACCGGGGAGACGGCGAGGACCGGCGCGCGTGGCCGAAAACAGGCCCACGTCCGTGGATTGTTCGACGGAACCCTTGGCTCATCTGTTCGGCGTACTTAGCGTCGGTTCCTTGTGGTCGGCAGGCCACAAGGAACGACTCGAGGAGCGCCCATGCACTGGCCGATACGCCGTGCGCTGACCGCAGCTCTGGTCGGCGCCGCCTGTACCGCTCTCCCCGCCACCTACGCGGCCGCCCAGCCCGCCGCGGGCACGGCGGGCGGCATCACCACGACGGCCGTACAGGTCGTCGACGCAGCGCACCCGCTGCCCGCTCTGGGCAGCAGATGGGACGGGGACAGAGCGCACGAGGGGTCCGCCCACTGGCGCGATCCGGCCGTACGACCGCCCGCCGCACTGCATGAGCACGGTGACGTGACCGCGCAACGGCTGGGCACCACCTACACGTCCACGGCCGGGGAACGGTCCGTGACGGCCGCCGGTGTGGACCTGGCCACCTGCCGGCGGCTGCTGCCGGGGTCCGGGGAACGGATCATCAACCACTACGCGTACTGCCACGTCATCCCGATCGGCTATGCCGTGGTGAGCAACGGCAAGGTCATCGGCAACGTCTCCTGGCGCAACACCACCGCGGGGGAAGGCACCAAGGGCTCCCGGGTCATCCGGCTGGTGACCGGCATGGACAAGTTCGTGCGCACCGGTGAGACCACCGACGGCAAGCTCTCCATCGGCTGGGCCACCGGCGGCTACCACGGCCCGGACGGCAGCAACAAGGCGTGCGACGCCCGGGGTTCCGGGCCCGAGCTGCTGAGCGGGTGGCAGGCGGGCGGTACGGCCATCTACACCCTCTCCTCGGCGGCGTCCGACGGTTACGGCCGGGACAAGGTGGCGCGCTGTGCCATCCGCTCGTCCGTCACCAACAGCGGCGGGACCGGGACGGTGCTCGACAACGGCGTCCGGTTCGACTCCGCGAGCTACCTGGGCGCCAGGGGCGCGGGAATCTTCGACCGGGTCATGCCGGTGATGGGGGAGTACGGCGTGAGCTCCGCGCGCAACGGCGCGGTCGCCCGCCACATCCAGCTCGCCCAGACCAACCCCGGCGCCACCTACCCGCCGCCTCCCGCGGGCCACACCAAGTCCATCCCCGGAAGCATCGCCTCCGGCAAGCCGCTGCACCGGCTGGTCTCCAACTGGGACGCCGCGGCCACCAAGGCGTACGACAAGAACCGCAGCGTGGTCCGCAGCACCTGCGCCCCGCTGCAGCACCAGGCCGGCGAGGAGTGCGACGAGTACCCCTTCGCGTCGTCCTGGGAGGGCGCGGGCAAGGGTGACGGCAACTTCTCGGTGAAGTACGTCGACGGAACACAGAACGGCAACGCCGGAACCGACTTGAACAATTGGTACGTAGCCGACCGCATCCTGCACAACGACGCCTTCTACGTCGCCATCCACTGACCGTCAGCGGGTCCGTCGCCGTCCCGCGCGGCTCGTGCCTACGGCGCGGGACGGCGCCACAACTGAACGACGTACCGCTCCAGCCCGGTGAACAGCGGCGGATCCGCGGCATCCTGCCGGGCCCGCGCCGCAGGGCCGCCGCCCTGACGGTACAGGCGCACGGCGTACGGTCCGGGATCGCCCAGCGCCATCGGCCCGCCCGCCGGACCGTGCGGCACCGCCCAGGCCGTCACCGCACCCGACGGCAGGTCCAGCACGCACTCGCCCAGTGGTGCCTCGGCGATCGGCGGGGGCGGGCCGTCCCACAACTCCAGCCGCACATCGGCGTCGTGCGTCGCGACGGTGCTGGCCACCATCAGCCCGCTGCCGTTGACCGCGAGCTGCCGCCCTTCGAGCGCCGGAAGCTCCCACGGACGGTCGTCGAACGGCGCGCCCTCGTCGCACAGGGCGAACTGCCCGCGCTCGACCGTCACGACCCGCTCGGACACGCGCACCACAGCCGTCACGCCGGCCTCCTCGTACGAGAGACACTTCCTCAGCACTGTACGGCCACCACCGTAGCCCGGTGTGTGCGCGGGCGGGCCCCCGGCGGCCAGGCGGTCAGCGCGCGTTGCCCGTTCCTCGCGGAGTGGGCCGGGGCCCGTCGCGTCGGTGGCCCAACCTGCCCTGGGCGCCGACGGGGAAACCCCTTCCACGAACGCAGGAGACCCGTTTCGGCCGCGGCGGCGATCAGGCCACGCGGCGGACGGGCCCGCCGCGGAACGGAGTTCAGCGGCCCTCGGGCAGGCCCGGCACCGCGGCACCGGAGGGGACGCCGGCGGCGATGTAGGCGCGGTAGAGTTCCTGCCAGGCCGCCGTGGCACCGGCGTGCGGGCCCGTGCGGCTCGTGCCGCGGGCCCGGGCGTCGAGCGCGGCGAGGCACACGTCCCACCCGGCGCCGTTGCGGGAGGCGGTGTCCGGGGCCTCCAGCACGTCGGTGAGCGTGAAGCGGGTGTGCGTGCTGTCGAGCGGTTCGAGATCGAAGTGCAGCTCGTCGCCGCCCCAGACGAAGGACAGGTGCAAGGGGGCTTCGACGGCCAGGACCCGCCCCGTGGAGTCCGCCATGGCCGGATCGCCGCTGAACCGGATCGCGCCGCCCGGCCGCAGCTCGATCTCGGCCCGGGAGGGGAACCAGTGGACCAGCTCGTCCGCGTCGGTCACGAAGCGCCAGACGCGCTCGACGGGGTGGGCGTACGTACGGGTGAAGCGGACGGCGGAACGGCCGTCGTCCAGCGTGAGGTAGGTGCCGGTCGGAGCGGCGGGTTCGGTGGGCATGGTGACTCAGTCCTTCGGGGGTTCCGGGGGTGACGCCGCGCTGTCGAGACGGTGACCCAGTGCGTCGAGGCTGTCGTTCCACAGCCGCCGGTACGGAGCCAGCCAGGCGTCGAGCTCGGCGATCGGCGCCGGATCGAGGGCGTAGACCCGGCGCTGCGCCTCCTGCCGCACGCGCACCAGGCCCGCGTCACGCAGCACCCGCAGGTGCTTCGACGTGCTCGGCTGGCTCAGGCCGCATGCCTCGACGATCTCACCGACGGACCGCGGGCGCTCCAGCAGCAGCGCGATCACCGCGCGCCGGTGCGGGTCGGCGAGGGCGGTCCACAGGGCGGCATCGGTCATGCATCCAATATGCCCCGACGGTTATATGCCTGTCAAGGAATATAGGGCTATCGCCGCTCGGCTTCGGGTCCCAGGCGAGGGCTCCGGCCGGTGAGCTTGGCCGTGAGCAGGGCCAGGAGGAGATCCCACTTGCCCGGCGGGACGGCCTGCGCCACGAGGTGGCGCAGGCGCCGCTCCTGCTCGGCGCGTTCCGGCCAGTCCCCGGGGGTCAGCGTGATCAGGTCGCACTGGACCTCGACCGCCCGCAGCCAGGCGCCGACGTGCCCCAGCTTCTCGTACCCGGCGTGGAAGTGCCGGACGGCGTCCTCCAGGAACCGGATCCGCCAGCCGAACGAGATGAGGGGCAGCGACGGGCAGGCGAGCGTCGCTTCGACGGCTCGCGCCAGCGCGGTGAACGTCTCCGCCGTGGGCGCCGCCTCGAACGCCTCGGCCGCCTCGGCCACCCGCTGGGCCGGCCGGTCCAGGGCCGCTTCGGCCTCGGCCCGGGAAGGGCGGCGGGCGGCCGGCCGGGCGCGGGGTTCGAGGATCTCCGGCCACGGCTTCGCCTCGAAATGGTGCAGCACCCGCATGACGTCCCGGGTCATGGCGGCGGAGTCCAGGAACGCCTGCAGGTCGACGAGCTCGAAGCGGATCCCGCCGCGCTGCTCCAGCAGGGCCAGGGCCGCTCGTTCCGCGGTGACCCGGGCGGTCGGGACGATGACGACCGGAGAGGACGACTCCGGGCGCAGCATCAGATAGGCCACTCCTTCCAGTTCGGAGTGCGCCACGGTCATCGTCACCGGCCCGCGCTTCTCGTCGAGTCCCATGACCGGCAGTTCGACGAACAGGGCCCGATGGGGCGTCCGGTGCTGGAGGAGGACGACGCGGCGCCGCTTCGCCAGCCGCGGATCGCCGAGCAGGATCCCGGCGAGGTCGGCGCCGTCGCGTACGCACAGCGTGGTGTCGTCGTCGAGCTCGTCGAGCCACTCGCGCAACCATGGGGGTGAGAGGTGGCAGGCGCGGTTGTCCTTCCAGGGCGAGATGAACCACAGGGCCGTGTCGCCCTCGCGCAGCCACATCGGGTCCGTGCCGAGCGGCTCCACGCCCGGCACCGGGAGCGGCAGCGCGTTGTGCTCCACCTCGACGAGGGGGTAGCCGTGCAGCTCGTCCGTCGGCGGGTCGACCTCGATCAGGCCGTGGCTGGACGTCGTGGTGGTGAGGAGCACCGACATCATGGTCGGCTGGAGGCCCGGCATGTTGGCCGCCGGGTGCTCCCACGCCGTTGTGAGCAGGTCGCGTTCCTGTGGCGGCAGTGACGGATCGGCGGCGAGCGGACCGATCACCTCGTGGACGAGCTCTGCCAGCCAGTCGGGAGACGGCGCGTCCGCGGGCAGCCAGCCGTACCGGAGCGGCCGTTCGCCGACGCGGACGTGGCCGCAGAGCGCGGCGGCATCGGCCGGTTCGCCGCGGGCCATGCTCAGCAGGGCCTCGTCGCCCTGTTCCGCGAGGGCGCGGCACAGGGCGGGGAAGCGGCGGTCCGGCCGGTTGCGTGGGGTGTGGAACCAGTGTTCCGCCCGTTCCGGCCGGTGGAGCCGCCGCGACCGCCATACGTCCAGGACGGGAACGGACAGCGCGAGCTTGCCGATGGCGAGGACGAGTTTCTGTTTCGCCTCCAGGGGCAGCTCCCGGGCGCGCAGCCACTCCAGGGCGTCCGCGGCGGCGAGGTACTCCCGTGGATGCCGGGCCCGGTACGCCTCCCGCTCCGTGTCCTCGACGGTCAGGCTGGGCAGGAACGTCGCGACGGCCTCCTGGGTGTAGCGCGAGGCGAGGATCCCGGCCCCGAGCAGCCGCTCGCACCTGTCGCGCAGCGGGCCGGGCGGGTACGGGTCCAGGGCGGAGACGCTCAGGGCGAGCAGGACCCAGCCCAGCTGGGTGGACTTCAGCAGCACGTCGTGCGCGGTCTCGTGCGAGAGGATCTCGTCGAGCGGGTCACCGTGGACGAGCCGGTCGACGCTGACGAGGATGCGGCCGTTCTGGCACAGTCCGGCCCAGTCCCTGCTGAACGTGAGCGCGCGTGCGGCGGAGTCGGGCACTGAGGTCTCCTCAGTCGGCGTCTTCGCCGGGCGCGGCCGGCTCATGGACGTAGTGGACGCCGGTGAGCGGTACGCCCTGGGACCAGAACCGCGAGAGCCGGCGGTTGAGCCGCTCCTCGGCGGGCGGGTCGGCGGGCAACGGCAGGCGCAGGGCGGTGAGGACGTCGAAACGGTGCAGGTCGAACGCGGCCGTCAGCGCCTCCGCGTAGCCGATGGCGGCCGACACGGCGCCGCGGTAGGCGACCCAGGCCAGCACGAGGAGGGCGGCCGCGCTCGACAGCCACCAGCCGCTGCCGGCGAGCAGAGGGAGGCCGGCGAGCCCGGTGACGCCCGCCGTGACGCTCAGGCGGCAGGCCAGGTCGAGCTGGTCGCGCCGGTCGTCGACGATCGCCCGCATCCGTTCGCCGAGCACCGGATAGAGCCGTGGCCACCACGGCACCGCGTCCGCGCCGTACGCCGCGCCCGCACTCGCCTCACCCGCGCGCAGCGCGTTGCCGAGCGCGGTCGGCAACAGCGCGACGGCCTCGGGCGGATAGCGGCGGCCGAGCCGCCAGGCGGCGGCCAGGGCCCGCTGCCGCTCGGCTTCCGTGGGGTCGGGGGGTACGTCCGCGCTCCGGGCGAGGCGGCGCCGGGCACGGCTCTGACTCTTCACCGCGAGCCGCGTCAGTAGGCCGGCGCGCCGTGGCCAGTAGCCCTCGAGCAGCCGGACGAGCGGCAGTTGGAGCGGGTGCAGGACGACCGAGACGAGTAGGGTGACGATGCCGAGGAGGACGAGTTCGGTGGCGGACAGGCCGTGGAGGCGGTGGAGCGCGCGGACCGCGTCGATCCGGCCCGCTCCCGTCCGCGCCGCGAGCAGGGCCGTGAGGTAGAGCACGGCGACGTAGGTGGGCAGGTAGCTGACGACCGCGAACCGGGAGGCGGTGAACTGGGCGACGCCCGGGGGGAGACGGGAGTCGTCGCTCACGCGTCGTCCTCGCGCAGTTCCAGTGGCACTTCGTGCTCGGGGCACGACAACGGCGGGGCGGGGTAGCGGGCGACGAGCACCGTCGTGTCGCCCCGCGGGCAGCGGAACTCCAGGAGTGCCCAGGACACCGGGACGCCCGGAAGCGTGGCACCGTCGCCGGTGCCGAGCGCGAAGCCGCCCGCTGATTCCCTGAGACGCGAAGCGGCCTCTCCCACGAGCAGCGCGGGCTCGTCGCCGACGGCGTCCACCCACTGGAACGCCTCCGCCCCGAGGGCGACGACCACGGCCCGGATCCCGGGCGCGGCGGCGAGCAGCCGCCGCGCGTCGACGAGGTCGCGGTCCTGGAGCTCGCCGGGGAACCCGCCGTCGCGCACCCGCACCAGCACGTCGTCGATCTCTTCCAGACGGACTTTCCTCATACGCGCCCCCAGGCCCGGTGCGCCTGTGGCGCGGTACGGAATTCCTATGATGCATACGGGGAGTGGCCGTGTCCGGCGGACGAGACGAGGAGTCACGCGGCTCGCAATGGTGTGCGGGCCGCCGGACGGAGGCCGTCCGGCGGCCCGCACAAGGCTGTTACCCGCGCGTCACGGGATAGCCGATCCTGAACCTGCTGTCGTTGCGTACGCCGAGCCTGGCCGTGATGTCCACGCGCCGTGCGGCGGGTTCCGCCGAGAACTCCCGGCCGGCCTCGGCGAGGCGGGCGTTCTTCTGCCCCCGGTAGCGGAAGTAGACGCTGATGCGGTGGCTTCCGGCGGGGACGGTGATCTCCGCGGTGCCCCATTTCGCGGCATATGCGCGGTTGTCGACCTCGATGACCGGGTGCGTCAACAGGTAATGGAACCAGGCCGCGACGGGCGAGGGCCTGACCTCGACCGCGACAACTACCCCTTGATCAACCATGGATCGATGCTACCGAGTCGGCGGTGCGGCACCGGCGGGGACTGCGGTACCTCTTTCAACGGGCGTTGAAATAGCGAGACTTGGCGGCGTACAGTCCGAGAGGTCACCCCTGGGTGAGGGCACGCCCGTGCCCGCGAACCACCGACCGTGGAGGCGCGCATGACGAACGGAAACGGCGACGGGGCGGCGGCCGGCCCCGCGGACATGGACTTCGAGGCGCTCTACCAAGGGAAGCCCTCGTTGCCCGGCACGGATCTCGTGCTCGAGACGGCGCCGTGGGACATCGGCGAACCCCAGCCCGCGCTGGTCGCGCTGGAGGAGGGCGGGCGGCTGTCCGGCGACATCCTCGACGCGGGCTGCGGCCTCGGCGAGAACGCGTTGTACCTCGCCGGGCGCGGCCACCGGGTGACCGGCTTCGATGCCGCGCCCACCGCGCTGAAGCGGGCGGGGGAACGCGCCGCCGCCCGCGGTCTCGACGTCACCTTCGTCCAGGCCGACGCCACCACCCTCGAGGGCCTCGGCCGGGAATTCGACACCGTCGTCGACAGCGCGCTCTACCACTGCCTCGACGGCGACCGGCGCGGCGCGTACGCGGCGGCGCTGCACCGTGTGACCCGCGCGGGCGCCGAGCTCCACCTCTTCTGCTTCGCCGACACCAAGTGGCCCGGGTTCAGCCTGCCCCTGATGACCGTCGGCCAGGACGACCTGCGCACGCACCTGGGCGAGCACTGGCGGATCGAAGACATCGAACTCACGGACTATGCCACGGCCTTCACCCCGCGTTTCCTCCAGCGACACGGGAGCGAACTGGGGCGGGCGGGCGTCCGTATCGAGCCCGACGCCCTGCGCGTCGACGACGCGGGCAGGGTGCTGGTGCCCGTGTGGCGACTGCACGCGGTGCGCCGGTAGTCGGCGGTTCCTCCGCACCACTCGATCCGATCGCGGGGGGGGGGGGGGGGGGGGGGGGGGGGGGGGGGGGGGGGGGGGGGGGGGGGGGGGGGGGGGGGGGGGGGGGGGGGGGGGGGGGGGGGGGGG
>NZ_JBVHLW010000039.1:0-51306 GCF_055558795.1 Streptomyces sp. NPDC025618 | reverse complement strand
GGGCCCCAACGGGGGGGGTGGGGGAACGTCGGACCCGGGGTGGACTTGGGGCAGGGGGGCGGGGGGGGGGGGGGGGGGGGGGGGGAAAAAAAACACCCCCCCCCCCCCCCCCCCCCCCCCCCCCCCCCCCCCCCCCCCCCCCCACCGTACCCGGCGCCCTGCTCCGGGGCTCTGGTTCAGACGCGTGGTTCGGTGACCATGGGCAGGGGGCCCACGGCGACCAGGGCCCGGGGCTCCGGCCGGACCACGGTGCCGGGCACGGGCCGCAGCCGCCAGCGGGCGGCCACCATCGTCATCGCCAGTGTCGTCTCGTTCATCGCGAACTCGTCGCCGATGCACTTCCGGCTGCCGGTCCCGAAGGGGATCATCGCGCCGCGCGGCACGTCCTTGGCCCGCTCCGGCAGCCACCGGTCGGGGTCGAAGCGCTCGGCGTCGGGGAACAGGCGCCGGTCACGCTGGAGGGCGTACGTGCTGTAGATGATGACCGTTCCGGCCGGCATGCGTACGCCGCCGAGTTCGGTCTCCTCGGAGACGACCCGGGTGACCAGCCAGCCGGGCGGGTACAGCCGGAGCACCTCGGTGATGACGCGCCGGGCGTAGTCCGGCTCGTCCTTGTGGCCTGAGCTCCGGTCCGCCCCGTCCGGCTCCCCGGCGGGGGCGCTGTCGGCCAGTTCCTGGAGCCGGGCCTCGCAGTCGGGGTTCTCGCCGAGCAGGTGGAAGGTCCAGGTGAGTGCCGTCGCGGTGGTCTCGGTGGAGGCCATCAGGAAGTTCATCACCTGGTCGTGGATCTCCGCGTCGGAGAGCCGGTCGCCCGTGGCCTCGTCGCGGGCGGCCAGCAGCCCGGAGAGCAGGTCACCGTGGTCCGTCCCCGCCGCCCGGTAGGTGGCGATGATGTCGTCGACGATGGAGCGCAGTTGCCGCAGCGCCTCGTCGAAGCGGCGGTTGCCCGGTGTCGGCGTCCGGTGGAGCAGCCCCAGCGGGGAGACCATCCGCTCGTACATGCCCTCCATCACCATGGGGAGGTGCCGCAGGATGCCTTCGACGGCCGGGGTGCCGATCTCCGTGGACAGCAGCACCCGGGCGCCGATCCGTACCGTCAGCGCGTGGAAGACGTCGTTGACGTCGATGATCCCGCCGGGCCGCCAGCGGTCCATCTCCGCCTCCAGCTCCCGGCGCATGACCTCGGTGTAGGTGGCCAGGCGGCCGCGGCGGAAGGAGGGCTGCACCAGCAGGCGCTGACGGCGGTGGTCCCTGAAGGGGCAGTTGCCCAGGCTGTTGCCCATGAGCAGCTTGGTCTTCTCGTAGAACGGCCCGCCCCGGTCGAAGGTCCGCGGGTCCGCCAGGACCTGCCCGATCAGGTCGGGGTGGCAGGCCATATAGGCGGGCGTGCGGCCGAGCGAGACCTTCACCAGGTCGCCCCGGTAGGGGAGGGCCGTGAGGAATTCCAGGGGCATGCGGCGCAGCGGGATGGTGTGGCCGATCAGCGGCAGCCGTCCGGGGGCCTCGGTGACGGTCCAGGAGCCCGCCTGCCGGGGGGCTTCTCGCGTGGGTTTCACCGGTCCTCCCTCCCGTCGTCGCCCTGGGCCCGGGGGAAGGGCTTCCGCGCGGTGACCACCGAGTAGCCCACCTCCTCCACCGAGCCCATGCGGTCGATGCCGTCGACCATGCGGTGGAACGCCTCGTCGTCCATGTGGGAGCCCAGCTCGTCCCTGGCCGCGCGCATCTTCGCCGCGACCGCCGCGTACGACGGCCGTACCTCGTCCCCGATGTCGAGGAACTCCACCACCTCCAGCCCCGCCGACCGCATGCGGTCCTCATACGCCTCGCGGGTGAGGACGGGGCCCTGCTGGAAGTTGTCGTTGGCGGTGTCGACGATCGCCCTGGACGCCTCGCTCAGCGGCCGGCGCAGCACGAAGTCCGTCACCGTCACCCGGCCGCCGGGGCGCAGGACCCGGGCGATCTCGGTGAAGACGTCGGTGCGTTCCAGGGCGTGGCAGATGCTCTCGATGGCGTAACAGGCGTCGAACGAGCCGTCGGGAAAGGGGAGCGCGAGCATGTCACCGATGTGGAATGCGGTGGTGTCGTCGCCCTCCTTCTCGGCGAGCTCCCGGGACAGGCTCACTTGATACGGGTTGATGGACACCCCGGTGGCCTTCACCCGGTGCCGGGCGGCGACGCGCAAGGTGGCCTTGCCGTTGCCCGACCCCACGTCGAGCACCCGCTCCCCGGGGGTGAGGCCCAGGCGCGCCGAGACATGGTCGGTCAGCCGGTCACCGGCCTCCTCGACGGTCGTGGGGACGTCGGGGCCCGCCCAGTAGCCGCCGTGCATGTAGCCGCCTTCCGCGTGCACCATCAAGTCGGTGACGCGGTTGTAGAGTTCGACCATCCGGTCGGAGGCGGACGTGGTGTCGGTCATGCCGCTCACTTCCCCGGGCGCTGGGCGACGAGCAGCAGATAGCCGAACTCCTTGATGCCGACGAGGTCGCCGGGGTCGAACTGGTCCACCATCTCCTCGCCGAATTCCTTCTCCAGGCGCTCCTTCGACGCGTTGATGCGCTCCGAGAGCACCACGAAGGTCTTCTCCAGGGTCTGGTCGCTGATGTCGAGGAACTCCTCCAGCCACAGGCCCGCCTCGCGCAGCAGGGGAGGGTACGTCTCGGCGCTGACCATGGTCATCATGAAGTCGTGGAGATAGCGCTGGACGGCCGCCCGCCCCTCGGGGGCGAGGGGGGCCCGCTCGAAGAAGTCGGTGAGCACCAGGTGGCCCCCGGGCCGCAGCACCCGGCCGACCTGGGCGAGCACCTGGGCGCGGTCGGGCATGTGGATGATCGACTCGAGGGCGATCACCCCGTCGAAGCTCCCGTCCTCGAAGGGCAGGTCCATCGCGTCGGCCCGCTGGAAGCGCGCCCGGTCGGCGAGGCCGGACTCCTCGGCGAGCGCGTTGGCCCGGGCGACCTGCTCCTTGCTCACCGAGATGCCCGTGACGTGCGCGCCGCTCAGACGGGCGATGCGCACGCCGGGCGTCCCCACCCCGCAGCCGAGGTCCAGGACGCGGGAGCCGGCGCCGATACGCAGCCGCTCGGTCATCATGTCGGTGAGCCGGTCGGTGGCCTCGGCCAGCGGCACCTGGCTGTCGGGGGAGTCCCAGTAGCCGAAGTGCAGGTTCTCGCCGAGCGACGCGGCCCCCAGGGCGGTGAACCGGTCGTAGAGCGCGCCCACTTCGTCGGAGGCGGGCGAGGGCATGGGGAGGTCGGACAGCTCGGAGTGCGGCATGGATGAGCCCTCTCGTGAAAGGTCGGGGGTCTGGGCCGGTCGGGGGTCAGGAGACGCGGAGGTCCCGGTAGACGGCGTCGGCGAGGCGGATGATGCGCTCACGGTGGCGTTCGTGCTCCACCTTCCCGTTGAGGTGGAGGGCGACGACGAGAGCGGCGTCCGGGTCGGCGAACACCACCGCGGTCCACAGCCCGTCGTGCCCGTAGGACCGGGGGGAGGCGTACGAGCCGAAGCTGGTGAACCGCGGGTCCAGCCGGCGGCATTCGAGGCGGAAGCCCATGCCCCAGTCGGCGTTGCCGTAGCGGTCCGTCAGGCCGGTGCGGTGCCGGGCCGTGAGGGCGGCGACGGTCGGCGGCGCCAGGACGCGCCCGCCGGGAGCGGACCCGCCGCGCAGCAGCATCTCGAAGAGCCTTCCCATGTCGCGCAGCGGGCCCCGGGTGTTGACCCCGGGGATGCAGCGTGTGGTGGCCGCCTCGGTGGACCACCAGTGGGTGGGCCACGGGCCGCCTTCCGGGTTGCTCACATGGATCAGCGGCAGCTCGTCCCCGAGCGCGGCGAAAGCGTCACGGTCCAGCTGGACATGGGTGGCGGACATGCCGCACGGCCCCAGGATCTCCTCCTGGACATACGTGCCGTACTCCCTGCCGTCGACGGCGGGGAGGATGCGCGCCAGGACGAACCAGGCCCACCACTGGCTGTAGTTGATGCCGGGCGCACCCCCCGGGCGCGGTGCCACCGGCACCTCGAAGGCGCGGCGCACGCGTTCCTCGTCCGGGCCGGCCACGACGCCGTGGAGCGGGTCGTCGCCGGTGGGCAGCGGGCCCGTGTGGGTCAGCAGCTCCATCGAGGTGATGGATTCCTTGCCCCGGTTGCCGAACTCGGGCAGATAGTGCGCCACGGGCAGGTACGGGTCGTAGACCCCCGCTTCCCACAGGCGGCCCAGGGCGACCGACAGCAGCGGCTTGGCGCAGCAGTACCACAAGGGGAGCGACCGGTGGGTCATCGCGACCCCGGGACGGGCCAGCCCCAGCCCCGCGTCCGCGAGCGGGACCCCGTCGCGGGAGACGTAGATCTGCGCCCCCGGGGTGGAGGTGCCCACCTCGCGCTCCAGCTCCCGCATGGTGCCGGGAAGTGCCGCCCGGGCGCCCCGGACGGCCTCGGCCGCCTCCTCGGTGCCGGGCGGTGGGGCCACTTCGCGCGCCGGGGCGCCAGGAGTGCCACCGAGCGCGGCCACATGGCCGGATCCGTCGCGCTCCAGCGCGGCGTCGATGAAGAACAGCAGGCTGAAGTTGCCCTCGGCCCGGACGTCGCCCCGCTCGAAGACACCGGCCCGCTCCCGCGCCGGGCCGAGCAGCAGGGCGCGGGCGGCCTCCAGGGGCAGCCGGATCCGCAGCCCCGGGCTCTCGCCGGCCGCGGCCGCGAGGCCCAGCCGCCCGGAGACCAGGTCCACCCGCACGTCGACCGCCGGGGGCGTATCGGCCGGTGGGTCGGTGAGCTCCAGGCGGAGCGCGACCGTGCTGCGCTCGCCGGCCGGCGGGCGTTCGAGCTTTTGGGCCCCGGCGAGCCAGGCGGTGGAGAAAAACGGCGCGGTGGACAGGGTGTCGAGCACGGGCTCACTCCTCCGCTTCCTTGGCGGCGCCCGGCGCCACCTGGGGGACGACCTCGTGGAACAGGCGCTCCAGGCTGGTGGTGGCCGGGTAGTCGCGGAACCACAGCACGAACTCCTCCACGCCCGCGGCGACGAGACGCCGCGCGCGTTCGACGAGCTGCTCCGGCGTCCCGTACAGGCTGCGCCGCGCCAGCAGGTCGGGGTGGTGGCTCCAGAACAGCACCTCGTGCGGGGTGGCGAGCCAGCGGTCGCGGTCCAGCGCGGAGTCGAAGATCCGGCACTCCGCGGCCCACGCGTGCCGGACGCCGTCCGGGTCGAGCCCGAGCTCCGTGCGGCGGCGGCGGAAGGCGGTGACGGCCGCGGCGACCTGACCGGGCTCGCCCGTCCACTGGATGTGAGCGCACTCCCGCACGGTGGCGTCGGCGGGCAGCAACGCGCCGCGCCCGGCGTCCCCGGCCGGGGCGCGCAGCGCGAGGGGGAGGGGGCGCTGCCGGGGGGTGGGCACGCAGTGCGCCGCCGTCAGGCGGATGTGTTCCCCGGTGAAGGTGACGGGCTGTCCGCTCCACAGCGCGCGCAGGGCCTCGGCCGTCTCCCCGAGAGCCCGGTGGGCCGCCGCCTCCTCCTCGTCGGGCTCCAGGCCGGTGGGCACCGCGTGCCCCGTCGAGTGATGCTCCGGGAGGTACTCGCGGGCGGAGAAGCCGAGGGTGAGGCGGCCGTCGCAGACGAGGTCCAGGGCCGCCGCCCGCTTGGCGATCAGCGCGGCGTTGCGGTACGGCGGGGCCGAGGAGAGCAGACCCAGTTCAAGGCCGGGCACCGCGCCCGCGAGGGCCGCGAGCGCCGTCCAGCCCTCCCAGACCGGCTCGGGCTCGCGCCGGGGCAGGGTGTCCGTGCGGTCCAGCAGCCAGAGTCCGCCGCGGTCCTGCCGACGGACGGTGCGGGCGGTCTCCAGGAGGAGCCGCCAGCCCTCGCGGCCGTCCGTTCCGGCCAGTTCGAGGTTGGTGCCCTGCGGGGCGACGACGCTCCAGCGCGGGGTCGCGGGCGTCATGCGCGGCCGCCGCTGCGGACCAGCGCGAGCAGGCTCTGCGGCTTGTCGAGCAGGAAGTCGGGCCGCTCGGCGCTCAGTTGCCCGGGCGTGCCCTCGCCCCAGGTCGCGCCCACGGTGGCGGTCCCCGCGGCGCGGCCGCTGCGGATGTCGATCACCGCGTCACCGACCATGACCGCGCCCTCGGGCGCCGCGTCCAGCCGGCGCAGCGCCTCGCGCACGATGTCGGGGTGCGGCTTGGGCCTCGGCACCTCGTCGCTGCCCACCACCTCGTCCAGCAGGGGCAGCAGCCCGACGGCGGCCAGCACGGCGCGTGCCCGGGAGCCGGACTTGCCGGTGGCGATCGCGGTGCCGACGCCGTCCGCCCGCAGGTCCGCCAGCAGTTGCGGCACGTCCGGATACACCTCGACCTGGTCCATCATCCGGTGGCTCTCCCGGACGAACGGCTCCTCCAGCTCGCCGGGGAGACCCATCAGCCGCATGATGTCCGGGAAATAGCGGCCCTGGTGCGTGCGGTACTCCTCGAAGGGCGGCTCGCCCGGCCCCACCACCTCGCGGTAGGCCAGGGCGAACGCCTCGCGCATCACCGCGAAACTGTCGATGAGGACGCCGTCGAGGTCGAAGACGACCGTGGTGAACCGGGATGGGAACGAGGGGGAAGGCGCGTCCTTCGCGGCCTCCGGGAGGGGCGGGGGGTTCACAGGCATGGCAGGAGCTCCGTGGGTAGGGACGTCGGGGCCCAGACCCCGGCGTGGCTGACGACTTTCGTGAAGCGGCCCGCGAGCCGGTGGTAGATGGCCCCCGGCGAGCTGTGCGGCGGGTGGGCCGCCGCGTCCAGCCCGCCCCAGGCGGCCATGGCCCGCAGCAGCAGCGGATCGGCCGGCACCCAGCGGCCGCCCACCAGGAACTCGGCCCAGCAGTGCGGTGTGGAGTACGGCTTGGCCACCAGCAGGCCGAAGGAGAACCGCGCGTCGAGCCCGCGGCGCTGGCCCTCCGCCACCAGCCAGGCCGCCGCGCCGCCGCAGTCCGCCATGCGCGTGCTCCACAGGAACTCCGGGTCCCAGCGGATCGCCTCGGGCAGCAGGAAGAAGCCGACCGGCTCCAGGGTGCGCAGCAGGTCGAGGACGGCCGGGGGGAAGTCCGGCCAGTGGTCGCGCGACCGTACGTACAGCCGCGCCAGCGTGGTCTCCTGCGGTGAGGCGGCCTCCACCGGGCGACGGGCGCCGGGCAGCAGCACGCCGTAGCGGCACGGGCCCGCGTGGCCGGGCACCGGGCAGGAGGCGGTGACGTCGACGCGGTAGCGCGGCCCTTGTGAAGCCGAGGCGGTCCGCAGGGAACCGGCCCACGAGCGGACGGCCCGGCGCTGCACCGAGGCCAGGCCCAGGTGCAGCGCCGCGTTGCCCAGGTCGTAGCCGTCGAAGAGGCGCGCGGAGCCCGTACCCACGAAGGGCACGCCCGCCTCGCACAGCGCGGACAGCAACTCCGGTCCGAGGCGGTGCAGCCGGCGCGCGCTCTGCTCGTCGACGGTGAAGCGGCGGTGTTCGTCGGGCACGAGCAGCAGCCGTGCCACGAGTGCCTGGAGCTCCTGGGTGGAGGGGGGCCGGGCCGGCGTGTAGACGCTGATCTCCTCGATCCTTTCGCCTGGACGGGACGGCATGGCGGGACGGGACGGAACAGCCGGTGCGGCCGCCTGTCGGGTACCGCGTCAGTCGATGTAGCCGAGGGCCTGGAGGCGGGCCGCCACCTGCTGCTCGTCGCTCGCGCTGTACGCCGGCTCCTGCGGGCGCGGCGCGTAGGGGGTGAAGGGGCGCAGCGCCGGTGCCACTTCGTGGGCGAAGAGCTCCATGGACTCGACCCGGTGCCCCTCCGCCAGCTCACCGAAGGCGAACTCGCCCAGCAGCGTGTCGAAATGACCCTCCAGGGACGCCGCCCTGATCCGGTCGGCCACGGTCGACGGCGAGCCGACGAAGACCAGGTTGTTCTCCAGCAGGAAGCGGAAGTCGCCGGAGCCCGCCAGGATGTCCGCCGTGCTGAGCCTGCTCGGCGGGGCGTGCTGATCGCGCGAGCGGGACACCGAGCCGTACCGCAGCGTCTTGGTGAACGTCTCGGTCATGTGCGCGGCCGCCCGCTCCTCCGCCTCGGCGTCCGTCCGGGCCACATGGACCAGCGTCCAGTAGCCGATGCGCGGGTCCGTCACATGGCCGTGGCCGCGCCACCAGTCGAGGTAGTGCCGGTAGACCAGCGCCATGGACGCGCGCGGCACGATCATCGTGGAGCTGGTGTGGGCACCGGCCTGGCTGAGATGGCGCAGGGTGTTGCGGTTGGTGGTGGGCACCCACACGGGCGGGTGCGGGCGCTGCACCGGCGGGAAGGACAGGGTGATGTCGCGCAGCCGGTGCGCCGGTCCGTCGAAGTCGAAGGCGCCCTGAGCGGCGGACGCGGTGCGCAGCAGCTCCAGGGCCTCCCGGGTCAGGAGGTGCCGGTTGTCGAAATCGGCGTCGAAGGGCAGGAAGGGATCACGGCTGACCCCCGAGGCCAGCCCCACCTCCAGGCGCCCGCCCAGGAGCTGGTCCAGGGTCGCGACCTCCTCGACCAGGTGCAGCGGGTGGCGCAGCGGCGGCACCCACCCCATCGGCCCGACTCGGATGCGCTCGGTGCGCAGCGCCGCGCCCGTGCAGAAGACCGCGGGCGAGGGCATCCAGCTCTCGTGCGGCGTGCAGTGGTGCTCCACGGAGAAGGCGTAGTCGAAGCCGAGCCGGTCGGCGTCCTCGACCTCGCGCCAGAGCTCTTCGTAGCGCTCGCCCGGCGTGATCCCGGGACGGCCCCAGACATGGGAGAAATAAGCGAATTTCATTGGCTTCCCCGGGTGGGCAGGACACGTGGACAAGTGGAGGTGCCGGGCGCCGCCTCGCTCTCCGGCGGGCGCAGGGGGGAGGGGGGATCGACACCGGCGGCCGAATAGATGTGGTCGATGCAGGAGGCCAGGATGGTCACTTCGGCCATCGAGCCCTCGCCCAGGCCCGACACCGGGCCCTGCCCGTCGGCCGAGCCGCCGAGCCGGCGGGCGAGTTCGTCCACCTGCCGCTTGTATTCGACGCCCACGGGCTCGTCGGGCAGCGCGATGGTCTCCTCCACCCCCTGGCGCAGGACCACCAGGCTCGACTTCCGCAGCCGGTGCGGGCTGAACCCGAAGGTGCCGCGCAGCGTGGCCACTCCCTCGGTGCCCTCCACCGTGATCGTGGTGACGTCCAGCGCCTGGTGGGAGGCCCAGCGCGTCTCCAGGGAGATGCCCACGTCGGTGTCGGTGACGAGGAAGCCGCGGGCGGTGTCCTCCACCGTCTCGCCGGGCCCGGACCGCGCGGTGCCGGAGGAGCGCCGGCTCCAGTCGGCCGTGGCCTCGCCCCGGCTCATCCAGTCCGCGGACATCGTGCTCGCCGCCCGGACCACGCGCGGCCACCCCAGCAGGTGCAGCCCCACGTCCAGCAGGTGCCAGCCCAGATCCAGCAGCGCGCCGCCGCCGGCGAGCCGCCGGTCGACGAACCAGCCGGTGCGCTGCGGGATGCCGGTGGCCCGGATCCAGCTCAGCCCGACGCTGCGCACGGCGCCCAGCGAGGGCAGCAGCTCCGCCAGGCGGCAGACGTCGGTGCGGTGCCGGGCGGCGCTCCAGGCGTAGAGGGTGATGTCCCCGATGCTGCCGCCCCGCGCCTGGTGGTCCAGGGCGAGCGCCTGGGCCTCGAAGAGCGTGCGGCACACCGGCTTCTCGACGAACACCGGCACGTCCCGCTCCAGCAGGGCCTTGGCCACGGGGAGATGGAGGTGGTTGGGCAGGGCGATGATGGCCGCGTCCACGCTTCTCGGAGCGATCTCCTCCGGTCTGCTCAGGATGCGCGTCCGCGTGCCCTCCGGCAGGGCGGACCTGGCGGCCACGGGGTCGTCGTCCACGAGGAAGTCGACCCGGAACGCCGGGTGTTCCGCCAGCAGCGGCAGCCACACCTTGCGCGAGACCCACCCCGCGCCCAGCACGGCCATCCGCAGGGGCTCGCGCGCCGTCTCCGGCGGTGTCACGACGGGTGCCTTCTCCGTGAAAGTCATCAGAAGCGGGCACCGCCGTCGACGACGAGCGTATTGCCGTTGACGTAGGAGGCCGACGGCGACAGCAGGAACGACACCGCCGCGGCGACCTCCTCGGGCTCGCCGAGCCGGCCCGCCCCGATGAACTGGAGGACGAGATCGCGCTCGGCCTCCGAGAAGTCCATCACCTCGGCCCGGATCGCCCCGGGCGCGACGACGTTGACGGTGATGCCGTGCTTGCCGACCTCGCCCGCCACCGAGGCCGCCCACGGCTGGAGCGCCCCCTTGGTGGCGGCGTACGCGCTGTGGCCGGGCAGCCCGCTGGTCCCGGCCCGGGAGCCGAAGAGCACGATCCGCCCGTACTTGGCGCGCATCATCGGCTTCAGGCACGCCTTGGCGAGGTTGACCGAACCGGCCAGGTTCACCCGCAGCAGCTTCTCCAGGCTCCGGGCGTCCGTGGCCATCGCCAGCCTGCGGGTGCGCAGACCCGCGGCCGCCACACAGCCGTCCAGCCGTCCGAACCGCTCGACGGCCGCGGCCACCAGCGCGTCGGCGCCCGCGGGTTCGCTCAGGTCCGCCGCGACGGGTACGAGCGTGCCGCCCTGGCCCTCCACCTGCTCCCGCAGCTTGCGGATCGCCTGCTCCCCGCTGTGGTAACCCGCGACGACGGTGGCGCCGAGCGCGGCGAGCTCCAGCGCGCACGCGCCGCCTATCTGCCCGGACGCGCCCGAGACCACGACCACGCGGCCGCTCTGTCCCAGGCGCTCCGTGGCCCGGTCGGTGACGCTGCTCATGAACCGGCCTCCTTGGCGATGATCAGATGACAGGGGGACGCGTCCAGCGGCACGTGCCGTGCGACCTCCGCCCCCTCTTGCAGCAGTCCGGCGATCAGATCGCCGGTGGTCGGCCACGCGGTCCCGCCGTGCGTGAGCCAGTCCAGGGCCAGTTCGCTCCCCGGCCCGGACGGCGGCAGGAAGACGTCGTCGACCAGCAGCCGCCCGCCCGGCCGCAGGGAGCCGAGCAGGGCGCCGAGAGCGCTGCCGGGCCCCGGGCCGTGCACGGCGTTGGCGACCACGCAGAAGTCGGCGTCACCGGCGGGCAGTCGCGGGCCGACGGTCACCCTGCCCTCCTCGACGGCCGCGGCGACGGCCGGGGAGAGCGGCCCGCTGAGCCGGCCGACGGTGACCAGATGGCCGGTCGCCGCGGGGTCCAAGGTGAGCAGGCGCTCCAGATAGCGGCCCGGACCCGCGGTCACCTCCACCGTCCGCGCTCCCGGGCCCGGCCGCAGGAGCCGCAGGCCGAGCGCGGCCCTGGCCCGTGCGCCGGGGCCGTCCATCGCGCCCTGGTACAGCGGCACGAGCGGATCGAGGCTCTCCGGCGGACTCTCGTCGAAGGGGCGCCGAGCCGTCCCGCGCCGGGCGACGGCGGCGAGCTCCTCGCGGGTGACCAGCCCCCGGGAGAGGTGCTCCTCCAGTGCCACGAACGCGGCCAGCTCCCCGGCCCGGACCCGTGCCCCGGGCGCCTCCGCCCCGGCGGTCAGCACCCCCAGAGCGGCGGCCGTGCGCAGCAGCCACTCCAGGGCATCGGCGTCACACCCCAGCTCCCCGGCGAGGAGCGCCGTGTCGGCGCCCCGGGCGAGCGGCTCCAGCGCGCCCAAGTCGTGCAGGGCGAAGAGCACTTCGGAGGTCTTGTACGCGCGGGCGGCCTCGACCGCGCCCCGGGTGAGGCGGTAGACGGACGCCGCCCGCACCTTGCCGGCGGCGTTGACCGGCAGGCTCTCCCGCAGGACGAACTCGTCGGGCACCTTGTGCGGGGCCAGCTCCCGGCGGGCGTGCTCGCGCAGCGCCTCGGGGGTCAGGCCGGGCGCCGCCGCCGAGACCTCCGCGACGATCCCGTCCTCGCCCTGGTGCCGCCCCCGCCGGGCGCCGACCCGCACGTTCACCACGTCCGGGTGCGCGCGCAGCACCTCCTCGATCTCCAGCGGGGAGACCCAGCGCCCGCCCCGGCGGATCGCCCGGTCCTCACGCCCCAGGATGCGCAGGCCCCCGGGCACGGCCACGGCGAGGTCGCCCATGGCGTACGGCTCTCCGTCCACCCGCACGCTCAGCAGCCCCGGGGTGCCGGGGGGCGGCACCGTGCCGTCCCGGGCGGTCAGTTCGCACTCCACGCCGGGCAGGGGGGCTCCGGCGCACAGGGGCTCCAGGCCCGCCGGTCCGGCGAGCACGGCGCCCGTCTCCGTGGATCCGTAGTTCCGGGCGAGGCCGGTCCCGAACGCCTCGGTGAACGCGCGGTCCAGCTGTTCGTCCACCGGTCCCGCGCCCACCATGGCCAGCCGGAGGGCGGGGGCGGCGGGTGCCCCCGTCGGCCGTCCGGCCGTGGCTCCCCGCAGCCGGCGGGTCGCCAGCAGCCGGGCCACACTGGGCACCAGGGCCACCACCGTCGCGCCACCGGACAGCTCTTCGGCGATCCGGCCCAGGGCGGCCGGCGGTACGGGGCGCAGCGCGGCCCCCGTCAGCAGGCCGCCGAACAGCCAGCCCAGCGCGTAGGCGTGGGACAGCGGCACCGGCAGCAGCAGGGTGTCCTCTCCCGTGAGGCCGATGCCGTCGCGGTAGCGGCGGCCCTCCGCGAGCAGGCTCTCCTCGCTGCGGACGACGAGCTTGCTCGCGCCGGTGGACCCCGAGGTCGGGAGCAGGACGGCGGACCCGCCGCCGGAGTGCTCCCCGGGCGGGCCGGTCAGTGTCGGTCGGAGCTCGCCGGTCCCGGGGACGACCAGGGATCTGCCGCCCCCGGCCGCGCGCAGCAGCCGGGCTGTCTCGGTGTCCGGTGTGTCGGGTTCGAGCAGCAGGGGCCTGGCGCCGGATGCCAGCAGCGCGAGGAAGGCGACGACCCACTGTGGGCTGTTGGGCGCGCGCAGGGCCACGGCCTCGCCCTCCACCGCCTCGGCCTTGAGCGCCGCGGCGGCCGTACGCACCTGCTCCAGCAGGGCGTTGGCGTCGGTCCCCGGCAGCGGCGTCCGGCCGGCCGGCAGCCGCTCCACCGCGCCCAGGAGGGTGTCCGCCTCGTGACCGCCTGTCGGCTCAGTCATGGCCGCCCTGGAGGTAGTCCGCCTTCGCGTCGCTGAGCATCTGCCGGATGCGGGGCGGGGAGTAGGTGGGGGCGGCGCACAGCTCGTCGAGGGTGATCTCGTCCTCGAAGTACATCGAGAGCGTGTCCCAGGGGGTGAAGCAGCCGTGGCACGCCTTGAGCCGGGGCTTGGGGGCGAGC
Source organism: Streptomyces sp. NPDC025618 (assembly GCF_055558795.1). NCBI lineage: Bacteria > Bacillati > Actinomycetota > Actinomycetes > Kitasatosporales > Streptomycetaceae > Streptomyces > Streptomyces sp. NPDC025618. The sequence goes on along the minus strand of NZ_JBVHLW010000039.1, from coordinate 38,047 downwards.
AGGGCCCTGTAGAGGCCGCTGGTGCCGACCGTGTCCAGCATCTCGCTCCAGTCCTCCTCCAGGGCGTTGCCCATGTCGGAGAACCAGATGTTGGGGCAGGGGGTGACGACGCCGTCGCTGAAGCTGGAGACGACCAGCCGCGGCAGGTGGCAGCGGAAGGTGCGGCGCCCCTCGCGGTAGAAGCTGGTCAGCCGGTCGAAATAGGGCCGCGGCGGGAGGACCCGCGCGAACTCGTCGTAGCGGTCGATGAGTTCCTGGATATGGCCGAACTGCTCCGGCCGCACCTTGAAGTCCTCCGAGTCCGGGCCCCGCACCGGGAAGGGGAAGAACACGGGAGGCCGGGAGAACCCCGACAGCCACTCGGCGAACGCGCAGACCTCGGTGACGCTCCGGTCGTTGAGCACCGTGTAGATCTCCACCGGCAGCCCCGAGTCCAGGATCCGGGCGATGGCGGCGACGACCTTCCCGTGCAGGCTCTCCGACGGCACCCGGTGGCTGTTGCCGTGGTGGAGGTGGCTGTCGAGGGAGACCTGGAGCACGACGTTGCCCCACGAGCGGAACCGCTCCAGGTGCTCCTCGCGCACCAGGACGCCGTTGGTCTGGATGACCAGCACGTCGTATTTACGGGCCTCCTGCTCCAGGAAATCCATGATCCCCCGGACGAGGAAGATCTCGCCCCCGGTCACCTTCAGCAGCGGCAGGCCGAAGCGGTCCCGGATCCGGTCGGCGACCTTGTCCATGCGCTGCCCGAGTCCGCTGTCCTTGGCGTAGCTGTCGCGCCGCGGGGGCTCGAAGATCAGCTGGAGGGAGTGCCCCTCCTTGAGGTTGCTCTGTCCGGTGAGGCAGTAGGTGCAGCTGAGGTTGCAGGAGTCCTCGTTGATGACCAGGTCGTTGCCGATCAGCGGCAGGCGCCGCCTGGTGCCCGCCTCGGGGGCGGCCGTCGGAGGGTGGGTGTGACGGGACATGAGTGGCCTCTCTGGTGGTGGGGCTGCGCGCGGCGTGGGTCACGGCCCCCTTTCCACGAGTGCGGGCCGGGCCTCGCCCCGGTCGTCCCGGCCGACGGGCACCCAGTGGCGGTCGGCGTGGACCGGCCCGCCGGCCCCGCCGTGCGCGCGGGCGCGGGCGAGCAGGGCCTCGCGCAGGGCGGCGACCCCGCCGAAGTGGGCGCTCGCCTGGCTGGTGTAGCGACCGGCGGCGGCCAGCCAGCGGTCCACCGCCGTGGACGGCAGCCGCTCCGTGCGCGGCCGCAGGTTCGCGTGATCACGCTCGCGCAGCCGGTAGGGGAAGTCCTCGTAGAAGACGGTGCGGGCGGGGGCCAGCGCCTCCACCGCGCCGCGGACCAGGCGGTGGTCGACGTGCCGGCCCGCCGCCAGGGGGGCGTGGACGCTCGCCGCTCCCGCGCACAGTGGCCGCAGAGCCGCCCGGACCTCGTCCAGCAGGGGCAGGTCGGCCGGGTGCCACGGGCCGAACAGCCGGCGCGGGGAAGCGTAGCGATAGGTGCCCGAGGCCGTACGCAGTGCCGCGTCCGTGAAGTCCAGCGGCACGTGGCGCACGCCCAGTTCGGCGCACGCCGCCCGGTCCTCGGCCTGGCGCACCGCGGGATCGGCGGCGGCGCGCCACGACCCGGGCGCCCCGGCCGCGGGCCCGGCGAAGACCGTGACGACGGTCGGCCGCAGGCCCTCGGCGACCCAGCGCGCCAGCCGCCCGCCCACGGACCACACAGCGTCGTCCGCGTGCGGGGAGAGCACCACGGGCCCGTACGGCGCGGTGGCCGGTATGCCGCTCACCGGGCGGCGTCCCGTGCCGGTGCGGCCTCTTCGGCCTGGACGGCGCGCACATACGCCTCGGGCGTGCCCTCCGGCCCGAGCAGGGCCTCCAGGGCGCGCACCGAGGGGTGCGGATGGGTGGTGGAGAAGTGCGTCAGGTTGCGGTGGTGCTGCTCCCAGCGGCCGGGGCGGGCGTGGCTGAGGTGCACGCCGAGGGCGCCGGGGGCGAGGGTCCTGCGCAGCCCGGCGGCGTGCAGGCGGAATCCGAACTCCAGGTCCTCGCACCCCCAGGTGCGCCCGAACTCCTCGTCGAATCCGCCGGCGCGCTCCCATACGGCCCGGTCGAGGGCGGTGTTCGCGCCGATGAAGCCGAGCCAGGGCGCGACGTCCGGCAGGGAGCCGCCGGCCATGGCCTCCACGGCCCGCTCCAGGGCGTTGGCGACGAGCCGCCGGTGCGGCGGGCGCCGCTCCGGGGCGGCCGGGGAGGCGGGTTCGAGGCCGGCGCGGGCGCGCCGGACCTCGGCGGGAGCGGCCCCCTCGACCGTGGCGAGGAACCGCGCGGCGGTGGGAAGTTCGCGCAGCCGGCCGTGGGTGAAGGCGCCCGGGTCCGCGGCGTCGGCGTGTGCCGCGAGGAATCCGGGGCCCACCAGGACGTCGTCGTCGAGGAAGACCAGCCGGGGCGCGAGGGCCGCGGCGGCCCCGGCGTTCCGGGCGGCGGCCCGCCCCCGCAGCGGACCCCGCACGACACGCAGCGGGAGCAGCTCGCCCATTTCGCGTGCGGCCGCCGGTAGTTGATCGCCCCCGTCGTTGTCGTCGACGAGGACGACCTCGAAGGACGGCGTCCCCGGGCCGGATCCGGCCAGGCACGCGAGGGTCGCGCGCAGGCGTGCCGCGGGCCCCCGGCTGGGGACGACGACGCTCAGCCGGGGCGCGGTGCTGCCGTGGGGGGCCCGCATCGGGTCAGAGCGCGCCGACGAGGCCGGAGAAGATCTCCGCCAGCCGGTCCAGCGTCGGTGTGTCGGCGAGCAGTACGCGATGGTGCAGCCAGAGGCAGTCGCTGCCGATCTCCTCCGCCACGGGACAGTTCTTGGCCAGCTCCTCGGGGTCCGCGGACGCCGGGCCGCGTGCGAAGCCCTCGGTGCGGTAGACCGGCGGGAAGCCGACGAACGCGGGCACCCCCCGCTCGACCAGCGCGTCGACCAGGGCGAGGCGGCGCGCGGCGGAGATGCCGGGCAGCCGGACCATGGCCATGTAGTGGGAATGGAGATCGCCGCGCTCGTCACGCCCCTGCGGCACCACGCCGTCGATGGAGGCCAGCGCCGCGCGCAGCCGCGCCCAGCGCTCCTCACGGATGCGCAATTGCCCCTTCAGGCGGGTCAGTTGAGCGCGCAGGACGCTCGCGGAGAACTCGTTCATGCGGTAGTTGGAGCCCTGCGTCAGATGGCGGTAGACGCGGTCCCCGGGCGGGCGTCCGCAGCAGTGCTGGAGGAACGCCTCGCGGTGGGAGTCGTCGTCGGGCAGCAGCAGGGCGCCGCCCTCGCCCGCGGTCATCAGCTTGCCGTTCTGGAAGCTGAAGGCGGCGAGCGAGCCGAGCTCCCCGACCCGGCGGCCCTGCCACTGCGCGCCGTGGGCGTGCGCCGCGTCCTGGAGGACCGGCACGCCCGCGGTGAGGGAGAGCTTCTCCAGGGCGTCCATGTCGGCGAACTGGCCCGCCATGTGGACCGGCATGATCGCCTTGGTGCGCGGGGTGATCAGCGCCGCGGCGGCGTCGACGTCGAGGCAGTAGGTGTCGGGCCGCACGTCCGCCGGCACCGGCACCGCGCCCACGCGCTGCACTGCCAGCGACGACGAGATGAAGGTGAACGCGGGGACGATGACCTCGTCGCCCGGGCCGATCCCCATGACCCCCAGGGCGAGTTCCAGGGCGTGGGTGCCGTTCGTCGTCGCGATCGCGTGCGGGGCGCCGTGATAGTCGGCGAATTCCCGCTCGAAGAGGCCGACCTCCTGCCCCGCGTCGCGCCACCACCCCTTCTGGTCCAGGGCCCGGAGAAGACCGGCGCGCTCCTCCGCGCCGTGCTGCGGCCATGAGGGAAAGGACAGGACGTCATCACCGGACGTTGGTGTCATTGAGCAGCCTTTCGGTCCTGCGGGTGCGGCATGGGCGACTTCGGGCGCTGTACGGCAGACGGATGGGTGTCGAGTCCGTGGTGACTTCGGATGTCTTCGGGGGCCGTTGCGCACGGCTCGTTTCCATTGTGTTCACCCTGCGCCGAGGCGGTGTGTGACCCGACGGGAATCACCGTTCCTCGGGGGCGAGGAGGAAATCCGGCCCGCGGCGTGCGGGTGGCCGGAGCGGGCATGTGATCCGGCCCCCGGTCGTGGGCCGGATCACATGCCAAGCACGAGCCTCCATAGGGCAGTTGCCGGAGTCAACACCCTTGCCGGGAAGCGCTGCCCCGGCCCCCGGTGGGCGGTGGATTCTCGTCAGCAGGGTGGTTGAGCTGTGAAATTACCTTTTACCGAAGTGAATTGGGCCAGTTCACGGATGCCTCGGCGGTGCCCTCGGCCCGGGTCTCCCGCGTCGAAGTGGCTCAAACCGCATGCCTGGAGGGAGTGCGCGGCGTCGCGTATGGTGGGCCGGGCAGCGTCCTGGTATGTGCTCTGTGCATGGTTCATTGAGCCGAATCCGACTCCGGACCTCGGATCCGGGCGCCCTACGGCCACCGTTGTGCGGTCTGTGGACGCACCGGTGAGGGGCTGTTACAGTCCTCGGATCATCGATGAGCGGCAGTTTCTGCCTGCAATCATGATGAGTTTTCAGAGCTGGAGGCAATTCCGTGCCACCCTCTCCCCGCGCCCTCGTCATCGGAATCGACGGAGGCACTTTCGATACGATCGACCCGCTGATCGAGTGCGGTCTGCTGCCCCATATGGCGAAGCTGCTGCGCGAGAGCGCCAGCGCCGCCACGGACTGCACCTGGCCCGCTCACACGGCGCCGGGGTGGAGCACGTTCGTGTCCGCCAGCGACCCCGGCGGCCACGGGATCTATCAGTTCTACGACACCCAGGACCCCGCCTACGGGGCCCGTGTCACGCGCTCCGGCGATCTGGGCAGGTCCAGCGCCTGGGACTGGCTGGCCGCGCAGGAATACTCGCTGGGCCTCGTCAACATCCCCATGTCGCACCCGCCGGCCGACCTCCCCGGCTACCAGGTCACCTGGCCGCTGGAGCGCACCCTCAAGCACTGCCGCCCGGATTCCCTGCTGCGCGAACTGGCCGCCGCCAAGGCCCACTTCCAGTCGGACCTCGCGACCATGTTCCGGGGCGACATGGCCTATCTGGAGGAAGCCGAGCGCAATGTGGCCGCGCGGGTCCGCTCCGTACGGCACCTGATGACCACCCGGCCCACCGACCTCGTGATGGTCGTGCTCACCGAGGCCGACCGGGTCGGCCACCACTACTGGCACTTCGGCGACCCCTCTCACCCCGGCCACCGGGCGGCACCGGAAGGCAGCGGCTGGGACGCCGCCATGCCCCGGATCTACCAGGCCATCGACCAGGCGGTCGGCGAACTCCTGGAGCTGGTGGACGAGGACACCTCCGTCGTGCTCGTCTCCGACCACGGCCTGGGCCCCGGACGGCACGGCCTCGCGGTGCACACGCTCCTGGAGGAGGCCGGACTGCTGGCCACCGGGCCGGGGGAGGAGCCGCAGGACGCGGCGGCGAGCTGGTTCGCGGGCGGCGGGCGCCACGTCGACTTCCGCCGCACCAGCGTCTACATGCCCGTCCCCGGCAGCTACGGCCTCAATGTCAACGTGCGGGGCCGCCAGCGGCGCGGCACCGTCGCCCCCCGCGACCGCGCCCGGGTCATGGACGAGGTCGCGGGCCTGCTCTCCGGACTGACCGGCCCCGAGGGGGAGCGGGTCTTCCGGGCCGTCCGCCCGCGCGAAGAGGCGTACCCCGGGCCGCACACGGGCCGGGCGCCCGACCTCCTCCTCGTCCCGCGGGACGAGACCGTGCTCCCCGTCCCCGACCTCGGCGGCGAGGTGTGGCGGCCGAGCGCGCAGACCGGCCTGCACCGCTACCGCGGCATGTGGGCGCACCGCTCGCCCCGCGTCCGTCCCGGCCGGCTGCCCGGCACCGTCGCGCTCACCGACACCTTGCCCACCCTGCTCACCGACCTCGGGGCCGCGTGGCCGAAGGACATCCACGGCCGCCCCGTGACCGCCGTCCTCGAGGACGGCGTACGCCTCCCGCCCGCCGATCCCCGGGTCGAGGCCACCGGCGCCCCGGCCGCCACGAGCCCCGCCGCGCTCGCGCCCACCGGCGGCGAGGACGCCTACACCAGTGACCGCCTGCGCGAAATGGGCTATCTGTAACCACCGCCGGGCCGTACCGGCGCTTGTCCCCACCGGAGTCCCGCCGTCCGCGGCGGTGTGGAGGAGAGAGGTTTGTCTGCCATGGAGACCCTGACCACCGACAAGATCAAGGACCGGCTGCGCAAGGTGCTCGTCGACTCCCTCGAACTGTCCCTGGAACCCTCGGCCGTGCCCGACGAGGGGCTCGTGGAGAAGCTCGGGCTGGACTCGATCAACACCATCGAATTCCTCATCTGGGTCGAGAGCGAATTCGGCATAGAGATCGCCGACGAGGACCTGTCGATCAAGCTCATCGACAGCCTCGACCTCCTCGCCGGCTATGTGTCCGAGCGCATGAGCGGCGTCACCGCGCCCGCCGAATGACGACCGCGCGCACGCTCGCCCCCGCCCCGGCTCCCCGCAGCGGAAGGACGTGAGCACGATGGACCGGCACGCCCTGGTGATCGGGCTCGACGGCATGCCGAGGACCCTGCTGACCCGCCTGGCCGGCGACGGGACCATGCCGCACACCGCGGCGCTGCTCGCCGAGGGCCACTGCGCGGAACTGCTGGCACCCGTACCGGAGATCAGCTCCACCTCCTGGGCCACCTTCCTCACCGGCACCAACCCGGGCCGGCACGGCATCTACGGCTTCACCGACCTCACCCCGGGCGAGGGCTACCGCATCCGCTTCCCCGGCGTCGGGCAGCTGCGCGAACCCCCGCTGTGGGAACTCGCCTCCCGCGCCGGCCGCAGGACCCTGTGCCTGAACGTGCCGGGCACCTACCCCGCCCCCGCCATCGACGGCGTGCTGGTCTCCGGCTTCGTCGCCCCTGAACTGGAGCGCGCCGTCAGCCCGCCACGGCTGCTGCCCCTGCTGCGCGGCCTCGACTACGAACTCGACGTCGAGGTCGGCGACGTCGCCGCCGACCCGGCGGCCTTCCTCGGGCGCGCCGTCCGGGCCCTGCGCGCCCGCACCCGGGCGATGGAACGCCTCCTGCGGCAGGAGGCGTGGGACCTCGCCGTCGCCGTGCTCACCGAGACCGACCGCGTCCACCACTTCCTGTGGCGCGCCGTCGCCGACCCCGCCGACCCCCTGCACGAGGACGTCCTCGGCTTCTACCGCCTCGTGGACGACTGCGTGGCCACCCTGGTGCGCACCCTCCCGCCGGACGGCGAACTCTTCCTGATGAGCGACCACGGCTTCGGCCCCGCGGCCTGTCAGGTCTATCTCAACGCGTGGCTCAGGGAGTCCGGCTGGCTGGCCGGGCTCGACGTGTGTCCGGACCTCACCGCGGTCGACGCGCGCAGCACCGCCTTCGCGCTCGACCCCGCCCGCGTCTACCTCAACCGCAAGAGCCGCTTCCCCGGCGGCGGCCTGACCGACGCGGAGGCGGACGAGGCCGCCCACGAGATCGCGCGGGAGCTGGCCGCCCTGCGCTGCGACGGCACCCGGCTCGGCCCCGACGTCGACGGACCGCTCCTCGTCCGCGACCTCTACCGCGCCCCGGAGGTCTACCACGGCCCGCTCCTGGGCAACGCCCCCGACCTGGTGGCCGTGCCCGCCCCCGGCGTGCAGCTGCGCGGCGGCTGGGGCGGCACGGCCACCGTGCGCGACGACATCCTCACCGGCACGCACACCCGCGACGACGCGGTCTTCTACCGCCGCGGCGCGCCCGCGCCCGCCCCCGGGACGGCCGGCGGCCCGCTCGACATGACCGACGTGGCCCCGACCGTCCTCGCCTCCCTGGGCATCCACCCCGGCGGGCTCGACGGCGCGGCCGTGCTCGGCACGACGGGACCCGAGTCCGCCCGCGGCCGTACGGATCCCCATCCCGACATCAGGGAGTTCTGATGAAGCACGACCTCGGTCTGGCACCATCGGCACCCAAACCGGGCACACTCGACCTGGCCCTGGACCCGCGCATCACCGATCCCGCGTCCTTCCGGGTCAGTTTCCTGATCCTCCTCGACGGCGACCTCGTGATGTCCCCCGAACACCTCGGCGTCGCCTATATGGCCAGCGTGCTGCGCCACACCGGCTTCACCGCGGAGATCCGGGAGGTGGAGCACGGCGACGACGCGGCGGCCGCCACCGTCGAGGCGCTCAAGGAATTCCGGCCCGACCTCGTCTGCTTCACCCTGATGAGCCTGAACCTGGGCAGCTGCCTGACCCTGTGCCGGCTGCTGCGGGAGGAGCTGCCGGGGACGACGATCGCCTGCGGCGGCCCCGCCGGCACCTTCGCGGGCCTGGACGTCCTGCGGAACAACCCCTGGACCGACGTCGTCGCCGTCGGGGAGGGCGAGCCCACCATCCTCGACCTCGTCCAACGTCTCTACCTCAAGGAGCCGTTGTCCGCCTGCAAGGGCATCTGCTACCGCGACGAGGACGGCACCCCGCGCCAGAACCCCGCCCGCCCCCTGATCCACAACCTGGAGGACCTCCCCTTCCCCGCCCGGGACCAGCTCAGCCAGCACGGCGACAAGCTGGAGTACGTCCGGGTGAGCACCAGCCGGGGCTGCGTCGCCAACTGCGCCTTCTGCTCCGCCCCGCACCTGAAGAACCGCGTCCAGGCGGGCAAGGCGTGGCGCGGCCGCGGACCGGAACAGATCGTGGACGAGGTCGCCGAGATCGTCGCGCGCCACCAGTTCCGGACCTTCGACTTCGTCGACTCCACCTTCGAGGACCCCGACGGGGGCCGGGTGGGCAAGAAACGGGTCGCGGCCATCGCGAACGGAATCCTGGAGCGCGGTCTCGACATCTATTACAACGTCTGCATGCGGGCCGAGAACTGGCATGACACCCCCGAGGACCACGCCCTGCTCGACCTGCTGGTCGCCTCGGGCCTGGAGAAGGTCAACGTCGGCATCGAAGCTGGCACCGCCGAGGAACTGCTGCTCTGGGAGAAACGCGCCACCGTCGAGGACAACGTCACCATCATCAGGATGCTGCGGGAACACGGCATCTATCTCGCCATGGGATTCATCCCCTTCCACCCGTATGCGACCCTGGAGACGATCGTCACCAACGCGGCCTTCCTGCGCGACAATTCCGGGCACAATCTCCGGCGCATGACCGAGCGCCTGGAGATCTACCCCGGAACCGCCATCGTGAGCCGCATGCGCGCCGACGGACTCCTGGGCGAGAGCTATCTCGAAGGACTCGACCCGTACGGCTACGCATTCAAGGACCCGCGCGTCGGACGGCTCGCCAAGCATTTCGCCCAGCTGTACAACAACGACGACTACCACCGGCACGGCGTCATCACCGAGCAGTCCTCCGTCTTCGCCTTCGAGACCTACAACGTCGTGCTCCAGACCTTCATCTCCCGGCTGCACCGCCGGTTCACCTCCCTGCCGGGGGTGGACGAGGTGATGGAGAACTTCAAGGCCCGGGTGCACGAGATCCGCCAGGAGATGGGGCAGCACAATTACGCCTTCTTCATGTCCAATGTCGAGGCCGTCATGAACGACTCCCTCGACCCGGAGAAGCAGGGCCGGCAGGTGGTGGACGTCGAGCACTTCTTCCGCGACCGCCTCGACCTGCTCCGCGGCGAACAGCTGCGCGTCGGCAAGGCCCTCACCCGGCTCGGCGCCCGGGTGACGGAGGTCAGCTCGACCATCCCCAAGGAACGCCCCGGCGGACTGCCGCGCCAGTACACGGGAGAGGGCAGCGGTGCCACGTGGTGAGACGGAAGCCGCCACGGCGACGGTGGCGGTCTGCACGCTGAGCAGCAGGGAACTGGCCGGTCCCCTGGCCCGGTTGCCCGGCGTGGCCGTCGCCGGCACGCTGATGACCGCCAACCTGGGCATCGAGCAGGTGATCAAGGCCCTGCGGCACGACCGTACGGTCCGCGGCCTGCTCGTGTGCGGCCGCGACTCGCCCCGCTTCCTCGCCGGCCAGAGCCTGATCGCCCTCTTCCAGCACGGCCTCCGCCCCGAGGACGGGCACATCCGGGGAGCCATGGGCTATCTTCCGGTCCTGAGATCGGTGACGGAGCGGGAGATCGACGAGGTACGCGCCCGCGTCGAGCTGGTCGACGCCCGCGGCGTGCGCGACGAGGGGGCACTGCGCGCCGAGGTCGCGGCGCTCCTCGCACGGGTACGGCGCGCACCGGCCCGTCTGCCCCGCGACCACGACACGGATCAACCACGCTTCAGCGGGCCCGGGTTCGGACGTCTGCACCCGGTGGGCCGCCGCAGCTCCCTGGACGCGGGCATCGGCGGATTCGTGCTGATCAGCCTCGACCGCGAGCACCGGCGGATCCTGCTGCGGCACTACACCTCCGAGGTGATGCCCTGCCATGAGATGTGGGGCACCCGCGGGGAGTCGATGCTGCTCGGGCTGCTGGAGGCCGGGGTCATCGAGGACCCCGCCCACGCCGGATACCTCGGCGCCGAACTGGCCAAGGCCGAGACGGCGTTGCGGCTCGGCCTGCACTACGAACAGGACCTGCCCCTGCGCCCGCCGGGCCGAGCGCCCGGCCGCCTGCGGCGCCGGACCCCGAAGGAGCGAACGACCATGGAACGAGCGCCCGCGCTGGAGGACTTCCTGCGTCTGGTGACGAGGACGCTGGGGGCCGAGGACGCCGTCCTGGACCCCCACACGCCGCTCGGTGAACAGCTGGCGGTGGACTCCGCCCGGCTCATCGAACTCACCGTCGTCCTGGAGGAGGAGCTCGGCGCCGACCTCCCCGACGACGCCGACCTGGCCAGAGCCACCCCCGCGGAACTCCACAAGGCGCTCGTGGGCTGAGAGGAGACCGGCATGCGCAGCGTGTTGTTGCTCAACGGACCCAACCTGGGGACCCTCGGCAAACGGCAGCCGGAGATCTACGGCACCGAGACCCTGGCCGAGATCGAGGCCGCCGTCGCCGAGGAGGTGGGGGCGCGCGGCTGGCGGCTGGTCTCCGAACAGCGCAACGGCGAGGGAGAACTGGTCGATGTGCTCCAGAGCCACCACGACGTGGTGGGAGCCGTGGTCAACCCGGGAGCCCTGATGATCGCCGGCTGGTCACTGCGCGACGCGCTCGCCGACTTCGCCCCGCCCTGGGTGGAGGTGCACCTGAGCAACGTGTGGGGTCGCGAGGCGTTCCGGCACACCTCCGTCACCGCCCCGCTGGCCTCCGGCGTCGTGATGGGGATGGGAGCGCTCGGCTACCGCCTGGCCGCCCGCGCCCTCACCCGGCTGGTCCCCGAGAGCTGACGGTGCCCCGGACCGGCGCGCACGCACGCTCAGGCGGGCCACACCCGCAGCTCCTCCTTGATCACTTGGGCGCCGGCCCGGTCGCACGCCCCGGGCAGCGGACAGGCCGCCGGGAGGATCCGTACGGTGAAAGGCCCCTCGGTCAGACCGCGCCAGGCCGGGACCACGGCTCGGTGGCGGTCCACCGCCGCCGACACCAGGACGGTGACGGGGCAGGGCAGTTGGCCGAAGTCTTCCTCCGCCTCCCCGCCCGGTCCGCGGCCGTCGAGCCACAGCAGCACATGGGCCGGCGGGCGTGCCGCCCGCCCGGCGGCCCGCAGCGCCGCGCCCAGCCCGGCACCGGCGCAGAACAGCGCCCACGGCCCGCCGTCCCCGACTGCCTCCGCGATCGCGTCGAGGCCGTGGTCCGCGACCAGTTCGGGGGCGAGCGCCTCCCGCCAGCCCTCCGCGTCCGCCCTGTCCGTCACGGTGACCAGCCGGACCACCGGCACCACCACGCCCCCGGCGCTACTCTCAGCCGTTCGCGACATTCCCGCGTCCTCTCTCCCGCACCGCCCCGACCGCGTCCTCTCTCCCGCCCGGCGCCGCTACGGCAGGCCGTCGGTCATCCCGAGGGAGAAGTAGTTCTCGTACCCCAGCAGACGGCGCAGCTCGGGCGTCGCGCGGGTGGCGACGTCCTCCCGCAGGCCCGAGAAGAAGTTCTGCTGCTGCCGGACATAGCCGCGGCAGTAGTAGTTGAGGATGCCGTGCCGTGGCCGGTCGGTGGAGTTGGCGCCCGTCTGGTGCCACAGGCGCCCGTCGAAGACCATCACGCTCCCGGCCGGCGCGCACACGGCGACCGACTCGGTGTTCCCCTCGCCCCGGTCGTAGTCCGGCTGCCGGCCCAGCAGATGGGAGCCGGGCACCAGGCGGGTCGCGCCGTTGTCCTCGGTGAAGTCGTCCAGCATCCACATGCTGTTGGCCACCAGCGGATACGGGGGCCACGGCGGCCGGGCGAAGGTCTGATCGGCGTGCAGATGCATCCGCGAGCCGCCGGGACCCGCGATATTGGCATGCGTGCTGGAGAGCAGGAAGCCGAAGCCCAGGATCTCCTCCATCAGACGCATGACGGTGGGGTCCTGCACGTTCTGCTCGAATTCCTCGCCCTTGTTCAGCAGGCTGAAGACGCGTTGGTTGCCGCCGTCGTAGAGAAAAGCCGAACCGTTCTCACGCTCCTGCTCGGCGACCTCCAGCAGCCGCCCTCTGAGCTTTTCGAAGACCGCGGCCGGCAACGGGCACTCGATCAGGCAGTATCCGGATTCGACCAGATCCCGGGAGGCTTTCTCGACGTCATTCGTCAAAGTCGCATCCATATGGCGAGGCTAGCAGCCGAAATCTCGCCCGCACCATAGCGCGAAAAACGCCGGTCCATGATTTTTTCACGTGCGGGAAGGACGGATTCTCCATGGCACACACATCGCCGCCGCCGGACGGTCCCCTCCGCGTCGGGGTCTGGCTGGCCCCCCAGCACACCTCGGTGGCCGGACTGCGGGCCGCCTGGCGGGCGGCCGACTCCCTGGGCGTCGACTCGCTGTGGCTGTGGGACCACTTCTTCCCGCTCACCGGGGACCCCGACGGCAGCCACTTCGAGGCGTGGACCCTGCTGGCGGCCATGGCCGCCGACACCCGCACCGCCCGGCTGGGCACCCTGGTCTCCAACTACGCCTACCGCAACCCTGACCTCCTGGCGGACATGGCCCGCACGGTCGACCACCTCAGCGACGGCCGGCTGATCCTCGGCATGGGCGCCGGGTGGGTCGAACGCGACCTGAAGGAGTACGGATACCCGGCCCCCGGCGCGGGGGAGCGGGTGACGGGGCTCATCGAGGCCGTCGAGCGCGTCGACCGCAGACTCGGCCGGCTGCGCCCCGGCCCGCTCGGCGAGCTCCCCCTGCTCATCGGCGGCGACGGACAGCGGCGCCTGCTGCGTTTCGCCGCCGAACGCGCCGCCGTCTGGAACACCATGGCCTGGCGCTTCGCCGAGGGCAACCGCGTGCTGGACCAGTGGTGCGCGCGGGTCGGCCGCGACCCGGCGGAGATCGAACGCAGCGCCTTCGTCACCCGCGACCAGACCGACGAGGAGCTGCGCCGCCTGGTGGCGATGGGTGTCCAGCACCTGATCTTCCAGGTCGGGCACCCCTTCCGCCTCGACGGGGTGGAGCGGGCCCTGCGGTTCGCCGGCGGCCGGCGCGCCGGCCGCTGAACGGGCGGCCGCGCCGCCCCTAGAGCAACGCGTCCGCCAGCCGGTCCACCTGGGACAGCGCCGCCGCCGTGGGGTGCAGGACGACCTCGTCCACCCCGCCGTCGGCGAGCGCCGAGACCGCCTCGCGCAGCTGCCCGGCGGTGCGCGGGGTCTTCGCCACGAACTCCTCCGCTTCCTCGCCCAGCACCGCGAAGTAGTCCCTGACGAAGGCCGCCGACTCCTGTGCCACGTCCTCGCCCAGGGTGTAGCGCGCCAGCGCCACCACGCGCGGCGCCCCCGCGCGCCCCGCCTCGCTCCAGGCGCGGCGCACCCGCTCGGCGACCGGCACGATCTTCCCCGGCTCCAGTCCGGGCGCCGTCCAGCCGTCGGCCCAGCGCACCACCCGGCGTACCGCCGCGGCGCTGACCCCGCCGACCAGGACCGGCACGCCGGGCCCGTCCGCGCCCGGCCCGGCGCCCCGGCCCAGCAGCTCCAACTGCTCCTCGAACGCCGCGCGCCGGTCGCCGAAGACGCGGCCCGCGGCCTCGAAGTCGTCCTCGCGCACGCCGGGCCCGACCCCCAGCGTGAACCGCCCGCCCGACAGCGAGTCCAGACTCGTGACCGCCTTCGCCAGCACCGGCGCGGTGCGCAGCGGGCCGATCAGGACATTGGTGAGCAGCCCGATCCGGGAGGTCGCCCCGGCCGCCGCCGCCAGCGCCAGCAGCGGGTCGAGGCCCGGATACACCAGGCGCTCGGTGGCCGCGAGCGAGGCGAATCCCCGCTCCTCCGCCCGCCGTGCCCAATCGGTTATCAGATGTCCGTCCGCGCCGGGCACGGTGTTCGGCAGAGCGATGCTGATCTTCATTGGTCTCCCCGGGGGTTCGCAGGTTTTCCGGTCGAATGTGACAGGGGATTCCGGCGGGCTCGCCGGGATTGCGGCGGGAGTTCACCACCGGCCCGGCGCGCGGAAATGCGGCGGCATTTCCACGGCCCCCTGTCGGACCGCCGGACCGCCGTGTACGTTTTCCGGCAAGCAATGTCGCACGGTGCGCACAGCGAGAGGAATCCGCGATGCCCGCTGCCGGAAAAGTTGCCGTGATAGGACTCGACTCCGCGACCCCGCAGTACATGTTCGACCGGTTCGCCGAGGACATGCCGGTGTTCACCGCCCTCCGGCGGAAATCCCTGTGGGGTCCGATGCGCAGCATCGACCCGCCCATCACCATGCCCGCCTGGTCCTGCATGATGTCCGGCCGCTCGCCCGGCGAACTGGGCGTCTACGGATTCCGCGACCGCGGCGCCTATGACTACGGACCGCTGAGGTTCGCCACCTCCCACAGCATCCGGGCCCCCCGCATCTGGGACGAGATGACGGCCGCCGGGCGCACCAGCGTGGTCCTGGGCGTCCCCGGCACCTACCCTCCCGCCCCCATCCAGGGCGCCATGGTCTCCTGCTTCCTGGCCCCCTCCACGCAGTCGCGCTACACCTCCCCGCCCGGCCTCGCCGACGAGCTGCACAAGCTCACCGGCGGCTACGCCCTGGACGTGGAGGACTTCCGCTCCACCGACCTGGAACGCGTCTCGCAGGGCGTCTTCGACATGAGCGAGCAGCGCTTCGAGGTCGCGCGCCACCTGGCGACCACCCAGGAGTGGGACTTCCTCTCCTTCGTGGACATGGGCCCCGACCGCCTCCACCACGGCTTCTGGAAATACTGCGACCCGGACCACCCGCGCCACGAGCCGGGCAACGCCTACACCGGCCTCTTCCGCGACTACTACCGCGCCCTCGACCGGCACCTCGGCCGCTTCCTGGAGAGCCTCCCCGAGAACACGGCAGTCCTCGTCGTCTCCGACCACGGCGCCCAGCCCATGGTGGGCGGGCTCTTCGTCAACGAATGGCTGCGCAAGGAGGGTTACCTCGTCCTGACCGAGGAACCCGCCGGCCCCACGCCCGTCGCCCAGGCCGCCGTCGACTGGAAGCGGACCACAGCCTGGGCCGAAGGCGGCTACTACGGACGGATCTTCCTCAACGTCGAGGGCCGCGAGCCGCAGGGCACCATCCCGGCCGCGGAGTACGAGACCACCCGCGACCTCATCGCCTCCGCCCTGGAAGCGCTGCCCGACGACCAGGGGCAGCCGATGGGCACCCGCGCCCTGCGCCCCGCCGAGCTCTACGGAGAGGTCAACGGCATCGCCCCCGACCTCCTGGTCTACGTCGGCAACCTGCGCTGGCGGGCCCTGGCCACCCTCGGCATGGGCAAGGGCCTCTACACGACGGAGAACGACACCGGCCCCGACCACGCCAACCACGGGGACACCGGCATCTTCGCCCTCAGCGCCCCCGGCGTCACCCCCGGCCGCGCGGACGGCCTGTCGCTCTACGACGTGGCCCCCACCCTGCGGGAGCTGCTGGGTCTCGCGCCGCGGGGCTCCCGCGGCTCCGTCCTCGGCTGACATCACCCGCCCAGCAGCGCGTAGGGAGTGGGCGGCGCCGACACCCCGCCCGCTCCCGCCGCGCCGCCGTGCACCATATGCCTCCGGCGGTACGCGTCCAGCTCGTTGGTCAGCCGGTCCCAGACGGCGGAGCGGGACCCGGCGGCGCCGGGCAGCTCCAGATCGACCAGCCGGTAGTCGTTGATCCACACCCGGTCCGCGCGCAGCCGTTCGGCCACCGCGCGGGCCCGTACGGGATCGCGGGACCACACCCCGGCGCTGAGCCGGTAGCGGGAGCCGTTGGCGATGCGCACCGCGTCCTCGTCGGACTCCGCCCGGACGACCGCGAGCACCGGACCGAAGATCTCCTCCTGCGCGACCGCGTCGTCCGGGCCGACCGACGCCAGCACCGTGGGCAGGAAATACGCCCCGGCGTCCAGCCCGCGCGGCAGTTCGTCCGCCGTCGGGGCCCTGCCCCCGCACACCAGCTCCGCGCCCTGGGAGAGGCCGAGCTCGGTGAAGCGCCTGGCCGTACGCGCCTGGTTGCGCGAGACCAGCGGCCCCAGGTCGGTGGCCGGATCCAGCGGATCGCCGACGCGCAGCCGGCCCACCCGTTCGGCCAGCAGCCGCAGGAACTCGTCATGAACACCGGCGTGCACCACCGCTCGCGTACCGGCCATGCACACCTGCCCGTTGTGCAGGAACGCGCCCCAGGCGACACCGGTGACGGCCCGGTCCAGATCGGCGTCCGCGAGTACGATGTTGGGGGACTTGCCGCCCAGGTCCAGCCGGGCGCTCGTCCCCGCCGAGGCGGCACCCTCCCGTACGGCGGCGCCGGTCTCGTCGGAGCCGGTGAACGCCACGAGGTCGACACCGGGCGAGCGCACCAGTTGCTCCCCGGTGACACCGCCCGGCCCCGTGACCACGTTGACCACGCCCGGCGGCAGGCCGCACTCGTGGAGCAGCGCGACCAGCCGCAGCGTGGAGAGCGAGGCGAAGGAGGCCGGTTTGAGCACGCAGGTGTTGCCCGCGGCGATGGCGGGGGCGATGCGCCAGGCCGCCAGCAGCAGCGGCAGGTTCCACGGCACGATCGCGGCGACGACCCCGACCGGCCGCCACACGACGTAGGAGCCGGAACCGGGTGCCTCCGGCTGCCGCTCGGGCAGCTGCTCCGCCCACCACGCGCTCCACTCGAAGGCGGCCGCGGCCCCCGGCACATCGGCCCCGAGGGCCTTGCGCAGGGTCGAGCCGTTGTCGCGGGCCTCCAACTCGGCCAGAGGGGCACCCTCTTCGCGCAGCCTCCGTGCCACCTCGCGCAGCAGGCCCGCCCGTTCGCCCGGGGAGAGCCGCGGCCACGGGCCCTCGTCGAAGGCCCGCCGCGCGGCGGTCACCGCCCGGCGCACGTCCTCCGGGCCGCCGCTGGGGAGGTCGGCCAGATGGCGCCGCGTGGCCGGCTCGAAGGTGCGCAGCACGGCACCGTCGTGGGCCTGCACGGCCTGCCCGTCGATGTACATCGGGAACCGCTCGACCGCTGTGTCCGTCCGGTCCATCGTCTTCACCGTCTCCTTCTGCTGACCCGTGGGGATGCGCCGGCCGGGCCCGGCCGGCAGCGGCGGGCTTTCGGGGCTGAACCGGAGGACGTGGTCCGGGCCGTACCGCGACGTCAGGGCCTGGAGTCGCGCGTGGTTCTCCGGCGTACAGGCGCTGCGGGTCGTCTCCCTGGACGTGTTGCGCCCCGCGGGGAAGCGCGCCGCGCCTGCCTCGGGGGCTCCGGCTCAGCGGCGCGGCCCGGGGACCACCGGCAGTGACCGGATGCCCAGGGGCAGCAGTTCGGAGCTGTGCTCGACCTCGTCGGGCCGCACGGCCAGGGCGATGTGGGGGAAGGCGGCCAGCAGGCGGCCGATGCCGACGGTCAGTTCGGTCACGGCCAGTCCCGTCGCGGGGCAGGCGTGCGCTCCCGCGCCGAAGGCGATGCCGCGGTCGGCGACCCGGTCGATGTCGAGCACCTCGGGGTCGGTGAAGACCGCGGGGTCGCGGGAGGCCGCCGAGACCAGCGGCAGCACCGCGTCACCGGCGGCGATCCGCCGGCCGGAGAGCACCACGTCCTCGGTGGCGACCCGCAGCAGGCCGTCGTTGCTGGAAGGGTAGTAGCGCAGCAACTCCTGGACGGCCGACGGCAGTACGGCCGGGTCGTCGCGCAGGCGTGCCGCGAGGCCGGGGGAGGAGAGCACGCCGAAGAGGTGCCGGGCCAGCAGGTCGCGGATGGTGATGAAGCCCGAGATGATCAGGCCGTGGAGCAGCAGGCGCCGGTCGTCGTCGGTGAGCTCGGCCGCGCTCAGCAGCGTGTCGGTGACGCTGTCGCCCGGCTCGGCCCTGTGGGCGGCGAGCAGGTCGTCCAGCACCTGCCCGAGCCTGCCGCGGGCCTCCTTCAGCGCCTGCTCGGTGGCGCCGCGGGGGAGCAGCAGCAGTTCGACATCGGAGGTGACGTCCTGCCACCGCTCCCCGGGCAGCCCGAGGAACTCGCAGGTGACGCGGCCCGCGAAGGGCGCGGTGTACGCCTGGACGAGGTCGGCCGTTCCGGCACCGGCGGGGAGCCGGTCCAGGACCGCCTCCGCCGCCGCCTCGACGCGAGGGGCGAAGCGCGCCGTGCGCGCGGCGCCGAACGCGGCCACGACCGGACCGCGCAGCCGCCCGTGCTCCGGCGGGTCGAGGTCCACGATGCCCGAACCCTGGGACCGGCCGAACCCCGCTCCCGGCAGCGTGGCGGCCCGGTGGCGGCTGAAGCCGCCGCCGCCCAGCACCGTGCGCACGTCCTCGTGCCGGGTCACCAGCCAGATGCGTGAGCCGTCCGCCAGGCGCACCTCGGAGACCGGGTCCTCGGCGAGCAGCCGCGCGTACTCGGCCGGCACGGTGCCCTCGGGGCCGGGCGGAAAGGGGAAGGCGGGCGGGGCGGTGGCGGTCATGCGCCCCGGCCCCTCTCACCGGCCGGGGCGCCGGCGCGCGGCCGGCCTGACCAGGTGAAGTCCTTCGCCAGGACGCGGTTGTCCAACTGGTGCTCCACGACGATGTTGCCGCAGCCGTAGTCGTCGGCGATCACCTCGACGTCCTCCGCGGACACCAGGTGGCCGGGGTCGGCCAGCAGGCTCGCCACGCCCTTGGCCGGGGCCAGGACCTCCAGGGCGAAGCCGCGCGCCACGTGCTGGCGGTGGGTGTGCGCCGCCGCGATCAGGAAGGTGTCGTCGGGGTCGCAGATCAGATGCCACAGCGCGCGGGCCTGGAGGAAGCGGCGAGGGCGGTCGGTGTAGCGCCGGGAGGAGACCAGGACCGGCCCGTCCGCGCCCCTGCGGGTGCCGAGGGCGACCAGGCCGCGGTCCATATAGGGAACCTGCTCGGTGCGGTAGCCCATCAGGGGGGCCGGGTCGAAGGGCGCGGTGTCGTCGATCCCGGCCCACGCGCGCACCCGGTGCGCCACCTCGTAGCCGAGGTCCCAGGGGTTGTCGAGCCGCCCCGGAGCGAAGAACCGCTCGCTCAGGTCGGCGCAGTCCTTGCGCAGTTCCACCAGCGCTGCGGGAAGCGGGGCGTCCTGCGGCGCGGTACCCATCAGGGTGCTGACGCGCGCGATCCACTGGAGCTGGTCGGCTATCCGCTCCGGCCGCACCCCGTTGAAGAAGTCGCCGGCGAGCGGTTCCGGCAACTGCTCGGCGGCCTTGAGGATGTCGGCCTCGTACGGCTCCGCCTCCGCGTAGGGGTCCAGGCCCAGCCGGGCCGCGATGCGGCAGAAGGCCGCCTCGTCCTCGTCGGTGGCGCGGACGGCGGCCCACTCCTCCTGGAGCGGGGTGCCGGTGATGCCCTGGGCCGTGAGGCGTTCGGTCACCGCGTCGACGAAGGAGGCCAGTGTGGCGGTGAACGCGGCGCTCTCCACACAGGAGTTGCCGCGGCTCGCGAAGCGGTCGCCCGGGCGCGCGTCGGGGCCCATGTCGGGCATCCACACGATCCGGGTCTCCCGGCCCTCGGGCACGAAGAGCATGTCCGGCCAGCGGAAGCCGTCGCACGCGGCGCGCAGGATGTGGCGGCGCGAGCGCATCCACCAGGAGCCGCGGTCGTCGCCCACGCCGTAGCGGTAGGTGAACCGCAGCTGGGATATCTGGGTGCCGGGCCGCGCGTCGGCCACGAGGGACCACCAGTTGAAGGCGATCCACTCGGCGAGGGGATAGAGCGAGCCGGTCGTGTGCTCCCGGAAGGTCCCCCGTCCGGGCTCCTGGACGAGTGTGACGGTCTCGGCGCCCACGGCGATCCGCAGCCGGGCCCAGGTCGCCCGCAGCTCGCCCTCCCCGCCGGCCGGGGCGTCGAGCCAATTCCACTGCAATTGGAACTCAGGAAGCATGGTCCGCCAGCCCTTCCGGCCATTCGCTCGGGTGGAGTTCGTATCCGGTGTATTCGCCCGGCGAACGGCCCGTCAGCCGGAATTCCACGACGGAGTCACCGGACCGCTGCCAGACATAGCGCGGAAAGCCGTCCTGCCAGGGGCCGCCGAGGAATCCGGTGCGGATCCCCGAGCGGAGGGTGCCCAGCGGGGCGGCCGCCAGGGAATCGGGGAAGGGGAGCAGATCGGCCGGGGCCGGGCCGTATTCCTGGCGGACGAATGCGACCCGCCCGCAGATCTCTTCCCGTTCGCCGCGGCCGGGCGGCGGCGTGATCGTGCGGCGCGGTTCGCGCCGGCGCCTGGGCGCTCGTAGGACCATGGTGTCCGCCTTTCGGGGAACGTGCCGGTGAGCCGAGCCGGCGGGGCCCGGACGCGCGGTCGGTCCGGGCCCCGCCCAGGGTGTTACGGGAGGGGCGCGTAGAGGTCGACCACGTTGCCGTCGGGGTCCTTGACGATGGCGTAGCGCTGGCCCCAGACGGCGTCCCACGGCTTGAGGTGGCCCTCGTAGCCGGCGTCGACGAGCTCGGCGTACTTCCTGTCCACGCTCGCGGTGTCGGGGAACTCGAACGCGATGGCGAAGCGGTGCCCGCCGGTGGGGGCCTGCCACTCGGGGTCGTAGCTGCGCACCGTCGCGACGGTGTCCCAGGCGAGCCGGATGCCGCCGTCGAGCACGGCCTCGGTGTGCGGCGCGGAGTCGGCCTCGGCGGGGATCTCGACGCCCAGCTTCCGGTAGAACTCCAGCGACTTGGCCATGTCCTCGACCACCACGGCGAAGAGGGAAATCTTTGCTGACATGCGCGTTCCTTTCTTGCACTTTGAAATAGGTCTCCGCGCCGGGCCGTCTGATTTTTCCGGGGCCGACCGGACCGCGAAGTCCGAATGTGCCGGACGCGCCGTACGCTAGTGACCGCGCGTGACTTTGGCCAATCGGAGCGTCCCTCGCGGGGGTCAACGCCGCTGGCAGGGCGTCGATTTCAGGACAGCGGAACGCCGTCCCAATCAGCCGGCACGTCACGCCCCAGCAGAGCGCAGACAGTTGCGGGAATATCGACGGGCGCGGCGGTACGGCTCTGCCGTGTTCCGCCGGCGAATCGGGGACCGACAGCCGACCAGTAGGACTCCCGGCGGTGCCAGCCGCTCTGCCAGTCCCGGTGGACATGTGAGGCCCAGCGCGGGTCGCCCAGCGGAAGATAGCGCCAGTCGGCCGGCTCCAGGATGAGGTCGGGTGCGTGCACGGTGGCCTCGCCGGGATAGACCTCCTCCCGGCGGCGCACCGCCTCGAAGAAGGGCCTGCCCGTACGGGGGTTGCGCCGCTCCAGCAGCGCGGCCGCCAGATCGGTGCGGACCTTCTCGTAGTCACGCTCCGGGACGAGGCCGTGCTTGTAGCGGTCGCGCAGATTGATGTTCACCCCATGGGTGCCCTGAACCGCCTCGAAGGCCGCGCTGGCGGCCCACTCGACGCGGCCGTCCTCGGCGGTGGTCAGGAATCCCGCCTGTGCCATCTCGTCGTTGATGGAACAGTAATTGCGGAGCGGCCCGAAGCCTATCTCCGAGAAGGCCACCACGCTGGTGTGGTCGCCGGCCGCCCGCAAGGCGTCCTGGATCACCTGGTCGCAGGTGCGGTAGGCGGCGAAGACGGCGCTGTCCCGCTCGTGCTCGGGGCCGTGCTCCAGTTCCTGCCAGTAGATGTGCGAACAGCGGTCGATGCTCGTGAGGTTGACGATCACGACATCGGATTCCTCCAGCAGCGCCAGCGCCGCGCGGCCGCGCTGCACGTCCGCTTCCAGCAGCGAGGGCAGCAGCTCGTCGCGGTCCTGGCCGGTCCAGAAGATCGACACGTCGTGGACGGGACGGATGCCCTTCTTCGCCAGCGTGCGCTGGAGGCTGCGCGGGTGGCAGGCGTGGAGGGTGGCATACATCGGATAGGTGATCAGGGAACCGTCGAAGGGCTCCGGGGGGTGGGTGCCGAAGAGGCCGATCGAGGCGAACCTGACGCCGTGGAAGACCTCGTGCTGCCACAGCAGCGGATGGCGGCGGTGCTCGGGAGTCAGGACCTGCGGCGCGTACTCCGGGTCGTGACAGGTCCAGTAGGAGAAGAAGCCGTGGTCCGCGGCGCGTCGGCCGGTCAGGACACTGAGCAGTCCCGGCGGCTCGTAGGGGGTGCCCTCGGCGTGGAGCGGCCCGGAGGCCCCCTGCGAGCGCAGAGCGGCGAAGCCGGGCAGCAGCCCCTGGGCACACCAGCGGTCGAGCAGCTCGGGTGCCGCTCCCTCGGTGATGATGACGACGACACGCTGGCGAATGGTCACGGGCGACTCCCTCGGTGTGCGTGGCAGTGGGTATGCCGTCATCCGGGAGGCGCCGGAAAGGCCGAAGCGTTCCGGCGCCGGACAGGCGTCGATCGTCGGATCAAGCTAACAGCGGGACGAGGACTCTCTCCAGACGACGGAACGAAGGAAATTCAGAGAGAGACAGAGGCGGGAGAGGCGGGGGAGTGGGGTGGGGTCACACCTTGCGCAGGAGGCTCAGGCGTTCCCGTACCGCCTTCGGCAGCCCCGCCACCACGCGATCGTACGAATGCTCCACCATCTCCCGCAGCTCATCCACGGGAACCGTGCCGTTCAGGACAACCGTGTTCCAGTGCCGCTTGTTGACGTGGTAGCCGGGCACCACCGCCGCGTACTGCTCGCGCAGGTGCAGCGCCAGATCCGGTTCGCACTTCAGCGTGACCTGCGCCGGACGGTCCTCGGACGCGTCCTGGAGGATGGCGAAGACCTTCTGCTCCACCTTGAAGACCGCGGCTCCGGGGCCGAACGCCTCGTCGTCCACCGCCTCCGGCAGCTCCAGCGCGAAGTCGGAGAGTTCCTCTGGTGTCATCGCCGGTCCTTCTTCCTGCGGCCCGGCGAGGTCAGCCGTACCGCGTGGTCATGGGGTCGCCCAACAGCCTAGGGCCGGGGGAGGAGTTGCCGTGCGGCAGGGCGCGGCCGCTGATCCACGATGGCCGAAACAGTGCGGGAGGCTCCGGTCACGGCGAGGCGGTGCCGGACGGAATCTTGACGGGCGTTCCGGTGCTTGGCACAGTTTGGCTGGCTCCACACAGGTTTTCGGTGGACCGTTTGCTTCTTCTCCCGGTGCTGCCCGGTCGCAGTACCGGTGTCCGTGCGATCCGTGTGCCGCCCGCGCCGTCCCTGAACGGCCCGCGCGCCACCTCTCCCGGCCGTCCGCCGCCGGTGCCCGCAGCGCCGCCCCGCCCGCCGGGGCGGCTCCGAGGCCCGCACGCCGCCCGCGGCCGCGTCCGCGCACCCCGTCTCCCCGGACCTGGCCGCACCCGCCCTGTCCTCATGCCGCCTGCCCCCCGATGCCCTGTGGAGGACCCCCGTATGACCGTGGCGCAGACACCCGAGAACGCCGAGGCCGCGGCTGCCCGCGCCGCAGCGGAAGAGACCGTGAACGACATCCTGCAAGGGGCGTGGAAGGCCCGCGCCATCCACGTGGCCGTCGAACTCGGCGTCCCGGAACTGCTCCAGGAGGGCCCCCGGACCGCGGCCGCCCTCGCCGAGGCCACCGGCGCGCACGAGCAGACCCTGCGCAGACTGCTCCGCCTCCTCGCCACGGTGGGTGTCTTCGACGACCTCGGCCACGACGACCTGTTCGCCCAGAACGCCCTCTCCGCCGTCCTGCTGCCCGACCCCGCGAGCCCGGTCGCCACCGACGCGCGCTTCCAGGCGGCCCCCTGGCACTGGCGGGCCTGGGAGCAGCTCGCGCACAGCGTCCGCACCGGCGAGGCGTCCTTCGACGTGGCCAACGGCACCTCGTTCTGGCAGCTCACCCACGAGGACCCGGACGCGCGGGAGCTGTTCAACCGCGCCATGGGGTCGGTCTCCCTCGCCGAGGCCGGCCAGGTCGCCGCGGCCTACGACTTCTCCGGCGCCGCGACCGTCGTGGACATCGGCGGCGGCCGCGGCAGCCTCATGGCCGCCGTCCTCGACGCCTTCCCCGGCCTGCGCGGCACCCTGCTGGAGCGCCCGCCCGTCGCCGAGGAGGCCCGCGAACTCCTCACCGGCCGCGGCCTCGCGGACCGGTGCGAGATCCTGCCCGGCGACTTCTTCGAGACCATCCCCGACGGCGCCGACCTCTACCTCATCAAGCACGTCCTGCACGACTGGGACGACGACGACGTCGTACGCATCCTCCGCCGCATCGCCGCCGCCATGACGCCGGACTCCCGGCTCCTGGTCATCGACAACCTCATCGACGAGCGGCCCGCCGCCTCGACGCTCTTCGTCGACCTGCTGCTGCTCGTTCTCGTCGGCGGTGCCGAGCGCTCGGAGAGCGAGTTCGCCGCGCTGCTGGAGAAGTCGGGCCTGACAGTGGAGCGCTCGCTGCCCTGCGGCGCGGGCCCGGTGCGCATCGTCGAGATCCGCAGGGCCTGAGCCCGCCCCTCCTGACCGAAGCCGGCCACAGCTGAAGGAGCAATGACACCATGACGGTGCTGGGTCTGGGTGGATCCGGACACGACTGGGCCTCCTGTGCCACCGACGGCCGACGGCTGGTGGCGATCGACGAGGAACGGCTGGTCCGCAGCAAGTACGGCCTGGGAGCCGACCTCCTGGCGGGCCACAGCCGGCGCGCCGTCCTCGACGCCCTCGGCACGACCGCCGAGGCCGTGGAGCACGTGGTGGCCTGCGAGCTCGTACCACGCCCCTTCTACCACTCGTTCCGCAAGCGCGTGACGGTCGTCAACCACCATCTCGCGCACGCCTACAGCGCGTTCGGCGCCTCCGGCATGACCCGCGCCGCCGTACTGGTCTGCGACAACTCCGGCAGCCTGGTGACCGGTCTGAAGTCCGGCCCCGGGCCGCGCGAGGCGGAGACGATCAGCTGCTACACCGCCGACGCCTCCGGGCTGCGCCTGGTCAACCGGGTCGCAGGGACCCACGCCGTGGACGCCACCTCCGAGAGCGCCTACTACCAGCCGGGCGAGACCGACAACTCGCTCGGCCACTTCTACCGCTCGGCCAGCCTCGCCCTCGGCCTCGCCTACACCGGCCCCAAGACCCGCTACCCCGTCAGCGAGGACGGCAAGACCATGGGCCTCGCGCCCTACGGCGACGACCGCTTCGTCGACGAGGTCGCCGAGCTGGTCACCCTGCTGCCCGAGGGCGGCGTGCAGATCTCGGCGAGCAAGGTGAACCACGTCTTCGAACGACTGGTTGAATCGGGCGAGTTCGAGGACCGGGCGGCCCTGGCCTACGCCGCCCAGGAGACCCTGGAACGCGCCCTCCTGCACTGCGCCCGGGACCTGCACCGCCGCACCGGGTTGACGGACCTGTGCATCGCCGGCGGCGTCGGCCTCAACAGCGTCGCCAACGGCCGGATCCTGCGCGAGACCCCCTTCGAGCGGGTCTTCGTCGTGCCGGCCGCCGGCGACAACGGGATCAGCCTCGGCTGCGCCTACTACGGCCTCCACCAGCTGGAGGGCCTTGCGCCCGCGGAGCTCCCCGTCCTCGACACCGCCTACCTCGGGCCCGACTACTCCACCGAGCGCGTCGACGCGGCCCTGGCCGCCTCGGGCTTCACCGTCGAGACCCCCGACGACCTGCCCGGCAGGGTCGCCGGCCTGCTCGCCCAAGGCAAGATCATCGGCTGGTTCGACGGCCGCTCCGAGTTCGGCCCCCGGGCCCTGGGACACCGCAGCATTCTCGCCGCACCCTTCCCCGCGTCCGTACGGGACCACCTCAACGACAACGTCAAACACCGCGAGTGGTTCCGCCCGTACGCGCCCATCGTGCGCGAGGACCGGGCGGCGGACTACTTCGACCTCGCCCAGCCCTCCCCGTTCATGCTGGTCGTCGCGCGCGTGACCCGGCAGGACGCCATCCCGGCCGCCACCCACGTGGACGGCACCGCCCGGCTCCAGACGCTGAACGCCGCGCAGAACCCCAAGGTGTACGAGCTGCTCGGCAGGTTCGAGTCGCTCACCGGCTGTGCCGTGCTGCTCAACACCTCCTTCAACGTCGCGGGCCAGCCCATCGTCGAGACCCCGGAGGACGCCGTCGAGGCGTTCGCGGGCATGCGCCTGGACCACCTCGTCGTCGGGGACCGGCTGGCGGCCAAGTCCTGACAGCGGCCCGAGACCCGCGACCGGCAGGGAGGAGAGCCCAGCGGTGGACGTCCCGGTGCTCGTCGTCGGAGGAGGACCGACGGGCTTGGCGATGGCGCTCTTCCTCGCACGCCACGGCGTCGGCACCCTGCTGGTCGAACGGCGTACGACCACCTCGCCCGTCCCGCGCGCCACCCACGTCAGCCGCCGCTCCATGGAACTCTTCCGCGAGGCGGGCCTGGAGGAGGAGATCCGCCGGGTGGGGTTCGAGGTCGTGCGCGAGGACGACCCACGGCTGCGGACCCGCCCCGAACGCCACCTCCCCCGAGTGGTCCTGGAAGCCGCCTCGCTCGCCGGCCCCGAACCGGCGCGGGTGCTGGAGACCGGCGACGAGGAACTGGCCGTACCCGGCCCCTGCGCGCCCTTCTGGTGCGGCCAGGACCGGATGGAACCGCTGCTCGCGAAGGCCGCCGCGCGCCATGGCGCCGACGTGCGCTTCGGGCACGAACTGACCGGCCTGTGGCCGGGGGAGGACCGGACGCGGGCCCGCGTCCGGGACGCAGGGACGGGCCGGACCTATACGGTCGACGCCCGCTTCGTCGTCGCCGCCGACGGCGCGCGCGGCCGGATCGCGGAGGGCGTGGGCATCGCGCGGGAGGGGCTGGGCACCGTCGCCCACCGGGTGAGCATCCTCTTCCGCGCCGACCCGGGCCGCTGGGCGCGCGACCGGCGGTTCTTCATGTGCATGATCCAGAACCCCGGGTTCGACGGCGCGGTGATGGAGCTCAACACCCCGGGCCGCTGGTGCGCGGCGGTGGACTACGACCCGGCCCGCGCCGAACCCGACGGCAGCTACTCCGAGCGCACCTGCCTCGACCTGGTCCGGGCCGCTGTCGGCGACGGCGGGAGCGACGCGCGGATCGACACCGTCTTCCACTGGAAGGCCCGGCACCGCATAGCGGCGGCCTACCGCAGCGGAGCGGTGTTCCTCATCGGCGACGCCGCCCACCTCCACCCGCCCTCCGGGGGCTATGGCTCCAACGTCGGATTCCAGGACGCGCACAACCTCGCCTGGAAGATCGCCGCCGTGCTCGGCGGCTGGGCCGGACCGCGGCTCCTGGACACCTACGACGAAGAGCGCCGCCCGGTGGGAAAGGCGACGGCGGACCAGTCGATGCTCCTCGACGGCGTGCCGCCGGAGCCGCTGGGAGGAAGCGTCCGCTGCGACCCCCGGACCCTGATCATGGGATACCGCTACAGCTCCGCCGCCGTCCTCGGCGCCTCGCCCGGACCCGCCTTCCCTCCGGTCTTCGCCCTGCGGGGAGACCCGGGCACCCGGCTGCCGCACCTGTGGCTGCGCGCGGACAGCGGAAGGCGCGTCTCCACGCTCGACCTGTGCCACGGGCGCCTCGTCCTGCTCTCCGCCGACCCGGTCTGGGCGGAGGCCGCCGCACGGACGGCGAAGGAGACGAACATCCCCCTCCGGGGCCATCACCTGGCGGCCACCGGCGGCGAACTCGCCGACCCCGCCGACGACTTCCCGCGAGCCTGCGGAACCGGGCCCGCGGGCGCCGTGCTCGTACGGCCGGACGGCATGGTGGCCTGGCGCGCGGCCCGGGACGCGCCACCGGGCCCGGACAGGGCGCAGGACCTGATCACGGCGGCGGCGACCCGGGTCCTCGCGCTGCCCGAACGCGCGGCGCCGGTGCCCGGTCCGCCGCGGTTGTCACGCACTACCCATCGGCGAGTCGGGAGCGACGGGTGAACCCTCAATCCTTCTGCACGTGCTGGCCGGGCGCCACCGTATGGCTGACGGGCCCGCCGGGCGCGGGCAAGACGACGATCGCCCGCGCGCTGGCGGAGCGGCTGCGCGAGCGGGGCCGGCGCGTGGAAGTGCTCGACGGCGACGGGACCCGCGCGCTCCTGTCCGCGGGCTCCTCGCCCGCGGACCGCGACACCGGCATGCGGCGGATCGGCCTGATCGCCGAGGTCCTGGCGCGCAACGGCATCGTCGTCCTCGTCCCGGTGACCGCCTCCCCCGCGGCCGGCCGCGAAGACGTACGCAGACGCCACGAGAGGTCCGGCACCGCGCATCTGGAGGTACGGGTGGTGCGGGACGAGGTGCCCGCGCGAGGGCTCCCGGCGCCGCCCGGCACCGAGCTGCGGCTCCCGGTGCGCGAGCGGAGCGCCGAGGAGTCGGCGCGGGCGCTGCACCGGCTCCTGGCGGAGAGGGAGCTCGCTTGAACCCCCGGCGGAGCGGGCCGTACGCCGCGGGGCGCGACGGGACCCACGGGACGGCACGGCCGCACGGGCTGACCCACCTGGACCTGCTGGAGTCGGAGTCCGTCCACATCTTCCGCGAGGTGGCGGGCGAGTTCGAGCGGCCGGTGATCCTCTTCTCCGGCGGCAAGGACTCCATCGTCATGCTGCACCTGGCGCTGAAGTCCTTCGCGCCCGCGCCCGTGCCGTTCGCGCTGCTGCACGTGGACACCGGCCACAACTTCCCGGAAGTGATCGCCTACCGGGACCGCGTCGTGGCGGCGCTCGGCCTGCGGCTGGAGGTGGCCTCCGTACAGGAGTTCATCGACAACGGCAGCGTGCGCGAACGTCCCGACGGCACCCGCAACCCGCTGCAGACGGTGCCACTGCTGGACGCGATCGAGCGCCACCGCTTCGACGCCGTCTTCGGCGGCGGCCGCCGCGACGAGGAGAAGGCCCGCGCCAAGGAGCGCGTGTTCTCCCTGCGGGACGAGTTCGGCGGCTGGGACCCGCGCCGCCAGCGGCCCGAATTGTGGCAGCTCTACAACGGCCGTCACGCACCCGGCGAACACGTCCGCGTCTTCCCGCTGTCCAACTGGACCGAGCTCGACGTGTGGCAGTACATCGCCCGCGAGACGATCGAACTCCCCTCGATCTACTACGCCCATGAGCGCGAGGTCTTCCGGCGGAGCGGCATGTGGCTGGCGCCCGGGGAATGGGGCGGGCCGCGGGACGGGGAGGCGGTGGAGAAGCGCCGGGTGCGCTACCGCACGGTGGGCGACATGTCCTGCACCGGCGCGGTGGACTCGGCCGCGGCCACCGTGGCCGACGTCATCGCCGAGATCGCCGTCTCCCGGCGCACGGAACGAGGCGCGACCCGGGCCGACGACAAGCTGTCGGAAGCGGCCATGGAGGACCGCAAGCGGGAGGGGTACTTCTGAGCGGGCCGGGTGACGTCTCCTCGCGGTACGTCCAGCCGAGCGCTTCGCGCGGGGGATCGCAGGGCAGCAAGCGGAGGACTAGTCCCTAAGTATGAAGTCCCCTACTCCGTTTGTCTGTTGAGGGCGAGGACGCCACCTGAGGATGATGCAGTCCATGTCACAGTTACTTTCCGGAAAGGACGGCGCCCAAGAGGCGCGCGGTCGCGGCGGGTCCACCTGGGTGGCGGTCCTCGCCGCCTGCGTGGGGCAGTTCGTGGTGGTCCTCGACGTGTCCGTCATCAATGTCGCGCTGCCGTCGATCCGTTCCGGCCTCGACATCGGTGAGACGGGCCTGCAGTGGGTCGTCAACGCCTACGTCATCACCTTCGCGGGCTTCCTGCTGCTCGGCGGCCGGGCCTCCGATCTGTTCGGCCGCAAGGCGGTGTTCGTCTTCGGCCTCGGGGTGTTCACCGCCGCGAGCCTGCTGGGCGGCCTCGCGCAGGCGCCGTGGATGCTCATCGTCGCGCGCGCCCTGCAGGGCATCGGGGCGGCCGTGCTCTCACCCGCCACCCTGGCCATCCTCACGACCACGTTCCCCGAAGGCCCGGCACGCGTCAAAGCCGTCGCGATCTGGACGGCGGTCGGCACGGGCGGCGGCGCCGCCGGCGGCCTCATCGGCGGCCTGCTCACCGACTACCTCTCGTGGCGCTGGGTGTTGCTGATCAACGTGCCGCTCGGCCTGATCGTGATCGTCGCGACCGTGGCCTGGCTGGCCGAGAGCCGCAGCGACCAGGCGCGGCGGCGCCGGCTGGACCTCCCCGGAGCGGTGCTGGTGACACTCGGCGTCGGCAGCCTGGCGTACGGCATCTCGCAGAGCGAGGGGCACGGCTGGGGCTCGGCGCGCACCCTCGCCTTCCTGATCGCCGGCGCCGTGGCGCTCGCGGCCTTCGTCGCCGTGGAGCAGCGCACACGCGAGCCGCTGATGCCGCTCGGCATCTTCCGGGTGCGCTCGGTGTCTGCGGCCAACGCCATCACCGTCGTCAGCGGCATGGGCTTCTACGCGATGTGGTACTTCCTCTCGCTCTACATGCAGAACGTGCTGAAGTACTCAGCGGTGCAGACCGGCCTGGCCCTGCTCCCGCACACCGCCACCATCATCCTCTCCGCGCAGTTCGCACCCCGCCTGATGCGGTGGATCAAGGGGCGCACCCTCCTCGTGATCGCGGGGCTGCTCACCGCGGCGGGCTTCATCTGGCAGGGCGACATGGACGCCGACGGCTCCTTCCTGGTCACCCTGCTCGGTCCGGGCGTCGTGTTCTCCTTCGGCGCGGGCCTGATGATGACGCTCCTCGCGGTCTCCGCCACGACGGGCGTGGAGCTCTCCGAATCGGGCCTGGTGGCCGGCCTCGCCAACACCTCGCGCACCATGGGCGGCGCGCTCGGCCTGTCCGTCCTCGCCTCCGTCGCCGCCCGTCGCACGGCCGACGTGGGGTCCGGCGCCCACGCCCTGGCTTCCGGTTACGGCCGGGCGTTCGTCGTCTCCGGGGTCATCATCCTGGTGAGCATGCTGATGATCCCCTTCCTCCCCAAGCCACAGACCTCGGCGGAATGACCTGTGGGCACGGACATACGAGGAGGATCTGTGGGGCAGGAGTCGCAGCCGCGGTGGCTCACCGATGAGGAACAGCGCGTGTGGCGCGCCTATTTGCAGGCCACCAGGCTGGTGGAGGACCACCTGGACCGCCGGCTCCAGCGCGAGGCGGGCATGCCGCATCTCTATTACGGGCTGCTCGTCCAGCTCTCCGAGGCCCCCCGCCGGGGGATCCGGATGACCGACCTGGCGCGCCAGGCGAAGATCACCCGGCCCCGGCTCTCGCACGCGGTCACCCGCCTGGAGAAGCTCGGCTGGGTGCGCCGGGAGTCGTGCTACGGAGACAAGCGCGGCCAGAACGCCGTCCTCACGGACGAGGGCCGCGAGGTCCTGGAGAAGGCGGCCCCGGGCCACGTCGCCGCGGTGCGCGCGGCCGTCTTCGACAACCTCACCCCGGAGCAGATCCAGCAACTGGGCCGGATCTGCCGGGCGATGGAGGAAGGGCTCGACAGGGAAGGAGCGGATCTTCCCTGGCTCCGCTGAGACGGGCGGCCGTCACGAGCGTGGGGGCCGTCAGGATCTGACATGGCCCCACCGCCTCCCGCACGTGGATCCGGCCGGCCGCGCCCCGGATCCACGTGAGCCCGGGAGAAGACAGGACGGCACGGATATTCTGGATGCCGTGGAACGACACGACGGGGCACCGGGCTGGGGCTTCACCCATACCCAGCACAGCGCGGAACACGGTGAACCTGACGCCACCCGCAGAGCCGGTGCCCTGCTCTCCGCACGGCCCCTGCCGCAGAACCAGCACATCATGGGCTGGGGCGCGGAGAATCCCGAACCGGCGCCCGGACGTTACGACTTCGAGGCGCTCGACGACCGCGTCGCCCTGATGCGCGCCACGGGGGCCACGCCCGTCCTCACGCTGTGCGCGGCCCCCGACTGGATGAAGGGCGGCCGGGCCGGGCGCACCGACTGGTCCCGGCTGGAGGCCGCCCCCGATCCCCGGCACTACGCCGACTTCGCCCGGCTCGCGGGGGTGATCGCCCAACGCTATCCGGACATCCGGCACTTCCTCGTGTGGAACGAAATGAAGGGCTTCTACGACGAGGGCAAACGGCGCTGGGACTACGAGGGTTACACGCGGCTGTACAACCTCGTCCACGCGGAGTTGAAGCGGCGGAACCCCCGCAACCTGGTGGGCGGCCCCTATGTGGTGGTCGACCACGATCCGCCCGCCGATGCCCCGGAGGACCGCTCACGCGAACTGCGCGGCCCCTGGGGCGAACTCGACCAGCGCTCCGCCGACGTCATCCGCTACTGGAGCGCGCACAAGGCGGGCGCGGACTTCGTCGTCGTCGACGGGTCGAGCTACACCCGCGAGGGCCACCGGGCGCTCCCCGACGAGTTCGCCGCCACCGAGAAGTTCGCCGACGTCACCCGCTGGGTGAGGAGCGTGACCGGGCTCCCGGTGTGGTGGGCCGAGTGGTACGTCGAGCCGCCCGCCGAGGACGACAGGCCCGGCGGCCGGGACGGCTGGGGCGAGCAGCACCGCATCGCCGTGCACGCCACCGCGATGATGCGGCTGGCGGAGAGCGGCGCGTCCGCGGCCTTCTACTGGAACCCGCAGCGCACTGGGAAGGCGTGCCCCGGATGCCTGTGGCGGAGCACCCATCTGTCCGACGGGGGAGGGGAGTTGCCCATGGCGCGGCTGCTGAGGAACTTCGCCCGCGAATTCCCTCCGGGCACCGCCTTCCGGCCGGTCGCCGCCACGGCCGGGGCGGGGGACAGGATCCAGGTCCTCGCCGACGACGCGGCCGTGCTCGTCGTCAACACCGAGTGTCGTCCGGTGGCGGCCGTGGTGGAGGGGCAGGCGCTGTCCCTCGCCCCGTACGAGGTGCGCTGGCTGGCCCGCCCGTGATCCCGTGCCGCGGCCGTCGGACGGGAATTGCCGAACAGTGCAGTTCATGAATGAGGGAGAGCGAACACCAGCACTCGCGATGATGCGGACACGGTCCACCCAAACGCTTTGCGTATGAAACGGGCGGTCACCTCGACGGTGCCGCCCGTTTCCGATTGCCCGAAAGGGCAATCGGGGTCAGCAGTACAGATTGCCGCCCGGCGCCACATGGAGAATGCCGGTGAAACGCTGGTAGTTCGACACCCGGCTCTGGACCTGGGCGGGGTTGCGGCCGTCGCACTCCAGGCTGCCGTTGATGCTGCGGATGGTCTGCCCGAATCCGCGGCCGTTGACCATCGCCTCGTGCGGGGTCATGGTCCCGGGGCCGCGCTGGGTGTTCCAGTACCACAGGGCGGTCTTCCAGGAGACGGCCGCGTCGGTCTGCACGAGCGAGGGACGGTGGAGCAGGTCGATGCCGAGGGCGTCCCCCGCCGCCTTGTAATTGAAGTTCCAGCTGATCTGGAGGGGGCCGCGGCCGTAGTAGGCGGCCTGGCCGGCCGGGCAGCCGTAGGGCTGGCTCCGGTCGCAGTAGTGGGGGTAGTTGGCGGTGTTCTGCTCCACGACGTAGACCAGCCCGCCGGTCTCGTGGGAGACGTTGGCGAGGAAGGCGGCGGCCTCCTGCTTCCGGGTCTCGGCGCTGCCGGTGCCCGCGAAGCCGGGGTACGCGCTCAGCGCGGCGACCAGGCCCTGGTACGTATAGAACGCGTTCCGCTTCGGGAACATCTGCTTGAACTGGGCCTCGCTCACCGGAAAGGCGGCCCGCGTGGCACCCCGCGGGCCGACGGCACCCGCGGTGCCGGCCGGAGCGAGGACGGTTATGCCGACCAGGGCCAGTGCGGCCAACAGCAGGGCGGCGATGCGATTTCTTCTCATGGCGGCTCCTGTGGGGGAAAAGATGAGTGACGCCGGCCGACGGTGAATCGGGCCCGATCGGCGTGTTGTCGCCATCGCGCAGTGAATAACTCCCCTGAGTTTGCTGTCAATAGCAGGCACCGTGTCCGGCCGAACTCAATGTATTGAGCAATGTTTTCAGGACAACTGCGCCTGAAAGGGCTTGCGGGAGCAACGAGGAGCATGTCCTCATATGCCGGAAGCCGGGCACGTGCCGAGGAAATGCCGCTGTCCTGCGGCTTCGTGGGCCGACGGGCTCCACGGCTGCGTCATGCCGTCATCCGCTGTTCCGGGCGGGAGTCGCCCTGAATGACCTATGGGCGACGGCCCGTGCACAACGACCCATGCGCGACGGCCCGTGCACAACGCCTGGTGAACAAACCCCTCATGAACAACCCCTCATGAACAAGGAGAGAACATGCGCGCATTGAAGACCCTCCGATACGCGGCCCCCGTCCTGGTCGCCGCCGTCACCGGTATCGCCCTCGGCGCCGGACCCGCGGCCGCTGACGTCCCGATCGGCCAGTCGATGAGCGGCAAGATGACGTACTACACCGACAAGGGCTACGGCGCCTGCGGCACCCCCATCGACGCCACCTCCCAGGACCTCGTCGCGGTCCCGGCGTCGTGGTGGACCTCCGCCAACCCCAACAACGACCCGCTGTGCAAGGGCATATCGGTGGAGGTCAGCTACCAGGGCAAGACCATCAGAGTGCCGGTGAAGGACAAGTGTCCTTCGTGCGACCGGACCCACATCGACCTCAGCAAGACGGCCTTCCAGAAGCTGGCACCGCTCGACAAGGGCGTGATCAACGGCATCACCTGGAAGTTCGTCCGCTGACGCCGCCCCGCCGGGGCCCCTCTCGCCAGGGGCCCCGGCGGGCCCCTGGCCGCCCGGACCCAGCGGGCCACGCCCGGTTCGCCATGGCCTTCCGGCGTGTCGGCGCGGGGTTCTTCGTCTTCAAGAGTCATAAAGACAACCACGACTGTTGACGTTATGAGTTCATCAAATTTAAGGTCGCGGGACTCTTGGAACACAGGCAAGACGACGGAGAACAATGACGTACTCCCCCGGCGCGCGGCCGCGTCCGGCCCGGCTGTCCGCACTGCTGCTCGCGGGCGCGCTCGTCGCCTCGGCGCCGCCCGCGGCCGCCGCGCCGACGCCGCGACCCCCCACCGCCGACCCTTCCGCCGCTGCCGCTTCCCCCGCCGGCTGCCGGACCGGTGACGGCTGGACCCTCGACTCCACCCGTATCGACACCGGCGACACCGACCACGCCTACGTCGGCAACGGCTATCTGGGGCAGCGCGTACCGCCCAACGGCGCCGGCTACACCGACAGCGACGGCAAGACCGGCTGGCCGCTCTTCACCCCGGGATACGACGGCTCGTTCGTCTCCGGGCTCTACGCGCACAACCAGCAGACCGCCGCCGACCGGCAGGCCGTCGCCGCGCTCCCCACCTGGACCGGACTCACCGTCGGCACCGGCGGCCAACACGGTGACGTCTTCGACTCTTCGACGAAGCCGGGCCGGATCTCGGGATATCGCCAGACCCTCTTCCAGAGCTGCGGCATCGTCCGGACCTCCCTGACCTGGACCGCCGTCGACGGGCGCAGGACCGACCTCGTCTACGACGTGCTGGCCGACCGCGACGACCCGCACACGGGCGCCGTACGGCTGCGCATGACGCCGCGCTGGAGCGGCGACGCCACCGTCACCGACCTGCTGGACGGACGCGGCGCGCGGCGCATGCGGCAGACCGGCGGCGGTGACCGCACCGGTGGGACCGGCCGGGACGGCCGGACCATGGACGTGGCCTTCCGCACCGACGGCACGGACACCGACGGCGCCGTCGCCTCCACCCTGCGGGCCGGGCGCGGTGTGCACGCGACCGGGGGCCGGCGCGCCGGATCCGCGAAGGACTTGAGCGCCGAGCAGTCCCTCACCTTCCCCGTCCGCGAGGGCCACGCGTACGAACTCACCAAATACGTGGGCGTCGACACCGCGCTGACCTCGCACGCGCCCCGCCAGGACGCCACCGCCGCCGCACTGCGCGCGGCCCGGCGCGGCTGGGACGGGCTGCTGCGCGCCCACACCGCGGCCTGGGCCCGGCTGTGGCACTCCGACATCGAGGTGCCGGGACAGCCCGACCTTCAGGCGTGGGTGCGCTCCGCCCGATACGGGCTGCTGTCCAGCACCCGGCAGGGCGCGGCCAACAGCATCGCCCCGACCGGGCTGACCAGCGATAACTACGCGGGCCTCGTCTTCTGGGACGCCGAGACCTGGATGTACCCGGCCCTGCTGGCCACCGCGCCCGAACTCGCCAGGACCGTCGTCGACTACCGCTACCGGACCCTCCCGGGAGCCCGCGAGAACGCCCGCGGGCTCGGCTACCAAGGGCTCTTCTACCCCTGGAACAGCGGCAGCAAGGGCGACCTGGCCCAGGAGTGCCACAGCGTCGACCCGCCCCACTGCCGCACCCAGATCCATCTCCAGTCGGACATCTCCCTCGCCACCTGGCAGTACTACCTCGCCACCGGCGACACCGCCTGGCTGCGCGAGCGCGGCTGGCCGGTGCTGAAGGGAATCGCCGACTTCTGGGCCGGGAGGGTCACCCCCAACGCCGACGGCAGCTACTCCATCAAGGACACCGCGGGCCCCGACGAGTACAGCAACGGCGTCGACGACGCGGTCTTCACCAACGCCGGGGCCGTCACCGCCCTGCGCAACGCCGCCCGTGCCGCGCGCTTGCTGGGCGAGCGCGCGCCGGGGGAGTGGACGTCGGTCGCCGACAGGATCCGGATCCCGTACGACGCGCGGCACAAGGTCTTCCAGCAGTACGACGGCTACCCCGGCAGCAGGATCAAGCAGGCCGACACGGTGCTGCTGACGTACCCCCTGGAATGGCCGATGTCCCGGGCCGACGCGGCACGCACCCTCGACTACTACGCCCAGCGCACCGACCCCGACGGCCCCGCCATGACGGACTCGGTCCACGCCATCGACGCGGCCGCCACAGGTGAACCGGGCTGCTCGGCATACACCTATCTGCAGCGCTCCGTCCGGCCGTTCGTACGCGGTCCCTTCGACCAGTTCTCCGAGGCCCGCGGTACCAAGGCGGGCGCCGACGACCCGCTGGCCGGTGCGCCCGCCCAGGACTTCCTGACCGGCAAGGGCGGCTTCCTCCAGATCTTCACCAACGGCCTGACCGGCATGCGGATGCGCGAGGACCGGCTCCACCTCGACCCGACGCTGCCCCCGCAGCTCGGTCGCGGCGTCACCCTGCGCGGCCTGCGCTGGCAGGGCCGCACGTACGACATCGCCATCGGCGCCCACGACACCACCGTGCGGCTCACCGAGGGCGCGCCCATGACCCTCGACACCCCGCAGGGCGAGCAGGTCCTCACCAAGGCCGCACCGGCGGTCCTCAAGACCCGCCGCCCCGACCTCACCCCCACCGACAACCTGGCCCGCTGCACCACCGCCACGGCCACCTCCGAGGAATCCGGGATGTACGCGGCGGCCGCCGTGGACGGAAATCCCGCCACGGCCTGGGTCCCCGGCGGGCCGAACGGTGAACTGACCACCGACCTGGGCAAGTCCGTACGCGTCACCAAGGCCACCCCCGTCTGGACCGGCCCGGCACCGGCCTCGTACAGCGTCCGGCTCTCGCTCGACGGCCGGCACTGGCACGAGGCCGTCGCGGGCGGCGGGCCCGTCTCCGCGCGATACGTACGCGTCGCTCTGCACGGCCAGACCGGTACCAAGTCCCGCACAGGGATCGCCGAGCTGACCGTCTCGTAGCGAGTCTCGTAGCGGGGGGGGGGGGGGGGGGGGGGGGGGGGGGGGGGGCTTGGGGGGGGGGGGGGGGGGGGAATAAACATATCTCCCGGCGAAAGAGAAGGCGCTCACAA
>NZ_JBVHLW010000038.1:0-52268 GCF_055558795.1 Streptomyces sp. NPDC025618 | reverse complement strand
CGAAACACGAGCCGACCTCCATCTCGGAATGCTTCAACTCGCCTGCAACATAATCTGCTTGAGACGACTCCGAACCTCATTCTGAAACCATCAGTAAGTCGTCCGTACAGGGTTCTCTCTTCGACGATCTGGACTGACCCTGCAGGGAGGGCGCCTGAACTTCTCTGCAGACGGACCGGACCGGCTCGGTCAGTGCGGCAACCCGCGCCGATGGGCTCGTGCTGCACACGGCAGCACACCACCGAGACAGTCTGCGGCGCTTCCGCTGCCGGCCCGCGCTGCCCGCCTGGCGGGCAGCGCGAAGATCACCGGCCTGCCATCGCTGACGAGTCCGTCGCTGTGCCCGTCGGCAGCCTCGCCAGCATGGCGCTGCCCGAGCTGATCCCGCCCGGCCGATGCCAGGGTCCGGTCCCGCCGCGGCCGGATCAGTGACGCCCTGTCACTTTGTTTGAGGGGCCCGTTCAGAGACCCGTCTCCGGAAGCGACGCACGAGTGCTGCCGCTCAACGTGAGCGAAGCCAACACCGGACCCGCGATGATCAATGCCTGATGCTGGATTCTCCTGTGATTCGTAGACGCCAGGGCGCAGCGAGGCTTTCATAACGAAGGGAGAGCGGTCATGTGTCTGGTGCGTTAGAGCTGTGCACAAGCGGTAGCACGCCGAGGTGCCCCCTGCTTTCCTGCGGGGATCAGGCGCCCGGCCATTCAGTGGGCTGCGGCGCGGCCTTCCGGTTCAGGTCGTCTGCGGGCTGCTGATCGCAGAGTGTGTATCGATCGCCCTGAGGGTTCGTCGCTGCGATCGGTCCTGGCCGGCGGCACGACCCCGGCTCACAGCAGGGGTCGGCTCTGCAGGGATCCGGCCCGGTCAGCCGGTGACCAGCAGGGGTGGAGGCGACCCGACGAGCAGCCGGTAGCGGGCCCCGGCCCCACACCCGGTTTCGGTGATCACACGTCGGCGCCCTCGGGAGCTTGGGGCGGTGGCCGTTCACGCCGCCGGATACGTCGGACAGTGGCACCCAGGCGCGCAGGTCGGTGTTGTCACGGGGGGCGGCACGCCCGGGCCGGTATCCGTTTGCTCGGCCTGCGGTGCCGAGCCGGCAGGCCACACAGCAGTCCCGAACGTCGATACGGATTTTCGATGTCTGTGTGAATGGCTGGAGGCTGGTTGTCAGTGGGCGCTGGGACAGTCGCCGCATGACGTCCATGAAGAGCCGCGAGCCCTCGTCCTCCTGCTGCCCTGTCCTCCGGCCGGGCGCACCGCACTCGGCGCCGGCAGAACAAGATCTCCTGGCTTCCGGCCGGCACCGGCCGGGACAGTACCGCCCGGTGCCTCCAGACCTCCCGCAACCCGTGCAGGAGCAGGAGCCGCCGCGGCGCGCCGCGGACCGCTGTCTGCTCAGCCGCTGGCAGGAGGCAGCATGCTGATCTCCCCGCAGTACGCCCAGCGCATCCTCGCCGACCTCACCCAGAGCTGCCCCGTCCCTGCTGCCCCGGGAGCGCTTGCCCGCTACGACTTCCAGGCCAACGGTCACGTCCTCATCGGGGACAGCGCCGTCCGCGGATACAAACACAAAGGGCGCTGGCGACTGGTGGAGAAGGACCTGCGTCATGCGGGCCGGAAGCTGGCCGGCCTCACCATCGACACCGGAACCCTGACTGCGGTTACCGTGCCGGCTCAGGCCTTGCGCACAGCACCGTCTCCGGCACATGGCTCATGGCGGGCCCGTATCCAGAACTGGTTCGAAAGCACCGCCTACCGCGAACGGACC
Organism: Streptomyces sp. NPDC025618; assembly: GCF_055558795.1. Lineage (NCBI taxonomy): Bacteria > Bacillati > Actinomycetota > Actinomycetes > Kitasatosporales > Streptomycetaceae > Streptomyces > Streptomyces sp. NPDC025618. Next base: position 50,500 of record NZ_JBVHLW010000038.1, on the reverse strand, counting down.
ACGCATGGCTGTACCTGCGCCCAGGATCCCTGCCTCGAGTTCACACCTGGCGCCGACGGGCTGCCGTGCGGCCTGACCCCGGAAAGCCTGATGCGGCACGCCGCCTCCCTCACCATCGCATGCACCCGGCCGCTGCCCCTCATGTCGTGGTCAGGGGCCCGGTGGATGCTGCCGCAGGCTTACGCCGCCATGCTGACCCGGGCCGAGGAGGCCGCCGGCCTCCTCAACCGGAAAGCCGCTGCCTGCAGCAGTTGCGGTGCCGCCGGGGACCCCTGGCAGTGGCGCACCTCGACATCGGCCGGCTTCGTGACCCTTTGCCCGCCCTGCACGGGCAGCAGGTACCGGCCGTACACCGGCCACCTGCAAGGCGTGCTTTACAAGACGCTCGACCCGTCCGTGCGTGCCGACGAGTACTTGTGCTGCCTGTGCAGCGAGCACCGCCGCGCCTACTACTGGGATCACTGCCACGAGCACGGCCATGTCCGCGGACCGGTCTGTGCCAGCTGCAACACCTTTGAAGGCGGCGGAGCGCACTTCCTCCCCCGGTCAGGCGGCACCGGTCTGCGCCACCTGTTCCGGTGCGAGGGGTGCTGCCGGGAACGTACGCTCCCCCGGCGTCATCACGCGGACATCGTCGCACAGGCAGTACATCTGAGCGGGCACGACGGCTGCGCCCAGCGCCCGCGCTACCGCTTCGGACACACCGAGCCCGACGGGTCGGTGCAACTGCACCTGGGCTGCCGGCACGGCATCCTGGAACCGGAGCAGCACTGGCAGCAGACCGTACCCGCTGGTCAAGTACGCAGCATTATCCGTGCGTTCGCCGAGCGCACGCTGCACGGCCCCAGCCCGCAGGCGGGCGCCCGACCCTGCACGCGCCAGCCTTCCACCGCCCCTCCCCCCGAGAAAGCGGCAGCGTGGGCGGCCGGCATGAGCTCCGGGCCGCCCACGCGCCCTCGGGGACGGGTAACAGTGCCGGCCGTCACCCGGGAGGTGACCGCGGAAGCAAGCCGCCGCCCCCGGCGGCGTAAGGGGCAGGGGGCCGGACCGGAGAGGCAGGAGCGGAAGATCCGGGCGACAGCCGGTGCAGGTGATGCTCGTCGTCGAAGTCGTCTCCGACGAGTCCCGCTCCCGCGACCGGGAAACCAAGCCCTTCAAGTACGCCCGCGCCGGCCTCCCCCACTTCTGGCGCATCGAGGATGAGGGCGGCCTGCCTGCCATCCACTCCTACGACCTGGACGAGACCATACGGGCCTACGTCGCGACCGGCATTCACCGCGGACACTTCAAGACCGCCGCTCCTTTCGCCCTCGAGATCAGCCTGGACCGCCTCGTCCGCTGATCAGCTGCTCCAGGAGTCCGCACAGCGGGGCGAAAACAGCCCTGGAGCAGGTGATACGCCAGCGCCAGAACCCGAGCATCCGTAATCCGCCACATGCAGGGGAAGCCGCCGGCGCAGCGGGCGACCGCAGACAGCACGTGCACCCTGCGCGGCAGGGCATCCCCGGAAGACATCCCGCGCACCGGCTGCCGAAGCGTGACCTTCAGCAGCGCTGTCGCATAAGCCCCTTCGCCCTCCTCCACCGTGGCCTGCACATCATCCTGGACGGCTACGGCAGGACACACAGCCTCACACCCCCACAGTCCGCGCCCTCCACCTGGGCAAACAGCCCACGAGCCTCACAGCTCACAGGGCCCGCCACGCACCTGCGGGAAGGCCTGCAAGCCTGCAGCGCCGAGTTCCTTCCACCGGGACGGATGCCGCACGGGTTGCTCCGCCGGGGCTGGCGGAGCGGGCAGCCGGCACCTGCCCCGGCAGCGGCGCATGCGGGCCAACCTCCACTGTGGACCGGATCTCCAGACCGGTCCGGCCCTGGCACAGCCATGACCGGACCAGCCTGGCCTTACTACGGGCGGAAAAGAACAGGCACGACAGTGGAGTGCCACACTCGTGCTTCCCCGCACGGCGGGAGGCTGCTCGTTGCTGCAAAGCGGCAGGCTCAGTTGACTCTCATGACATCCGGCAAGGAGACATCGATCCTGGTCGCATCACCGAGGATGTCCACCATCACCTCGACGCGGCCCCGAGCAGGGTCGACTGCCAGCACAGGGCCCGTGAAGCCGGTGAACGGACCCCCGGTGATCCGTACGTCAGTACCAACCCGGATGTCCCTATCATGCGTCATACCGTCCCCTTGCACTGTTACATCGGCCAGCCAACGCTGGCAGGCCGAACCTACCCTTCGGCCTCAGGCATCGTGATCCATGTACCCGGCCAGCTCCGCAGCTCGTTCCCGCCCGGCTTCGTCCAGCGGCTCGGGGTCCGACGCCGCCTCCAGCATCACGGCCGCGGCTGCACCAGGGCTGCCGGGAGCCGCACGTCCTGGACAGCGGCTGTCGGCGATGAGCGCGGCCGCCTGGTCCACTGGCGAGGCCGAACCCGGACGAGTGATGGCCGCCAGCCCTCGCCCAGAGAACGGGAACGAGCCGACGAGGCGGATGGAGTGGTCACCAGAGGTGGTCTGCCGCACCGCTCCATTCCGTGCCGGCGCCGCCCAGTTGGCCGACCGGGTCTACGAATGCGTGTAGTCGACCATCCGGCTGATCCGCCGGACCGCCGCCCCCATTCCGGTCCCTCCGCCTGCGGCCCGTGTGACGGTGCGGCAGGATCTACGGATGCCGTCCAGCAGCAACCACGCTCCTAGGTGAGCGCGGTGCGGATACGGTCCCGGGTCTCGGCTGCTGTCCGCGTTCCGGTGGCGGCGAGTTCGGTGTCGAGCTCGCGCAGCCGGTCGGTGACGCGGGTGGAGGTCACCCGTCCCAGGAGATCAAGGCCAGTGGCGGTGGTCTGGTCGGCTGCTTCGAGCTGGCCGCCCTGGACCTGGGCGCGGGCGAGAGCGATGTGGTCGAAGGCGCGGGAGCGTACCCGTTCGAGGGGGCGGAGGGCGGTTCCGGTGGTGATGAGTTCGATGGCGCGGGGTGCGCGCAGGGGGTCGTGGGTGGCGGCGATGGACTCGCAGACGCCGGCGGTGACCTGGTATTCGGCGTCGTCGAACCAGGCAGCCCAGCTGGGGATGGGGTTGCCGCGGTCAGCGGCGAGGACGTCGGGCGGTACCGAGGGCGTGGGCGGCCTCGGGGAGGTGCCCGAGGACAGCGTGGCAGCGGGCTTCCAGGGTGGAGAGGAAGGCCCGCAGGCGGCCGGGCGGGAGTTTGCGGGTGCCGTACTGGGCGGCCTGGACGAGTTCGAGGGCGTCTTCGGAGCGGCCGAGGTGGTTGGCCTGTCGGGAAAGGCAGTTGAGGAGGTGTCCGGCGATGCCGGCGCCGGTGGGTCCGGCTTGTTTTGCGGCCTGGAGGCCGAGGAGGAAGTAGTGCTGCGCCTCGGTGCATGGCGGCCGACGTCGTGGTTCATCCATCCGGCGACGGAGGCGAGGTCGGCGATGGCGACGAACAGGGCGCGGCCGACGTCGTCACCGGTGCGGCCGTTGCGGGCGAGGAGGGTGACGTCGTGAAGCTGTCCGACGACGGCGCGGCGGGAGAGGCCGCCGCCGTGGGCGCTGTCGAGGGTGCGGAAGGCATCGGTGGTGGCCTGGTTGTTAGTGACGTCGTTCATGCCGAGGCAGCCGGGGCAGATGGGGTTGGGGAGGGGGCCGTCGGGCAGGTGCAGCCAGGGCTGGACGGCACTGATGAGTTCGGAGCCGGTCAGCATGCGCGCGGTGGAGGGGCTGGTCTGGTCGGTCACTGCGTCGCTCCGGACGGTGTCGATGATGGCTACAACGACGGCTTCCGCCTTCCATGAGCCGGTGTGGCGGCCGTTCCCTGGCGGGTGGTGCAGTCCGAGGTCCGCGGGGGTCAGCGGGCGGGGCAGGTGACAGCGGCGGGTCAGGGTCTCGGCGATGAGAGCGGGGGTGGGCCTGCGCGGCTGCTCGCTCCTGCTGATCCACCGTCCTACGCGGGATCCGTCAGGCTAGATGTTGCGGATGCCGTGGGCGCGCGCCGTCTTGGTGACTTCTTCGGCCAGTTCGCGGTAGGTGCAGCCGGAGAGGTCGACCCAGTAGGCGAGGGCGACGTTGCGGCGGCGCGGCGATTCCGTCACCAGGGCCCCCTTCGGTCAAGGGTGCGTGCGTGGTTGATGAACGGTGGCGCACCGGCCAGCGTACCGCCGGGATGCCGGGGCTCCGGGGAGCTGACGGTGCCGCACCGGGCCCGCACAGTGCGGCTGCACCGGTTCGCCAACGCCGACGGCCCGTACTACGCCGCCGACCCCGACTTCCACCCCGACGTCGCCTTCACCGCCCTCCACCTGTACCCGACAACGGACGTGCGGAAGGTGTCCGGGTACACCGACGCCACCCGCTGGTTCCTCAACACCCTGCTCGCCCACAAGACCCGCCTCGGCCTCGGCCGGCGCGACGAGCACCAGGCAGCCACCGGCGCGGACGTCGACGCGGTCCTCGGCGTGCTCACCGACCAGGCGGACGCCCTCGAACGCATCGACCAACGGGCCACCGTCCACCTGCGCGGACAGGTCCACCCGCAGGTCGCCGCCTACGCGGCGGCGCTGGAGCGCGCCGGCTGCCCGCCGAGCGGGTCCTTCTCACGCCGCTTCACCATCGACACCGGGCAGATCGTCAACCAGGGCCGCGCCCAAGGGCTCTTCCGCGGACTCGCCGCCACCAACGGCGAGCCCATGGTTCTCCCGCATCAAAATCCGCACCGGCGCACTCTTGTTCTGCGGCACCGACGTGGCTCTCATCCGCCGCGACCGCCCCGACTCCGTCCACTACACCCCGCCCGGCGGCAACGTCGAACCCGGCGAAGACCTAGACGCCGCACTGTGCCGCGAGCTCCTCGAAGAACTGGCCCTCGACACCACACTAGCCAGCGAGCCGGAACTGCTGTGGGTGGTCGACCAGCGCGTTTCCCGCCCCGGCTCCACCCCGCCCCCGCGCAAAATCCATCTGCTCTGCCAGCTCCACATCAGCGAGGACATCCGGGCAACCCTGGCCACCGAGGAACACGACGAACTCGACGACGGCACATTCGAGACCGGCGTGATCGAGTGGATCGACCACCGCAAGACCAGCCGACTGCCGATCTTCCCGCCCATCGGACCCGCCCTCGCCGCCCTGCCCAGCCCCCACACCACCTTGGACAACGCCGCCCTGCCCGCCGTCACCGACGACACTTACACCTGGGTATAAGCCATCGTCGAGACCTTCAACTGCGGGGAAGTCGGCGAGCACCGGCGCGAGCTCGCGCTGGGCACGGCCCTGGCTGTAGCTGGGGGCGGTGTCCACCCCCATCGCGCCCTTCACGCAGGCGGTGCGCGCCGCATTCGTCACGACGCGCACCTTGTACGTCCCCAGACCCAGAGCGGGGCTCACCGTACGGTCCCGGTGATGGCGACGGCCTGGCCGGCGACCAGCTCACGGACCAGACCGGCGAGGTCGTCCACCCCGATGCCCACAGCGTCCGCGAGCTCCCCCCGTGTGTGCTCCCCGCCGTTGAGGAGTTCTTGGAGGGCGGGGCCCGCGGCCGGGGCGAACTCGTAGACGCTGCCGGCCGCCGCCAGATGCGCCACGTCCTGGTCGAGGGTGAGGGCGGCGCGGGCGGTCGTCATGCGCACGCGTAGCCGGTGGTCGGCCGGGACGCTGTCCAGGTGGGGGAGGCTGGGGGCCATGCGGCCCAGGGCCTGCCCGTCCTGGTCGTCGGCGTACCGGGCGAGGAGCCCGGAATCGTCCAGCTCGCGACCAGCGTGCGCGCCCCGGCCAGGAACCCGGCCTGTTCCTCCGGCGAGGCCAGGAGGGGCAGGTCGGGGCCGGCTCGCCAGCCCAGCCCGGCAGCGTACGTGGTGACTTCGGGTGCTGTGGTTCAGGTGGGCTGCTGGAACGGCGCAGGCGGGTCGGGCTCTGCCGCAGTCGGTGCGGGAACCAGTTGGCGCAGTCGTGCCTGGGTTTCGGGGTCGGTGGAGTACAGGAGGGTTCCGGACATGCCACGGGTGAGGAGGACTTTGTAGGTGTTGCGGACCAGGCGGAGGAAGGTGGCTGGGTCGGTGCCGCTGAGCGCGGGGTCCCTGCTGGCCTGCGGGTTGGGGAGCCAGCGGTCCTGACGCCAGACGAGGTCGTCTCCGAGGATGACGCCGTTCCAGTCGTACTCGAAGCCCTGGGCGGTATAGATACAGCCGACCTGGCCGAAGCCTTCGGGGTCGGTGGCCCACAGCCAGGACGGGGGGACGCCGTCGAGGGGGGACTCACCGCGCAGGTTCCACGGCTTGCGCCAGGAGCCGATCGTGATGTCGTCGACCAGACGGCCGCGGCGCGGGTCGCTCCATCGCCAGCAGAAGCCAGCCGTGATGCGGGCGGTGCGGTGCTGCGCCTCCTCGGCTTGCAGGAGGTCTTCCATCTGCTGTGGAGAGTCGACCACTCGGACGTGGAAGGTCTGCTCGTCGGCCCACTCGGTGGCGGGCTCGTCGGTGAACTGCAGCAGGCGCAGGACCCACTGTTCGTAGGCACGGCTGCCGCCGTTGCGGAACTGGCCGTTGAGGTCGATGTGGCGCGGGCGCAGGCCTCGGGCGGCGGCGGCCTGGTCGATCGCTTTGCGGCTGCCCATCTCGCCGGGGCGTACGACTTGGTGGTCGTCCAGGAGGAAGACAGGGACGCGTGCGGCGTCGAGGAGTTCGTCGATCTGGCGTACCCCGCGGTGGCGGACGGAGTGGGCGCGGATGCGGTGGGCCTCGTCGCAGATCAGCGCGTCCAGTCCGTTCTTGGGGGCGTCGGCGAAGTTCATGAAGTAGCCGAAGAGCTTGCGGACGCGGGGGTTGTCGGTGCCGACGGCGTGGTGGAGGGTGCGGGTGAAGGACTTGGACCCGGTGGCGTGGGTCACAGTGTGGCGGTCGTGGGCGAGGTGGCGCATCAGGTGCAGGGCGATGACGCTTTTACCGGAGCCGGGGCCGCCGGTGACGATGAGGACTTCTTTGCTGTCCGCTTCGCGGGCCTTCTTCACGGCGCGGCGGACCAGGGAGACAGCGACCTGCTGTTGGTCGAGCAGGACGAACCGGTCGGCGTGCAGGATCTCTTCCGCGGTCGCGCGCAGCAGGGGACGGCTGGGTGCCAGGGGGCTGTCGATGAGTTCGTCGGCGGCTGCAGTGCCGTGAGCGGGTGAGAGGCGCTCCTGCAGGTAGGTGATCAGCTGATCGCGGGTGCTGCGCGTGAACAGGCGCCCGTGGCGGTCGGATTCAAGGGCGAGCAGGCCGGCCACGTTGGTGGTATCGGCGTTGTGGAGGTAGGCCACGCCGACCACCGCGTCGGGTTCCGCGTCCAGCACGGTGGTGAAGTCCTGCAGGTACTGGCAGTAGCGCCGTACCTGGGCGACCGGATGCAAGAAGGCCCGGTTGTTGTTGCCGGCTCCTGGCAGACAGAGGTCCTCGGTGCCGGGCAGGGCCCGGGCGTGGGTCCACTGCTTGAGCTCGACGATGACATAGGACGGCTGAGACGTACGGGGGTGCCAGCCGGCCAGCACCACGTCGGCCCGCAGGCTGGACAAGGCCAGCTGGTACTCGATCAATACCTCGACATGCTGCAGTTCGGCTTCGTCCAGCACGCGGGCCAGGGCCGGCAAGCTGTTACGCCAGGACCGTATCTCCCCGTCCTCCAGCCGGCCCAGTCGCGCCTGCCGGTGACACTCGGCCAGTTCATCGGCCACCGTGCCCTGTTGGCACCGGGTGACGAACTCGTGCACGGACATGCGCAGCAACGGCATCGTCGTCTCCTCGGTCGGATGCGTTTCATGAAGCAGCACGGGTGGCCCCGCGCGGGGTGAGTGCGGCCCGGTGGTGGCCGGGCGGCGTTGCCTGGGCACGCGGACCCGGCCCGTAGCTTCGGGGGTGTCCCCGCCCGGCACACCGGAGTGGCCCGTCCGCATCCGCGTATGCCGCGCGTCCATGTCGTACAGTCGCGCCCTTGGGTGCAGGGGGCCGGACCGGGCGAGCCGGACCGCGGTTACGGCTGGGAGGCGGCCGAGGGCTGGGGGACGAGATACTGGTAGCGGGTGGGGCGCAGGTCTTCCTCGGCCGGCTGCCAGTCCTCGAGCAGCAGGACGTCGCCGCCGCTGCAGTGGTACGCACCGTCCGTCCTGGTGACCTTGATGTCGCTGACAATGAACAGGTCGACGGTGTGACGGCTATCGCGGGCGTGGAAGACCTCGTTCACGGTCAGCTCCACGCTGGTGGGGGCGCCGGTAGTGCCCTTGACCTCCACCCGCCGCTCCAGCCCTTCCCGCTCCAGACGCAGGTCGTAGGGCTTGCCGACCTTGTGTGCCGTCCAGCCCCGCCCGGGATCCTGGTAGTGGGTGACGGCCTTCTCCTCGGCGTACAGCTCGACCGCCTTGCGCTTTTCCGGGTCCATCTGCCGGCCCGCGCCCCGCCGCCCGCGCCGGGGGCTGTTGGGGCCCTCCAACTGCTCAAGCGTGACCCCCGGTGTCGCGGCGAGCGCGACGTCATGGTCCGCGGCCCAGTCGGCCTCGATGCCGGCCGCGTCGAACAACGGCTGCGGGTCCATCGCCACCAGGTACCCCACCCCCTGCTGGGTGCCCGACCGGCGCGCCGCCTGCGACGCCTCCGCGCTGAGCGGACCGTCCGGGCCCAGCGGCACATCGTCGAGCACGGCCAGCGGCTCCAGGCCCAGCCGGTAGGGGTAGATAACCCGCTCCTCGGCGACCTCGTCCGGCCAGTGCGGCGCCGTGCCCTCGTACACACCGACCTGCACCTTGCACAGCACCATCCGCACAGACTTCGCTTCCCACTCCCCCGGCTGCACCCGCGGCGCCGCCCCGGTCACCAGCACCGCGAAGTCCGGCTCCCGCCGCCCGTACCAGTCCGGCTTCCTCGGAAAACCCCAGGAACGCGTCACCATCCCGTGCTCCAGGTTCCGCTGGTGCCCGACCTTCTGCCCCACATGAATCATCACGAACAACGCCTCAGAAACCACCAGGGCACCCTAAGACCACCACTAACGACAGGTCAACAAGATTTTTCCCTACTGCTTCCTGACAGCTCGACGCAGCCCCGCCAGCCGAGAGCGCAACCGCAGGCACCGCCGACAACCGTCCCACGAAGGGCTCAAGGCCCGGGCAGGAATTGCTGCTGGCGGAAGGGCAGTTACTGGTGTCTGGGGGTTACGTGCTGCGGCCGCATCAGGCCGAGGCCGCGGATACGGCGGTCCGCGCCTCGAGGGGCAGGAGAGGGCCGGCCACTGTGCAGGGTCGGCGCCCTCCCCGCGCGGCGGCCCGTCGCGAAAAACGCAACACCACACCGGTGCAGGAAAAGCGGGCCTCTCCCTGCGCCCTCATGTCCGAGCGCAGAAGTCGGCCCATGCGCGAGCGGCTTCGACGGTGGTGTCGAGCCCTGCCACCCCGTAGGCCTTCCAGTCCTCCCATGACCGTGCCTCGGCCTCGGTGAGCACGCGCACCCCCCGGCGGGGCGCCTGGGCAAAAGCGGGGACGGTCAGGGCCCACTGCTGTGCCTGCCCGGGGGTCTGCTTTCCGTCCAGGACGAGCCTGAAGCCCCACAGGGCCGCGTCGATCCATCCCGGCCCCCGTGCCGCCCAGGCCCAGTCGACCAGCCACGCCCGGTCGCCGGCGACAAGGAAATTGGTAGCGACGGGGTCGGTGTGCAGAAGCCGGTCCCCGCACAGCAGCGGCTCGTCCCCGGGGTCGCAGTACGGGCCCCACCGGTCCCACGCGGTCATCAGACCGATATCCGGGGCAGGCCAGGTACTCAGCTCCCGCAACCGCGCCGCCACCGGCTCCAGATGACCGCCGTCCGCAGTGAAATCGGCCCAGGGCGTGGCGGTGACGCCCTCGAAGCCCAGCAGCCGCCACCCGCCCGCCGACAGACACCACAGCAGCCGGGGAGCGAACCCGGGCAGGAAGGCGCTGACCCTCGCTTCCCTCTCCAGCTCACCGGCCCGCTCGTGACCCTCGGGGAGCCCCTTGACGAACACCTTCCCGCCGTCCGGGAGGACGAGGAGCGTCGCGATACCCGAGCTCTCGCCCGTGCTCATGTCGACGCTCCGGCATCCCCCTCCCAGCCGGTCCTCCAACGCCGCGCGGGCGGCTTCGGGGAGCTGGGCAAAGGAAAGGCGTTCGACGCGCATGATCAGACTCCGGACACCGGCGGGTTCGGCGGGAACGGCGGGTTCTTGTCCGGCCCCGGACCACTGGGAGGACGCCCCGGCGGAGGCTGAGAGGGCGGACGGGCAGGAGGCTTCCGCGCTTCGACTGTTGTCACGGGCGCAGCGTAGACCCGTCGCGAAAACCGCAACACCACACCGGACCGGGAAACCCCGGCCGGGGCACCGAGCCGCGGCGGCCGGCTGTTCCGGCGGCCCGGACGCCCCCGGGGTCGCGGCCCCGGGTACGGGCGACCATGGCCACGCCATCACGGGGAACCATACGTTCAACACTGACCGGCCCGCATGCCGTCGCTGGGAGTTCGGTGTCCGCGAGGTGGGCGCCGTGGAGCCTTCGCCGCATGCCAGCAGGAAGCGGCGACGGGAAGCTTGGCGAGGAGGCCCTCGTGGATGACGAGCAGGAGATGTCCGTCCAGCCGTAAGGTGACTTTCTGGTTAGCGAGTTCCGGTCCGATCTTGATCTTCTGTCCGCCCAGTGTCGTCTTGCCTTCGTGGTCGAGGCTGCAGTCAATCTCGACGGCCGTGTAGTCAGGCAGCGAGTTCAGCCGCTCCGCTGCTGCGGTAGTTGGCGGCGGCCCGGCAGGACGAGCCCCTCGCAGCTTCAGTGTGTGAAGGTCATCCGAGTCGAGGTTGGACGGAACGGTCTTGACCAGCTGGCCGGCGACGAAGACATGAACGCTGTATTCGTCCACCCACGCATGCGCCCGCTGACCGCCGTGGTCTGCACCGACCTTGATCCGCTGGACGGACGGGATGAGGGCAAGCCGACCGCCGGCAGCCACGATGGTGCCGAAACTCGACCGCTGCTGCGGACGGCCCGGCTCAACAGGAGCGGCCTTGGGGGGAGGTCTTCGCCATGGACGTGCCATGGACGTGCCATGGTCGGGGATGACGGTGGCCGGCTCGGGCCGGGCGGCTGGAGTCGCCATCTCCAGCGCCTGGTGCGGGCGGGAGTGGTTGTAGGCGTGCGCCCATTCGCTGATCGCGTTCTGCGTGGCGGACAAGTCCAGGAACGGGACCGACTCATCAAGAAGTTCTCACCTCAGAGTCAGGAGCCCCCGTTCGTTTTCCCTGTCATCGTCGGCGAGTACGGCTTGGACAGCTCCTTGAGAGCGGCGAAACCACCGGCGGCGTGCTTGGCCTTCCACGTGCACACCGACTGTCGCGAGACCTCATAGCGGACAGCCACCTCGGTGACTGGTGCCCCGACAGCGGCGAACACGCGTGACAGACGACGCGGTTGGCCGCACCGCCCCCTCCCCCTGCCGCCAGGCCCCTGCCGACGACGCTGCGCGGCAGGCTGCAGAGCGTCCTGCGACGCTTCCTGGGTGGGCGGTAGCACCGGGCTCTGTGCCGCCGAGCGAGGAGCTTGCCTCCATGCGGCCGGGCCATCGCCGCCTCAGGGTGCAGGGGCGACGGCGTCCAGGCGCTGCTACAGCTACCGGCGACGGCCCAGGCCTCCCAGCCGCCACCGCTTCGCCCGCTCCGGCTCCCGGCTGGGCTCGGGGACCATCAGCGCCGGGCTGGCTGCCAGGTCTCCCTCTCGGAAGCGCGACGCCTTCGGCCGCGGCGTCACTGAGCACGGCGCCTTCGGCATGTGGGCCTCGGGAACGGCTGGCTGGAGCCGTAGCTGGCGGAGCTGGAGCGCGACTGCGCTCTCAATGCAGAAATCGAGGAAATTACGCCGGTATAGCCCAACTTGTCCACCAGCTCAGCGTCGACCAGTAGCAGTTCCTGGACGTCATCGGCATCAGCGTGGGCAGGCAGCTCTCGTTTCAGCGAGGGCGTTCCTGCTCGCTGTGATAGGCGCGGGCCAGTAGCCCAGCGAACGCAGCGGCCCGCTCGACGCCGTACCGGCCACCTCGGATCTGGTGAAGCAACGCCCGGCCTACCTGCTCGGGAGCGAACCCGTTTCTCGCCAGCTCTTGGACGATCTCCTCAATGGACGGTGGTGCCTGCCGGTGGGCACGCTCGCTCACCGCACCAGGTGCAGCTCCGGCAAGGACGGGCCTTTGATCGGCGGATACGGCAGCCTGCACCGGAGCTTCGAAGACGAGTTGCTGCTCTTTCGGGATGTCTGCAGCCCGCCGATTCCGCGGTGGTCGCACGTCCCCCGGGAGCAGGTTCTCATCCAGTGGCCTGAGATCCGGCCTGGCACGGACAAGAACGCTCTGGCCGAACGACAGAGCGCCCCACACGTATGTGGCCTGGTTACTCGCTGCTGGTGTGTGCGTAGCCGTAAGGGGCCCCAGACCGGCCAACGCTGGCCCCATTGGCGTGTGGCCTACGAGGTCGAGCGTGGCCTTGGGAGGGCTCCAGCGCAGAAGATCCGGGTAAGCGAATGTGGACGCCTCACGCCCTTGAGAAATGTCCCACATGCGCCGTGCCTCGGAGTCGATTACCTGGACATCTTGCACAGTGCCAGGCGGGGGGCCTGCCGTGACGACGCCTAGAAGAGCGCCAGCCATGGTGGCGATCGTGTCGGTGTCCGAGCCGAGGGTGTTGGCAGCAAGAAGCAGACCGGCTTCTGGGGAGTCGGCATAGGCATGTGCCAGAACCGCGGCAAGCAGAGTGGTGACTGTGCCTGATCCACGCGTTGCGTCCTCGAAGCCGCCCCACCGCTGCACCAGGGCAGCGTAGGTCTCTGTTGTGAGGGGCGTTGCGGGGTCGAAGGCCTCGAGTGCTGCGCGGCATTCGTCGGCGACGGTGACGGCGGCCGAGCGGAAGTCGATGCCAGCGGCATCACTCCATGTAGATAGCCACAAATATGCCAGTTCGTCGTCTTTTGCGATGACGTCCGGTACCTGCTCCAGCCAGTCGACTGCGGGGCGCCACTGCTTGGGGCCGGGGAGTTCGTTGGTGTCCAGGGCGTGGGCCAGCAGGGTGGCGTGCAGGACGGCGCCGAGGATGCCCCGGGGGTGGCCGTGGGTGCTGACGGCGTTGCGTACGACGTCGCGGGTGATGTGCTCCCAGTTGGCGAGGTCCCGTGCGGACCAGACGTGGGGCTGGATACGCATGGCGGCGCCGTTGCCGCCAAGGTCGACGTAGCGTGCGGCTTTGGTGGCGAAAACGTTCTGGGACCACTTGGCTTCGACCCGCATCAAACCGGTGGCTGCCGCTTTGGTCCCGCGGCCGGCGCCGAGGGCGTAGGCCTGCCAGGCAACGACTTCGATCTTCGCGAAGGCATCGGCGTCGAATTCCCCGTCTCCGCGAATGGCGCGTGAAGTTGCAAGGCGCAGTTGGGTGTCATCGGAGTAGGCACCTGCGGGGAGAGGCATGTCGCGTCCGTAGCGGCCTCCCACGCGCCTCTTCCAGGGCACGGTCGTGGTGACTTCATCCTGTCCGATGCGTCGTCGCACGCCGGCGGTGTCGGTCAGTTCGGTGATGAAGCCGAGTGCATCTCCGTACGCCGCCCACTGGGCTGAGGCGCGTACTGCCTCCCATTGCATGGCACTCACCGTAGTCCTTACCTGCCGAACGTTGCCGGGTCGACGATGATGTCGACCTCATCATGTCCGCTGACACTGACAATGCCCTCGGCCTTCGCTGCGTCTTCATCGGTGAGGACGTAGATGCGCTGCAGGTGTCGGGTTGAGACTGCCTGCGGGTAGAGCACTTCAGCCTGGGGATTGGTCGGGAGGTGGGGCGCTCGGTCCCCACGCGGCATCGTCTTCCTGAAGCCTTTGGGGACGCAGTCAGCGAAGAGTGCTCTGGCTCCGGGCACTCCCTCGACGGGGGTGATGCCTTCGTATCCCATGTTGCCTGGGGCGAAGAGGACGCCGGGGTGCATCATGATCACTGGATCGAAGCTGAGGACAGCCCAGAACAAGTCTTCGTTCGCCCACCAGTCGTCGCTGCTGATGCGAAGGAAGCGGTGGTTGGGCTCACTGATGCTGAGGTTCACATATGACCAGTACTTGGGGTCCTCGCGACGCCACTTGGTGTTCTCGTGGTAGATGCTCTCGAGGTACTCGTCTTTGGCAAGAAGCGCACGAGCTTTGCACAGCCGCTGCACGAGGATGCCGAGCAGACCACGGTTGGTGGTGAAGTGCACCACTTCGGTGATCTTTCGTTCCTGGATGAGCATGCTGATTCCCTCAGCGTGTATTTCGCCATCCGACGTGGGCGGACTCGGCTCCGTGGTGGTCATACGGCCTTCACGTCATAGGTGTCCGGGTCCATACAAGCGATGAGGTCACTGGCCTCGGAAGGCTTGTAAGTGATGGTCAAGGTCTTGCGGGCCCGTCCAGCGGACATGGCCAGCAGGCGCAGGTGCGCGTCTCGCTCGCTGTCACCGGGCTCAGCGGCGTGCGGCATGACCTCGCTGCTGAGCCCGACGATGATCACGTGGTCGAACTCCAGGCCCTTTGCGGAGTGCATGGTCGACAGCGCTACGTTCACCGGGCCGGTGGGCCATTCCCCGGTACGCGTGAGCGGTACCCAGGCCAGCCCGGCTGCGTTAAGGCGTGCCCTGACCTCGCTGAACCAGCCGCCGCCCTTGGCATGGAGGATGGCGACGGACTCGTCGTTCTCTGGGCCGAGGTCGTTGAGGAACTGCACGACGTGGTCCATCTGCTGGGTGAAGGTTCCCTGGACCAGCAAGGGCTTGCCGCCGTCCTCCTCACAGGAAGAGAGGTCCGGGATCGCGGCATCGTCCGTGGTCTCCACGTCGCGCAGCAGGGGGGCGGCGAAGGCAGCGATCTGCCGGGTGTTACGGAAGTTCTTGGACAGCAACTTGCTGTTGTGCGGCCCCACGCTCAAGCCGGCTTCAGCCCAGGTGAAGCGCTGGGGGTAGATGCGCTGGGCCGCGTCGAGGACGAAGGTGAGGGTGTGCTCGTCGGTGACGTGGTTGAGGACCGCCCGGACCTGGTTGGCGGAGAAATCCTGGGCCTCGTCCACAACGACGACGTGGTATGGGTCGTCGGCGGGCTTGGCCGCCATGGCGTTGGCCAGGTCAGACCAGTCCCAGGCCTGCTGTTCCTTCTTCCACCCCTGGAAAGGAACGACCACCTCGTCCAACAGCCGGCGGCGCAGCGAGGCCGGCATGCGCGGGGAGCGGCCACGGCCCTGCCGCTCGCACTCGATGTACTCGGTCAGGCGGTCCGGCGTGAAGCGGCCCAGGACATAGTCCACTTCAGAACGTGCAAAGTCCTCGGACAGGGGCAGGGCCGCGGCCAGGGCGTCCAGCTTTCCGTTGTGCTCGTGCTCTTGAAGGATCCGTTCGTAGGACACGCGGTCGGTGGCCCACTTGGCGAAGGTGGAGATCGTCAGCTCGACGTCGTTGCCCTTGATCTGTTCCTTGGTCAGTTCCTCGATGTAGCCGCGCAAAGTCTTGTTGTAGGTGAGGACCAGGACGCGGACCGGGCCGTCGATGAAACCGTCACGGCGGCGGCGCTGCCAGTACCGGACGGTAAACTTCAGCCGGTAGAGAGCGGTGGTGGTCTTGCCACTGCCGGCTGCGCCCCGTACGACGAACACCCCCGGCTTGTGGTTGTTGATCACCGTGAGCTGCTCGCTCGTCGGCTGCGCCGGCCTGAGAACCTTCATCCGCGCGGTCCCTCCCCAAGACTCGCTCCCCCGAACCTGAGGCCATATTAGAAGCGACTGCCGCCAGGCGCGTTGAAGATCGGACAAGCATCCTGTCGCACAGTTTCGGATAGCGACACGTCGGCCACCCATTCGGGTGAAGGCTGCTGAGGTACACGGACCTTTGCCCCGAAAATTGGACACCCTAGACACTGGATCGTGATGGTCCAGGAGAACGGGAGTCCCTGTGGGGATGAAGCATTACCCGCCGGAGTTCAAGGCGGACGCGGTCGCGCTGTACCGGTCGCGGCCGGGGGCGACGGTCGTGTCGGTCGCCGCCGACCTCGGCATCAGCGCGGAGACGCTGCGCAACTGGCTGCGCGTGGATGACAAGAAGAACGGCGGGAAGCGGGGCACCGCGTCGGCCGGGACGCCGTCGGCCGCGGAGCTGGAGGCGCGGGCCCTTCGCAAGGAGGTCGCCGAGCTGCGGACCGAGCGGGAGATTCTGCGCAAGGCGGCCCGGTATTTCGCTCAGGAGACGAAATGGTAGACCGCTTCCGTTTCGTTGAGGACCACCAGCGCCGCCACGGCGTCAAGCGGTTGTGCACAGTGCTCGGCATCGCCCGCTCCAGCTTCTACCACTGGCGCAGGACCGCTCCCGCCAGGGCCGCGCGGCAGGCCGCGGACGCGAAGCTCGCGGAGCGGATACGGAAGATCCACGCTGAATCGGACGGTACCTACGGCGTCCCGCGGATCACCGCCGAGCTCCGCGAGGACGGGTCGCGGGTCAACCGCAAGCGCGTCGCCCGCATCATGCGCGCCGCCGGGATCGCCGGGCTCCGCCTGCGCAGGAAGCACCGCACCACGATCCCGGACCCGGCCGCCGTGAAGGCATCCGACCTGGTCGGCCGCGACTTCACCGCCGAGCGCCCGAACACCAAGTACGTCGGTGACATCACGTACTTGAAGTCGGGCAGCGGGAAATTCCTCTATCTGGCCACAGTCATCGACCTGTGCTCGCGCCGCCTGGCCGGCTGGGCGATCGCCGGCCACATGCGGGCCGGGCTCGTCGTCTCCGCCCTGGCGGCAGCCGAGCGGACCCGCGGCAGCCTCAAGGGCGCTGTCATGCACACCGATCACGGAGCGCAATACACGAGCGCCGCCTTCGCCGGGGCATGCCACCGCGCCGGCGTGATCCAGTCCATGAGCCCCGTCGGCAGCTCGGCCGACAACGCCGCTGCGGAAAGCTTCAACGCGACCTTCAAAAGGGAAACCCTGAAGGGAAGAAAGGGCTGGTCAAACGAACGCGAGGCCCGCCTGGACGCCTTTCGCTGGCTGCACCGCTACAACACCCGACGCCGCCACTCCCGCCTCGGGCAACGCTCGCCTATCGCCTACGAGAACGCCATCAACGAACCGTCAGTTACGCTGACACAAGCCGCATAATCCGTGTCCAACTTTCGGGGACAAGGCCCGACCGACTACCGCGACCTGCTGACCGCCGCCCACCAGCAGCTCGGGACCCCACCGGTGCTGCCGAGTAGCCGAGGGGAATCTCACCCCTCGGCTCTCACAGAACCGTGCGTAACAGTCGCCCGTTACACGGCTCTTGCCACTCTGATCAACAGGCCAGTACGGCATCCGTGGTCAGGCGCCAGTGCGCGAACATGCGTGGGTACCGTTGGGCGATCTCCACAAGTTTCGCGTGGGCCTTCCGCTTGCCTGCGAGCCGCTTGTATTTCTGACGGATCCAGCGCACCAGGTAGGCGTTGATGCGCATGGCGAAGGTGCGCAACTCCCACGGTCTGAAGCGGCCGTAGTAGTTGAGCCAGCCCGTCACGACGGGATTCATCCTCCGCGCGAGCTCGTTGAAGGACAGATCCGAGCGGGTGTGCAGGTGCCAGGAACGCACCTCCCGCCCCATCTTCTTCAGCGCGTCCTTGCTGACAGCCGGATCGAACGACAGGAACTGCACGCCGTGTCGGTTCCGGCTTCGCCTGGCGCGGAACGTGTATCCAAGGAACGTGAACGACGTGTGCTCGTAGGCGCGTCGGCGTTTCCCGTTCTGGCAGTACACGATCCGGGTCTTGGCCGGGTGCAGGTGCAGCCCGACCTCGGCCATCCTGTCCGTGAGCGCGGCCAGCACCTGGCGGGCCTCGCGCTCGGAGCTGCAGTGCAGCACCGCATCGTCCGCATAGCGTTCAAACCAGATGGCCGGGAACTCCCGCGTCATCCAGGTGTCGAACGCGTAGTGCAGGAACAGGTTCGCCAAGACGGGAGAAACAGGAGCCCCTTGGGGCGTCCCGGACTCCCGCTCCTGCAGGGAGCCATCGGGCAGCTGAAGCGGCGCACGAAACGGAACAACACCGTCCGGGCCTGGGACAGGTTCTGTCGAGACGCTGCTGCCCCGAGTGAGAACAGCGATGGCCAAGATCAGGCAGGTCACCAGTTCGCAGAACTCTTCGAGCTCGGCCCGCTGGTTCACGATGGCCTTACGGAACGTGGCCACAGTCGCGCCGCCCGCAGCTGCTTCTCCGGTTCTGGAACCTGCGCGGTCCCGCCGCGGACACCCTCGCAGAACGCGTACTCCAGGTCCGCGTGCCCCTTCATCACGGCCGTGCGGCGGCGCCGGCCCCGGCGGCCAGAGCGACGACGGGGAGGCCGCCGCTGGAGACGACGGGTGCAGCGGCTCACCAACATGCGGCAGCCGTGCCCTGAAATACCCAACAGGGCCGACAAATCCGAGATTCCCCGGCTCTCATCCCGGACCACTCCCTGGCCGGCACCGCCCACGCCAGCCTGCCGCCGCACGACGAGGCGTGCAGTCCCGATCCCGCCCGCAACGGCACGCGCATACGCTCACCGCCCTGCCACCCGCACCTCCCACACCGGGCCACGTAGCGGTCCCGCCCCGGACACCGCGGATCCAGGGGCGCTGCCGGTGCCTGCCGTTGCCCGTACACGGACAGCGGGAGCCATCAGCGTGCGGGGCCCCGATCTGCCCGCCGAAGACGGTGGCCTCCCGCTCACCGCCGCTCTCCTACGCCATCCGGACCGTCAGCACCGCCGCCCTCCTCCCGCCTCCATCCCTCGACGCCCATGGCGCCGGCACGCAGCAGGCTCTCCCCGGCCTGGCGAAAGACATCCCGCCGCGCCGGAGGGACAACGACTCGAGGCGGCCCGGGACATGGCTCACACAGCCGTACAGAGCACAGCCGGAACGCTTCGCATGCAGCCCCGCCCAGACTCCCCACGAACAGCACAGTAAGAAACCAGAGACACCACGCGCCCCCGAACCGCAGAACAGCCGCGTGGGTGACGGACGCTGTGCCGGCGGGATGCGTGCGGCTACCGGTGGTGAGGAGGGTGCGGGGGCGGGATCGTGGTGGCGCCGGGGGCGGTCCCGGGCCAGACGAGCAGGACGGGGCAGGGGGCGTGGTCGACGACGAAGCGGCCGGCGGGGCCGAGGCTGCGGGGCCCGAGACGGGTGCGGTCGCCGTCGCGGGCGAGGATGAGCAGGCCGGCTCCTCCGGCGGCGGCCACCACTTCCCGCTCGACGCGGCCGGTGCGCTCGGCCCGGCCGCACGGGCGGCCCAGCCGCTCCGCCGCCTCGGTGAGGAGCCGGCCGCCGGAGACCGCCGCCAGCCGCTCCACCCGTGTGCCGGGGTCGCGTTCGGGGTGGCCGCGGCCCAGCAGCCCGGCGAACGCCCCGTGCGCCGCGCCGGGGACGTCGGCCGGGGTGACATGGAGCAGCGTGATGTCGGCGTCCTGGGGTGCCTGGGTGCGGGTGGCGTCGATGCAGGCGGGCCAGGTGCCCTCGGTGATCCAGGCGATGACTTTCATGGCGTCAGCCTCCGGTGAGGGTCAGTGAGGTCCACAGTGCCAGTACCGACAGTCCCAGGGCGGCGGGGACGGTGAACGCGCCGAGCCGGGTGAATTCGCCGAGTTCGACGTCGCTGTCGTGTTCGTGCACGATGTTCCGCCACAGCAGGGTGGCCAGGGAGCCGGCGTAGGTGAGGTTGGGGCCGATGTTCGCCCCCAGCAGCACCGCCAGGACCGCGCCCGGCCCCAACGGGGCGGTCAGGGGCAGCAGGACCAGCACGGCGGGCAGGTTGTTGATCAGGTTGGCCAGCAGGGCGGCGAGCGCGGCGATGCCCAGCAGGGCCGCGAGTCCGGTGCCGCCGGGGAGCAGGTGGGCCAGCCCGGCCGCGAGCCCGTGGTCGACGACCGCGCGGACCACGATGCCCAGGGCCAGGACGAAGGCCAGGAACGGCACTGCGGCGGCGCGCCCGATGGCGGCCGGTGTGGTGCGGCGCCGGGCCAGCGCCCGCACCGCGAGGACGGCGGCGCCGGCGAGGGCCGACCAGGCGGGGTCGGCTTCGAGCGCGGAGGTCAGGACGAACCCGGCCAGCGTGCACGCCACCGTGACCAGGGCGAACACCGGCAGCTCGGGCGGCTCGGCAACGGCAGGGGCCTGGGCCCCGGCGTCCAGGTCGGCGGCGAAGAACCGGCGGAAGACCCCGTACTCGGCCGTGATCGCCACCAGCCACGGCAGGGCCATCAGCGCGGCGAAGCGGGTGAAGCTCAGCCCGCTCGCGGTGAACGCGAGCAGGTTCGTGAGGTTGGAGACCGGCAGCAGCAGGGATGCGGTGTTCGACAGGTGGGTGCAGGCGTAGACGTGTGGTGCGGGCCGGGCGCCGAGCCGGGCGGTGGTGGCGAACACCACCGGCGTGAGCAGCACGATGGTGGCGTCCAGACTGAGCACCGCCGTGATCACCGAGGCGGCGGCGAACACCTGGACCAGCAGGCGGCGCGGGCGGCCTGCCGCACCGCGGGCCATCCACGCCCCGCACGCGCGGAAGACGCCCTCGTCGTCGCACAGCTGGGCCAGGACCAGGACCGCGGCCAGGAAGCCGATCACCGGTCCGAGCCGCGCGGCCTCGTCGCAGGCGTGGTCCAGCGAGATCGCTCCGGTGGCGATGACCACACCCGCGGCCGGGACAGCGACGACCGCCTCCGGCCAGCCGAACGGACGGACCACGGCACACGCCAGCACCGCCAGGAGCAGAACGACGGAGACACCCTCCGCCAGGCAGGAGTTCACGACCAGATCCTCTCCCAGCCGCATGACACAGCGGCCGGCGCACCCGCCGGACCCTGAATTCATCGCGGGCTGCCCTGCCCCGGACGGTAAGCAAGGCTGAGGCGACCGAGCAGGGCAAGAAGGTGCCCGCCGATCGGTACGCCCAGCCCGTGACGCATGCGCTGACGCGGAAAGAGGTCGTGGCCTCGGGCCAGGCCCACTCGGTTCTGGAAGCGTTGGCCATCGACTCGGCTCTCGAAGTTTCGGCCGTCGACTCGGTTCTGGAAGTTTTGGCCGTCGGCTTCGCCGAACGCCGCAGCTGAGCCCGGCGCCAGGCGGGGCATGGAACGCTGAAGACCGACCGACGCGGTGGTGACAGCTCTCGGCGCACTCCTGAAGGGCGAACTCAGGGCCCACACGGTCACCGCCGTCAAGAAGGCCCTCACCGCAGCCGGTACCCCCGCAGGCCGTTTCTCAGCGATCACCTCGCGGTCCAGGCGGGGCCGGCCGCGAGACGCGGGGCCGCCCGGCACACCGTTGCCGCCTCGCCGTAGCGGTGGCCAGGCCGCGCCACCGCTTGAGCTTGCTCATCGGGCAGGCCGCACGGCGAGATTCCTGCTCCGGGCAGGTCCTTTCCCACACAGCCCCTTTCGAACCCGCCCTGCGAGAAGACCACCAGCATCTATCCGGCCGGAGGCACCTTCCTCGGGCCCGCCGGTTCCTCGGGCCCGCCGGCCGCCAGGACCGCCCTCGCATCTGGAAGGTGGGGGTCTTCCAGGGCCAGATTCCCCCCGGCCAGGGGCAGGGGCAGGGGCAGGGCGCAGTCACGATCGCGGGGCGAGGCGGGACAGCCACAGGCGAAACCGCAGACGAAGCCGCAGCGGTGGGCGGGACCGCAGTGCCAGGAACGCGAAGAACAGGCGCCGGACCGGCGGGACACGACAGGCGTCCTCCCGTTCCCCCTGCCAGGACGCGACCCCCACCCCGCGGCCGCAGCACCGGGCCGCGGCCCGGTCACAGGCCAGCTCGGACCACCACCGGCACGCCACCCCCACCACACCCGGCCCCGCCGGCACGGCGGCGGGGCCGGCCCCGTGAGAGCAGACCCGCGCACAGCACCATGGACACCACCCCAGAGAACCACGCCGGCGAGCCCGGTGCGCGAGTCACACCGCCGCAGACAGGCGAGCTCGTGCTCCGGGGCATACGGCATCACGGCATGACGCCCGGACCCCAGCCAGAAGCGCCCCACGATGACATCCCCGCGCCGCCCGAAGCAGACGGGCGACGCCGCGTTCCACCTGCCGATCCCCAGGGAGGAGTGGGCCGACGCCTGAACGCAAACGGACCCGGCCGCAGGGCAATCCGCTGCCGGTTCCCGCACCCGAGGCGGACGGCGGCGCGGGCAGTCCCCCGGACTCCCGCGAGTTCAGCATGCGTACCCCCATGCGGCTGCGACCGGCCGGCCGCCCCGGCACAGCCGCGGGCAGGACGCGGCGATCGGGGTGAGCCGCGCGGTGCGGTGCGCCCGGCCGCCGTGGGGGCCGGCGTGTGGGTGGCGGCCCGCGGGGTGGCCGGCAGTACCGGGGGTACCGGGTGGCCGCCGGTGCCCCATCCCGGTGGACGTGCTCCCGGTGTCAGCAAGAACGGCGGAAGGCGGCCCGGTAGGCCTGCGGTGTCGTGCCGGTGACCCGCTTGAACCGTTCACGGAACGCGGTCGCGGACCCGAAACCGGCCTGCACGGCGATACGTTCGACGCCATGACCGCTGTTCTCCAGCAAATACTGCGCATGCCGGACGCGTGCGCGCAGCAGCCACTGCAGCGGGGTCGTACCCGTCTGCTCCCGGAAGCGGCGGCTGAAGGTGCGGGTGCTCATGGCGCAGCGGGCGGCCATGGCCTCCAGCGTGAGTTCCTCGCCGAGGTGGTCCTGGATCCAGGCCATGGCCGGTTCCAGGAGTGAGCCGCGGGGCAGCGGCGGGGGCTCGTGGACGATGTACTGGGCCTGGCCGCCCTCCCGTTCCAGAGGGGTGACAGCCAGCCGGGCGGCGTCCGCGGCGACGGCCGAGCCCAGGTCGCGGCGGACCAGGTGCAGGCACAGGTCCAGGCCGGCGGAGGCCCCGGCGGAGGTGAGCAGTTGACCGTTGTCCACGTAGAGCACGTCCGGGCGCACGTCGATCTGCGGGTACTGCCGGGCGAGTTGGCCGGCGGCGATCCAGTGGGTGGTCGCGGCCAGGCCGTCCAGCAGGCCGGTGGCGGCCAGGGTGAAAGCGCCGCCGCAGATCGAGGCGATGCGCGCGCCGCCGGCGGCGGCGTCACGCAGTGCCTGGAGAGCCTCGGGCGGGGGCGGTCCCGCGTCCTCCTGCCGGCCGGGCACGATGACCGTGTCGGCACCGGCGAGGCCCTCCAGCCCCCAGGGCACCCGGATGGTGAACGTCTCGGTCGGCACCTCCGGCCGGGTCCCGCAGACGCGCACCCGGTAGGGGCGGCGCCCGTCCGGCAGGCGCACGCGTGCGAAGACCTCGACCGGGATGGCCATGTCGAAGGCCACCGTCTGGTCCAGCGCAAGAATCGCCACGGTGTGCATCCACGCAGACTACGCCCGCTTCCTGCCGCAACACACAGCACAGGCAGACAAGTTGGGGGCCGTGAAAGCACTGGCCGGCGACGTGGCGAGAACCCGTTGAGTTGTGTCATCCGAGCCCATGGCCGGGGTCTGTGCTGCCGCCTAGCGTGAGCGCGGCAGTCATGAACCGAGGGAAATGAGAGCCGCCGATGCTGGCACAGTTCGTCCTCTTCGATGGTTTCGACCCGCTGGATGTCATCGCACCGTTCGAGGTCTTCAGCGCCGCCCGGGCCTTCACCAGCCGGGTGAGCGCCGAACTGGTCTGTGCGGAGGGAGCCCGGCAGGTGCCCAGCGGAATACCCGGCGTCACGCTGACGGCCGCCGCTCCGCTGGCCCCCGGCCGGGCGGACCTGGTCGTCGTGCCGGGCGCGGCCGGCACGCTCCCCGGGCAGGGCACGGACGGCGGCGACGGCGGCGGGGAACCGATACCCGTGATCCTCGGCCGCGCCCTGGCCACCGGGCTCCCCGCACTGCTGGCCGACGCGCTGGCCGCACCGGACACCACGGTGGCCACGGTCTGCGGCGGGTCGCTGGTGCTGTCGATGGCCGGACTGGTCCACGGCCGCCACGCCACCACCCACCACCAGGGCCTGGACCTGCTGGCCGCCGGCGGTGCGCAGGTCACCCCGGGCCGGGTCGTCGACGACGGCGACCTGGTCACCGCCGGCGGCATCACCTCCGGCCTCGATCTGGGCCTGTATCTGCTGGAACGGGAAGCCGGGCCGAAAACCGCGCTCGCGGTGGAGCAGCTGTTCGCCCACGAGCGCCGCGGCGTCGTCTGGCGCGACCAAGGCCCCGCCTCCCCCGCCGCCGGCGCACAGCAGCCGCGGTGACCAGGCTCCTGCTCATCCTGCACGTACTCGCGGCGGTCATCGCCGTCGGCCCGGTGACCGTGGCGGGCAGCATGTTCCCCGCCGCGGCCCGCCGCGCCGCCGGCACACCCGACCAGCACCAGGCACTCGCCACGGTGCGGGTGCTGCACCGCATCTGCCGGGACTACACCACCCCCGGCCTGACCATTCCCGTCCTCGGCTTCGCCACCGCCAGCGAGCTGCACGTCCCGGGCAGCCCCTGGCTGATCACCTCGATCACGCCAACGGGCGCGGCCGCACTGGTGCCGGCGCTGCTGGTCCTGCCGGCCCAGGAACGCCTCCTCACCCAGCTGACCGGACCCGCGGACCGGACGGCGGCCCTCGCGCGTGCGCAGACCGCGCGCCCGGCCATGCTGACCGGCACCTTCAACCTGCTCTGGGCCACGGTCACCGTCCTGATGATCCTCCGCCCCGGCTCCACCACGAACGGGTGACCCATGACCGCCAGCCCCCCACCCGCGCCACGGCCCGCCCGCAGGCCGCCGTACGCTCCAGCCACCATCGGACCGGTCAGCCTCACCGTACCGCCGGCCAACACCGCCACCGCGAACACCCGGCAGACCGCCGCACTGTCCGGCCCCGCACACGGGGGTGCCTGGCCTTCCGGCGTCCCGGCCACCCGGCGCGACCCGCGGCGCAGCAGCCGTGCCACGCTACGCGTCCTCCTCCCCGGCACCGGAGGCCTGCTCGCGCTCCGTGCCCTGGAGCCTGCCGGCACGGCTGCTGCGCACACCGGACCGGGGGCACGATGACAGCCCGCCTGCCCGCACTCGCGGCCACGACAGCTCCGGCCCTGGCCTTCGTGGCCGCCTACCGTGCCGACGGGCCGCGGACCGCCCTCCTGGCGGCCACCGGGGCCGGTGTACTGGTCCTCGCCTGTGGCCTGTGGACCCGCCGGTACCTCCGGCACGCGGCGGTGGGCGCGCTGACGGCGATGGCCTGCGCGGCCGTGGCGGCCGGTACCGGGCAGGCACGGGGCTTCTTCCTGCTGCCCATGCTGCTGCCCGCCGCATCCGCGGCGGGCTGCCTGCTGTCGGTGCCGGCAGGCCGTCCCCTGGCCGGCCTGGTGGCGAACCGGGCCGTGGGCGGCCCCCCGCACTGGCGCTCGCACCGGCCCCTGCACCGTTTCTATTGCCGCATGACGGTAGGCATCGGTCTGGTGTGCCTGGCGAGTCTGGCTGCGCAGGCCGCCCTCTACCACCATGCGGAGACCGCCTGGCTCGGTGCCTTCCACCTCGCCATGGCAGTGCTGTGGCCCGGGATCACCGCCGCCGCACTGGCTCTCGCGCGCAGGGCCGTGACCCGCCACCGCGAGCCGCACACCGGAGACCGGTCCGGCATCCAGAAAACCGCCGGCAGCCCTGGCGCTGTACGCAGCGCGGGCCCGTACACACCATCTCCCGGCCCCACACGAACACGGGACCAGTCCCGGCGCTTCCCCGAACGGCCTTGACCATCCGCCACAAAGCATCACTTCGACACACACGAAACTTCGACACACACACGAAGGAGGCCACGGCCGCCGGTCAGACAGCGGCGGCCCGGCTCCACCTGGCCGCCGCCAGGCGCGCATCCACGGTGGTCACCGAGACCGAGCAGACGGCACCGGCGCCCGCCGAGGAGAGCACGCGGCCCCGCCGACGCACACCACGGACGTGTCCGACGAGACCCGGGCCGACGTGCGCAAGCACGACGACCACCAGACCGCCACACGGACCGCCCTGGCCGCCCTGGCCGCCCTGGCCGCCCTGATCAACACGGCCCGCCGGCCCGCCGTGATCGCCCACCGGCGGGGAGGCTCCGACGACACCGGGACGTCCGCCGCTGCCCTCGGCCCACCACCGGCAGAACCCGGACCGGCCCCGGACCGCCCCCCTCGCCCCGGGCCGGGCCACATCACCGGACCGCCCCCCTTCCGATCAGCAGAAGAACCGCGAAAGATCCACCAGCGAACCCAGGCCGGGGAAGAACGCCTCCACGGCGGCCAGTTCCCGGACGAATTACGGGAGTTGCCGGCGTACCGCCCCTTCCACGGTCCGCCCACGCGGCACCGCCCGTACCGCCCGTACCCGCCCGTACCGCCTGTACCCGCCCGCACCCGCCCGCACCCGCCCGTGCCGCCCGTGCCGCCCGTGCCGCCCGTGCCGCCCGTGCCGCCCGCAGGAGCATGGCCTGCCACTGCTCCCCCTGTTCGGCCAGCGCGCAGATCCCCGACAGCAGGTCGGCCATTTCCGGCGGGCCGGTCCAGCGCCGACAGGCCCCCGGTCACCGGGAACAGCTGCCGGCCCCCGGCCCGCGCCGCCAGACGGACCCCCACCCGCCCCGTTGCCGATACGGCCGACGCGGACGTACAGGCAGCCCCCGGTGGGGGGGCGGCATGGTGCCGCCGCGCAGCGGGCCGGCCGCCGCCACGAGGCCGGCCAGGACACGGCGCTCCGTCCCGTCCGGCCTCCCCCCGCCCCCTCCTGCTGGGCCTCAATGGCGCGAGGACCAGCCAGCCATGGGCGGCGGTCAGCCGGGCACAGAAGCCGGAAAGAGCGGGGCCACGGGCATGCCGCCAGTGTGGCAGCACCCGGAGGCCAGCCCCGGGCGAGCCGCGCGCACCGTCCCCTGTGCGGCACGCACAACCCCCAACCCCCAACCCCAGCCCGCCCTCCGGCCCGCCCGGCCCCCACCCCCGGCCCCCACCCCCGGCCCTCGCCCCGGCCCCGGCCCCGGCTACCTCACCTCCCCCGCCTCGCCACGAAACGGAAACTCCCCTCCCCCACCGTCACCACACACTCCTCGAACCCCGCCAACCCCAGCCGCGCCTCCAGCGTCTCCGGGGGCACCGGCACACACGTATCGCCGAGGTGGACCAGCCGGAAGCGGGCACTGCTGAGACTGTCACAGCCGGTGAAAACACCCCCGGGACGCAGAACACGGCGGGCCTCGGCGAAAAGGCGGTCCTGAGCGGCTACCGCCGGGACATGATGGAACATCGTGAAACAGGCAACCGAGTCGAAACGCTCCCCGGGCAGCGGGAGATCGGCGCCGTCCCCGCAGACGACATCGACACGGTCACCGAAGAGCAGCCGCAGCCGGGCCACGTACACGGCATCCGACTCGACCACCGTCAGCCGCTCGGTCCTGCGAACCAGGACCCGCGTCGTCACCCCGTAACCCGGGCCGATCTCCAGGCAGTCCGCGCCCAGCGGGACGTCTTCCAGGACCCACGGCAGGAGATCGTCACGTACAGCGCGGGCCCACCGGTCGGAGGAACACAGACGGCGGTGGATCAGGTTCATCGGCATGCGACGAGGCTATGAAGAAAGCAGCGGTGTCGTATACGGGCCAGGAGGTCAACCCATGACGCCAAAAGGACAACCCCGCAACAGACAGACCCCCAACGGGCAGACCGGCAACGGAGGATCCCCCGACGAACGGCCGCACAACGGACAGTCCAGCAACGGACAGTCCCCCAACGAACAGACCAGCAACGGAGGGTCCCCCGGCGAACGGCCCCCAGCGGACAGCCGCACCTCATCTCCCCGCCCGGCGCCGCCGTCGCCGTCGCCAGCTTCCCCCTCGGCAACGGCGAATGGTTCTCCGACCACGAACACCCCGCCCACCAGCTCGCCTGGGCACCCCACGGCGTCCTCGCCGTCCGCACCCACGGCCGTACATGGGTGCTGCCGTCGACCGTCGCACTATGGATCCCCGCAGGCATCCGGCACGCCACCGGCGCCACCTCCCCCGCCCTCCTGCGCAGCCTCTACTTCTGGCCGGACCGCTGCCCCCTGACCTGGACCGAACCCCAAGTCGTCCCCGTCTCCGGCCTCTTACGCGAACTGATCAACCACCTGGCACAAGACCCCGAATCCCTCCCCGCACAACCCCGCCGGCGCGCCGAGGACGTCGTCCTCGACCTCCTGCACCCCGTCTCCGTCACCACCGTCCGCGCCCCCCTGCCCACCGACCCCCGCGCCCGCCGCATCGCCGACGCCCTCCACACGAACCCGGCCGACCGGCGCACCCTGGCCCAATGGGGCACCACCGTGGGCGCAAGCACACGCACCCTCCAACGCGCCTTCACCTCCGGCACCGGCATGACCTACGGGCAATGGCGCACACAACTCCGACTCCAGGCAGCCATGCCGATGCTCGCCGCAGGAACAACCGTCTCAGCCGTCGCACGACGCGTCGGCTACGGCTCACCCAGCGCCTTCATAGCAGCCTTCCGCCGCGGCATAGGCGTACCACCAGGCACCTACTTCACCCCCACACCCACCACCCCACACCCCCCCGGGCACCACAAGCCGCTCTCCCAGGGTTCGAAAGCGGCCAGGGCGCCCGGGCAGTACTCGCGCAGCAGTGACCGGAACTGGCTGGCAAGCTACTGCCGGCTCCAGGCCGAGTCCTGCCGCACGGGCAGCACAGCGACCACGCGGGCCACATCACTGCCGCCGGGCAGGGGGCGGTGGGCGTGCATGTCCGTACGGAGGATGCCCGCCAGGACGAGGGCATCGAAGGAACATTCCCCACGTTCGAGCGTTACGACATGCCTGGGCCTTGTGGCAGCACGGCCGGGGCCCCGGCACACTCAAGCCGTTCAAGTGCCGCACCCACCCGGCCGGCGGGACGGGACCGACAGTTCGGACCGAGGGAGTTTATGCATACGGCGCCCCGCCACCACACCCGGCGTACTCGGCCCGACCGCCGCGCTCACACCCGGTCCGGCTCAACCGGCCTCGGCCACGAACGGAACCCCGGTGATCAACGACGGCCACTGGGAGAACCCCACCGGCCGCCACGCGAGCAACCGGCCCGACGACCCCGCCACGATCATCAACGCCACCGACAGCATCGCCCTCGCGCACTCGGACCTCTACCGCAAAGGCGACCTGGTCAGCGTTCTGCTGCCGCCCCAGACCCACTCAGTACCACACACATGATCCGTCACCTTCTACTGAACAGCACCAGGGCGTACGGGAGCACCGGCGCGATCGCCGCCTCGCCCCCTCACAGCCTCATAGTTCACCTCGTCTACCTGGGGAGACGGGCTGTGAGCCTGCCAGCCTCACAGCGTGTGACACCGTGCGGGGTGCGGGTCTGTCACGCTGATCCGCGACGGCGGGGGCGGGCCCGCCGCAGGAGGCGAAGGGGGCGAGGTGGCGGGGTTCGAGCGGGAGCCGGCGGAGGTGCGGATACCCAAGGCAGCGCTGGACGCCTTCGCCGCGGCGCTGAGCGTGCGCACGGTGGCGATGCGGACGTGGCCCGACGGCATCGAGTGGATGTACCCGGTGGGCACGTGGGACGAGGAGCACCTGGAGGTCGCGCTCATGCCCGGCGGCGAGGAGGTGTGGCTGCGGATGTCCACCGACCGCTCCAGTGTCGCCGTGTGGACCATCGAGCAGTGGTGGGCTTTCTCCGGGGAACTGCCCGGCGCGACGCCGCCGCCACCCTGAGACGCGAAGCCCCGGCGGTTCGGTCGGCGCGTGGACGGCGGAGGTCAGCGTGGCTTTGGCGGGCCCGGGACATTGAGCACTCGGCCGCACCGTAGGCCCTGCGGCGGGGCCCTCGCCGCCGTAGCAATGCGGCCGGGGACCGATGCCGAAGAAGCCCGCCCACGACCCCACGTACGGCTACGCCCCGGAGACGCACACGGTCCGGGCCGATCAGCACGACCTGGCGCGGCTGCTGTTGACGTTCCGCTCGCTGATGCGCGAGCAGAAGCCGGGCACGCCGCGGACAGCCGTCTGGGCACCGCGACCCGTTGCGCCGAGGTGACCCCGCCTGGGCAGCACCCCCGCTTCACCGCGGCCGCCACCCACGACAAGATGTTCAGCCCCGTCGCCGACGTCCTCTTGCCGGGTCGGCGGCCCGACTGGGGCGTGCGGATATTGCGCTGGGGCGCCGGCATGCCAGCGGTAGCCGCGGTCCTGCTTCTGATCATGGCGCTCGGCGCCGTCGAACTATCCGGCCACGAGTCCCGGTCGGGGACGGATCCCTCCCCCGCGCCCGCCTGCCGCGACGCCGCACCCCACCTTGTGGATTACCTCGTCGGCCACCGTGCCACGTATCTGCCGCCAGCATTCGACTGCGTCCTGGACGGCGGGACGCCATACCCCCGTTCCGAAAGCTACGTGTGGCTCAACGGCTTCGTCGTCACCTGCACGGTGACCTCTGCACTGCTGGCGGTCGGCGCAAGGCGCACCACCCATCGGCAGACAGCCCGACAGATGCGGCTCAGCCCCCGGTACAACCCCACCGGGCCGGGCACGTCGCCGGTGAAGCCGGACAAGTGAACACCGGCCCGGCAAACGTGCCTGGCGGCCGGCCTTCCAGCTGAGAGGCTCAGCGGACCGATCGGCCCCTCCAAAGAGCCACGCCTGCCAGGCACATCATGAGGCATCACCAACAGCACAACCCGCGCCATCCACGCGCCAGGAACCACCCGCCGGCCACACAGCGGTCCGGCACCGCGACCCACACCACCAGCAGCATGCACCACCCGGACGTGCACCAGGTGCGGCAACGGCATCCTGATCACCTCCCCCGCCCGCCGAGGCCGGCGGTGTCCCGGCACCCTGGCCACCGCGGCTGCGCAACGACGAGAACAGCCAAAGGCCCGGGCGAGCCAGGCGCAGCCCCCGCCGCGGGACGGCCGCACGGCACCTCCGCGAAGGCAGGACCAGGAGGCGAGACAGCCTTGGTGTTCATCCGGAGCCGACCGGTGGTGCAGGTGGGGCTAGCCCCACCGGAAAACGGGTGGTTGGCGGGATCCCGGGCGCGGGCCTCACCCGCACATACTGGCCCCACAAGATCAGTTGTCACCCACCGGCCTCACAGGAGCCTTTCCGTGTACGAGCACGCGCACGCAGCAGACGGATCACGATCGCCCGGCAGGCGGACCGGTGGCAGACGCGGGGCGCGGAGGCTGCGAGGCGTTGCCGCCGGGGCGATCGCGACAGCGGTGATGGCCACCGGATTCACCCTGCCCGCGTCGGCGGCGGGCCGTGAGGACACCGGGCAGGCACCGACGGCACGAGGCGGACACCGGGCCACCCAGGCGGCCCTGGACGAGGTGGTCCAGGGCGGACCGCCCGGCGCGATCGCCCTCGCCGAGCAGGGGCACGACACCTGGACAGGCCGTGCGGGCACCGCCGACCTGGCAACCGGCCGGCTTCCCGGGGCCGATGACCGATTCCGGGCAGGCTCGATCACCAAGACGTTCGTGGCCACGGTGATGCTCCAGCTGGAAGCCGAGGGAAAGCTGAGCCTCAATGACACGGTCGGCCACTGGCTGCCGGACCTGGTCCAGGGCAACGGGCACGACGGCAACCAGATCACGATACGTCAGCTCCTCAACCACACCAGCGGCATCTACAGCTACACCGACGACGCGGACTTCAAACGCAAAGAATTCGGCACCGACTTCCTGCGCCACCGCTACGACACATGGACGCCGGAGCAGATCGTCCGCCTCGCCATGACCCACCGGCCCTCCTTCACCCCCGGCAGCCAGTGGGGCTACTCCGACACCAACTACATCCTCGCCGGCATGGTCATCCAGAAAGCCACCGGCCACTCCTACGCCCACGAGATCGAACAGCGGATCCTGCGCCCTCTGCGCATGGACTCCACCACACTGCCCGGCACCCGGGTACACGTACCAGGACCCGGCGGACGGGCCTACTCAAAGCTCACCGGAGAACTCGCCGGCCCCGGAACACCCAACAGCACCACCTACGACGTCACCGAACTCAACCCCTCCCTCGCAGGCGCCGCCGGAGAAATAATCTCCAACACCCGCGACCTCAACCGGTTCTACCAGGCCCTGCTCTCCGGCCGGCTCCTCAAGAAACACCAACTCCAGGAAATGACCACCGCCGAGCCCATCGAGAAAATGTCGCCCGTCTCCTACGGCCTGGGCCTGATGAAAATAAAACTCTCCTGCGGCACCGACGTATGGGGACACAACGGCGGCATCCAAGGCTCCATATCACAGACCATGGCAACCACGGACGGCAAGCACGTACTCTCACTGAACTTCAACGGCGACTGGAACGTCCACGAACAGCGTGTCATCGAAGCCGAGTTCTGCGGCACATGAGCGACGGGACCACACGTTCCGGCCCGGCAGGCCGCGCATCCAACGGCCTGCCAGGACGGACGGTGCGTTCCGGGACCCTGGACGACGGGGTTCACCAGCGGGCGGACAGACCATCCAGGCCCGGCCTACGGACATACGACCGGCACGAACACCCCACAACCCCAGCGGAGCTGGCCAGGGGGTGCGCACCGGGTGCGCCGCACTCTGATCGAGGGCGCGCACGGCCGCACCGGCCTGGCACATCGTCACCCTGCGTGCGCGCACCTATGGGCGGCGCACAACGGCCCGCGCATCGTGATGCGCGAGCCGTTACAGTGGCGCGGACCGGGTGTCGGTACCCCACCGCATCGTCGCCGCATCAACGTGGTCGCATACTCCCTCTCCGCGCCGTCGTGGCCGATCCGAGAGCCGGTGTCCACGTACCCGGCATCGAGAACGCCCCACCGCGACACCTGACCGGCCTGCACGCCGAACGGACGGAGCCAACCGACATACCCCGACCACGGCATGATCGAACCCACTGCGCTCTTCCGCCCCGAAGGCGGGCAGGCACCCTCAGGCACCGTGGTCCATGTACCTGGCCAGCAACCCGGCGAGCTCGGCCGCGCGTTCCCGCCCGGCTTCATCCAGCGGCTCCGGCCCCGACGCCGCCTCCAGCATCACGACCGCAGCCTGCACCAGGGCCGCCGGGAGCCACGCGTCCTGCACGGCGGCGATGAGCGCGGCCGCCTGATCCGCCGGCGAGACCCAGCCCGGGCAGATGATGGCCACCACGCCCTTGCCAAGAGAACGGGAACGAGCCGACGATGCGGGTGAAGTGGTCACCGAAGGAAGTCTGCCGCACCGCTCCATCCGCGCCGACGCCACCCAGTGATCGGGCGGGTCTACGAGGCGTGCAGCTGGACACGGTCCCGGACCGGCCGACGGACTGTGCGGTGTCCAGCAGCACTTCCTGAATGCGTGTTGGAAATCCCAGTGGCCGTGAGATTGAGGATGCTCGGCCCGCATCTGGCCTGTCACCTCGAGGACGAGTGAATCCATCCGGCCGTCGTTTAGCTCATCGGAGCGCGCGCCCTGAATCGGGTGGGCCGTGGATATGGCGGACGGGAGGGAGCTGCGAGCTCATCCTGCGCCCCGTCAGGGCGATGCGGAGAGCAAGGTTCTCCGGCGGCGTCATGGTAGGGGCTGCGGCCGGGGTGATGTAGAGACCTCCGTGGTGCTACGGGCTTGTTTAGAGGGGGGCACGGAAATACCCAGGGCGCAATCGTGCACGTTGTGCACTGATATCACTACTGCGCGCCCTGAATCACACCCGCACGCCGGAACGCTTCTGCATACACAATCCCGCTTCTGGGGCATTTTTGAGCCACGTGGCTGACCGCCGGTCAGCGCCCATCCACCACAGGCAAGGGGAGTCTCATGCGTCTTCGTCACACCGCTGGGGCCGCTCTGGGCGCTCTCGCGCTCATCGTCACCATGCCCACCTCCGCCAATGCCGCCACCGGGGACTTCCTGTACCAGTACGGTTCCGGCCTCATCGGTCCCCCCGGCGGGCTGGAGGACCCGCCGAGCGGGGAGTGCCTCAATGTGCCCGGAGCCACGGATGAGGACCCGGCCTTCGCTCCGAAGAACCTCACCACGTCAACGGCAAAGGTGTTCCTCGACTTCGACTGCAACGGCGACACCTTCTACGTCATGAACCCGGGCAAGATCCTGGACGACAGGCTGAAGCTCCGCTCCGTCATCTTCAGCTGACTCCGCCCCGCCCCGGTACACCCGCTGCACCACCTGTACCGGGGCGAATTCATGCGGACGAGCCGTCCCGGCGCCGGCGCCGCCACCAAGCCCACGGCAGCCCGGCATAGCACCGGCGGGCACAGACAGGCGACCGATAACCCAGCACTTCGCGGGCTGATACGGCCCGGGTGAGCTGACGGCGTGCGTTAGAGGGCGTCTGAGAAGTCCCTTTCAGGTGGGGGTTGTAGTGCGGTGGAGGAGGAGCATGATGGTGGCCAGGTAGACCGCGCTTTCGGAGGTGTCGGCGAGGTATTCGTAGTCCTTCGACAGCCGCCGGTAGCGTCCCAGCCAGGCGAAACTCCGCTCGACCACCCACCGGCGCGGAACAACTGCGAACCGGGGTACCGGGGGTGGTGTGTCGCCGTCGCGGACCCATGTGTGCCGGAAGCCGCCGTCGCGGCGTTGTACGACCTGGATGGTGATACCGGTGTTCTCGCGGATACAGTCCAGGAACTCGCGGCCGCCGTAGCCCTGGTCGGACCACAGGTGCCGCAGGCGCGGGAACTTCCCCGCGGACCGGTCGAGGAGGACTTCAGCACCGACCCGGTCGCCCACGTCCGCGGGGCTGGCACACACCGCCAGGACCAGCCCGAGCGTGTCGACCATCAGGTGACGCTTGACGCCGTGCACCTTCTTGCCGCCGTCGTACCCGTGCCAGCCGCCCCGCTCGGTGCCCTTGACACTCTGACTGTCCAGCACGCCCGCACTCGGCGTCGGCTCACGCCCCTGACCAGTACGTTCCCGCGCCCGCAGGACAGCCAGGATCTCCTCCCAGCGCCCCTCGATCCGCCACACCCGCCAGTAGTGGTACACCGTCTGCCACGGCGGGAAATCATGCGGCAGCAACCGCCAGGCACACCCGGCCCGCAACCAGTAAGCCAGCGCATCAATGATCTCGCGCCGGGAGTGTTCAGGCGGCCGGCCACCCGGCCTCGGCGGCGGGACCAGCGGTGCGAGCACCACCCACTCGGCATCAGACAAGTCCGTCGGATACGCAGCACACCGGCCGGTCATCCCCGACCTCCCACCCCAGAAAAGACGACACAAGCCACCTACCCTGAAAGGGACTTCTCAGACGCCCTCTAGACGCGGCCCCTTGGCGCACGTTTCCCTGGCATTTGGGCCAGAACCACCTCCCCGGGCCCCCTCAAAACCTTTTACTCATGGAGTCACACCGCGCAGGTCGGGGCGATTCCTGGGCAGTCCGAAGCCTGCCATCTCCTTTTCCTCGTACGACAGGAAGCCCAGGCTCCGGTAGAACGCGTGGTTGCGCTTGCCTTCCGGTGATGACTCGTGGTCCGTGGACAGGAGGAAGAACCGGCAGTGGGAGTACCGCCGCATCAGGTACTCAACCAGCGTCCGGCCAACCCCCTGCCTGTGGTTCGCCGGATTCACCACGAGGTCCTGGACGTAACAGATGTGCTCGTCGTCGGAGATGGTCCGGGCCAGCCCGAGGAGCGTTCCCGACCCGTCCCGCGCCGTGATCACGAGGTGAGAGTTCACGAGACCGCGACAGAGCTTGTGGACGTCACTGGTGTAACCCTCCCAGCCGACCGAATCGTAGAGGTTCAGCACCTCCGCGGGATCGAAAACACCTTCTTCCGCTATGAACATGTCGATCCCCTACGCGTTGGTGCCACTGCTCGCCGTCAACCCGACACCACATCCGACTTCGCACACGTCGAGGCTGTCAAGATCGACTGCTGCCAGCCCCCGCCGGTTCTCGATGGTTCCTCGTCTGGCTGGTTTGGTACGCCGGTAGTCGGAGCGGCACGTTCCTGACACGGATCGCTCCCTCGACCGGTGAAGTGACCAGCTGGCCCAGCCCCGTACCCGTCCCGGACGGATTCGCCGTACGCGACCATCGGTCGGCACCGTCTCCGAAAGGCCGGGCCCAGCCGCGTGGAAGCTGCCGTGCCCCGGCCTTTCTCAGAGGCGACGGTGCATCACATGCAGCCCGACCAGGCCATGCTCGGGATGGCAGAAGGCTTCCGGCACGGTGCCGATCACCTCGAATCCCAGCGACTTCCACAAGTACACCGCCGGATTGGTCTCGACGACCGCGTTGAACTGGATTCCGCGGAAGCCTTCCGCACGGCTCCAGTCGATGACGTACTCGCCGAGCGCCCGCCCGATGCCCTTGCCCTGATGAGCCGGATCGACCAGGAACGAGGCTGTGCCGATATGGGAGCCACGTCCGGGCCGGTTCGGCCCCATCTTCGCCGAACCCACGACCCCGCTCTCCTCCACAGCGACCACCGTGCGCCCTGGCGACCGCTCCATCCACCACGGCCGCGCCTCCTCAAGGGTCTGCCCCTCGGGGAACGCGTACGTCCTGCCCTCAGCCATGATCACCGAGTAGAACCGGTAAATGCCCGGCCAGTCCTCGGCAGAAGCTATGCGGATCTCCATCCGCCGCAGCATACGCCTACGGCATCGCCCGGACACCGAGGAACGCCCACAGTGCTTCACGAAAGCGGAAGAGCTCCTCG
The DNA here is from genome assembly GCF_055558795.1 of Streptomyces sp. NPDC025618. Lineage (NCBI taxonomy): Bacteria > Bacillati > Actinomycetota > Actinomycetes > Kitasatosporales > Streptomycetaceae > Streptomyces > Streptomyces sp. NPDC025618. The sequence goes on along the minus strand of NZ_JBVHLW010000038.1, from coordinate 13,824 downwards.
CATCGGAGACCGGCCGTGCTCGCCAGGCGGCCTCGGAGGACGCGCACTTCACCACCGGGGACGGGCGAAGGTACCGCGCGGTCGGCAGACCGGCACCGCCGCCCGTCCGGAGATACACACCGGCTTCGCGGAGTGACCGCTGATCATGCGAGGAAAGGCGGGGAAGGTCGCACGCCGACCCGCCAGAAAAGGCGACGAACCCCCGTCCCACCTCAGAGGAAAGGACCGCAACGCTCAGCAGGAGTGGCCTGGCAATCGGCTTCTTCTCCCCACCCGGCGTGCCGTTCGTGGAAGCGGTGACACACCCGCATTCCGCCCAGGTGATGGCACGTCTGCGTGTTCCGCGTCGACGCGGACGGCCCCGCACCAGGCCGGACGTGGTCCCGGCGGACAAGACGTACCCCTCATGCGCGATCCGCGCACACCTGTACACAGCGAGGGATCCGCGCGGTGATCCCCGTCCCGGCGGACCAGCAGGCCCACCGGCTGCGGTGCGGCGGACAAGGCGGCAGACCACCGGCCTTCGGCCGCGACGCCTGCAAGCGACGCAACACCGTGGAGCGGTGTATCAACCGCCTCAAGCAGTGGCGCGGTATCGCCACCCGCTACGAGGAGACGGCGACCATGTGCCTGGCCGGACTCCACATCGCGGGCATCTTCCTCTGGTCCGCCGGCTGAACCGCAACCGCCTAGCGGCGGGTGAGGCGGGTGAGGGTGACCCCGTTGGGAAAGGCGGTGCGCTCGGCGACGTCGAAGACAGCGGGGTCGAAGACACCGTCAACTACTGGGATTCCTGTACCGGCAATGACCGGATACGTCTTGATCAGCAGCTCGTCAATCTCGGGCAACAGGGTGCCCGCGAGCTGGCCGCCCCCGCAGAGCCAGATGTCCAGCACGGCGTCCACCTCGCCCTTGAGCTCGCGGACGAGGGCGAGCGGGTCGCTCGGCACGACGGTGACGGCTGGGTCGGTGTCTGGCTTGAGAGTGCTGGACACCACGTACTGGCGCAGGTGCGCGTACGGGCTGGTGATCCCGTTGTCGAGGGCTGGGCGGTAGGTGCCGAGGCCCATGACGACGGTGTCGAAACGCCGGTTGGGCGCGTCGGCGACGCCGACGGCCGCGCGATAAGCGGTCGGGATGGTCTCCGGGTACAGCGCGTTCATCCAAGTCGAATAGGCGGCGGCCTGCTGCTCGTCGCCCTGCGGAAAGAAGTCGAACTCGCCGCCGGGACCGGCGATGCGGCCGTCGAGCGAGACGCCGATGTAGTACACGAGCTTCCGCAAAGTAGTCCCCCACACGTAGTACTCTGACTGAAGTGGTTTGAACGTAGTACTACGTCTGGAGTGGTGTCAATGGTGAGACGGAACGACCAGCGGCGCGCGGCCCTCGTGGACGCGGCGATCGAGGTGCTGGCCCGAGAAGGCGCACGCGGCCTGACTTTCCGGGCCGTGGATGCCGAGGCAGCCGTTCCCGCCGGCACGGCGTCCAACTACTTCTCCAGTCGCGACGACCTGTTCACTCAGGCCGGCGCCCGGGTCTACGAACGACTCCAGCCCGACGAGGCCACGATTGCCCGACAGCAGGCGGCCGGCCGCGACCGGGACACCTACATAGAGCTGATGCGCGAACTCGTGGGCCGCATCGCCTCCTTCCGTACCGGCTACCTTGCGCTGCTGGAACTCCGCCTCGAAGCCACTCGCCGCCCCGAACTGCGCAAGGTCCTCACGGAGCGGGTCCGGGCCGACGTGGATGCCAACGTCGCCTATCACGAGACTTCCGGTCTCCCCGGCGACACGACGGCGGTCAAGCTGCTCATGCTGACGCTGAACTGGCTGATCGTTGAGCAGCTCACCCTGCCGGACGTCTTCACAGAGGCAGAGCGTGAACAACTGGTGACGGCCGCAGTGGAGCGCATCGTGGCGGCGGAGTAGCCACCCGGTCCAGGAGACTCCAGTCCGCTGCGGTGGAAGTCGGCTGGACCGGACCGGCCTCGGCAGTCACCGGCTCTTGGTTCCGTCCGCCGATCCGAACGAAACGGCCTGGATGCCTCCGGGCACGGACCCTCACCACGCTTACCGGCCGGGCATCGTACGACACCCGGCCGGTGACAGACAGGGTTCCGGGACGGTTCCGCGAGACGCCGCGCGCTTCTGTCCTACTGTCCCGGGCACCCTGTTGGCCGAGCACCCAGACGCACACGGGCGGCCAGCGCCACGGTGTCAGCAGAGGCGCCTGTCACCGTCTCGGCGACACGGCTGGCCAAATCCTCCCACGGGCGCGGAGCGATGACCGGCACGCCGGCCGCCCGCGCCTGCGCGGCGAGCCACCGGCCGTACAGCACGCTGACGCGTGCGCGATGGCGCTGCGGTCCGGCCTCCGGCTCCCGGCGCAGGTAGTTGGCCGTCACCTGCCCCTCGTCGTCCTCGTGGAGGAAGACGGCACGGACCGGACCTTCAGGCGTCGCCGGTCCGGGCAGGACGTAGTCCCCTTCCAGGATCACCGGGGTGTCGGTGCCGACATGGTTGGCCACCACCGCCTCGATCGCCGGTGCCAGCGCCACGGCGATCGCGATCTGCCGCTCGACCACCGACTCGGGCGTCCGGCGGGCGGCCTCCGGGTGAGTGCGCCAGAAATGGACCTCCGGCAGGTGCTCAGGCAGTGTCACCGCGAGCAGGGCCTCCACGATGTCATCGGCCTCCACGACGGGGACGCCGTACCGTCGTGCCAATGCCCGCCCGACACCGGTCTTTCCCATCCCCGACGCGCCCCCGACGACAAGCACCCGCCAGTCGGGAAGACTCCTGACCTCATCCGTACCGTCCACGCGGGCAGAATACTGGAGCCGCTCCTTTCACCTGGGCCACACCAGCCGCAGCGGATGGCCCGCCCTGCCCAGACCTGATCCGCGCCTTCTCGGCCACGGACCCACCGGCGGGAGGGCCCGGTCCACCTCGGTCGTGGTCACCGCCGCGGCGCCGAGCCGGGCGGCGAGGAGACCGGCGTTACACCCCGTGCCCGTGCCGACCTCAAAGACCCGCCGCCTGGGGCGCACGTTGAGGTCGGCGACGACCGCAGGGGTGGATGCCGACGACGACGTCACCCGCCCCTGCCCCAGACCCTGGTGCTCGCCGTAGTCCCACCGCGTCACCGGCGGATCGTCGGACTCGGCCGCGGCCTGCCACCGCTGCGGCTCCCGTGTGCGGCTCACCGCCTCGACGTCGCCGGCCGGCACGTGGTGCCGCCAGAGCACATCGGGCAGGAACCCGGTCCGGGGCAGGGCCTCGAACACCGGCTGCCACCCGGCCGTCAGCACGCCGTCCGCCGCGAGGCGCGCGACCAGCCCCCGCCAAGTGATTTCCCGTGCTTCCCGCCGTCGCCGGGGGGACCGCCGTCCGTCGTCGGCGGCCCCTTCGGCGGCGTCCACGGTTGCCCCGGCAGCTTGGTGCCCTCTCCACTGTCATCTTCCTTGTCGTGCTTGCGCATTGGACCGTGGCGAAGCACTGCTCTGGCCCAGTGACAGAACGCAGAGACCTTCAGACGTGGCTCACCGGATCAGGTCGGTGTGCGGATGATCCGGGCCAGCACCGCCCCTGCCGTGACCACTATGAATTCGTCAGCGCCGTAGTGCTCCGGCGGGTGCGAGGGCGGACAGCGGGACGCTCAGGTGGCGCTGGCGCGGGGCGTGTGGAGAGCAGTCTTACGCGCCGCATGCCACGTTTGCGCCGTTACTGCGCCTTGTCGCACTTCACCCACTCGTGTCCAGTGGATAAGAGGAAGAGGAAGTATCGGTTCCTAGCGCCTCAGGAGCGCGGGTCCGCCCTCGGCAGGCCCCGCCTGGAGGTGGTGGGCATGGCAGGAGCGGTGACGGGCCGGGACCGTTTGGTTCTTCTGCGGGGAGGCCCGCCAGACCTGCCGCCTTTGTACCGCCTTCCGGACGGCCACGCAGACGCTTCACGGGTGGTGGCCTTCTACGGGTGGCACCAGCATTTCGAGCCCACCGGCGAACACAGATTGGTGAAGGGGTTCTTGGTGCCGCTCTTCCAGCTTTCCTACAGCACAGCCATTGCGGAATAAGGGAGTTGGCCATGCCGGCTTCGGACGCTGAGCCCATCGCGATCGCCGGGATCGGCTGCCGCTTCCCGGGTGGTGTGCAGACCCCGGGCGGGCTGTGGCGCCTGGCGGCCGACAGGTGCTGCACAGTGGGCCCGGTGCCCGCGGACCGGTGGGATGCGGCGCGTCTGGCGGCTGTGCACGACCCGGAGCTGGCCGTGCGGGCCGGGTGGGGCTGTTTCCTCGACGGGGACGTATGGGCGTGGGATCCCGCGGCGTTGTCGGTGGCTCCGAACGAGCAGCACACGGTGGACCCGCAGTTCCGCCTCCTGGCCGAGGTGGCGTGGGAGGCGGTGGAGCACGCGGGTATCCCCGTGGACACTCTGCGAGGGGCGCGAGCGGGTGCGTACGTGGGCACGTACGCACCGGACAACTTGTTCCGTGAGGCCCGGCCGGTGACGGATGCCCCCAACAGCCCTTATCTGTTCGGGAACTTCACGGCCGGTGCGGCGGGGCGGCTGGCGTTCGCGATGGACCTGCGCGGGCCGGTCATGGTGGTCAGTACGCACTGCTCGTCCGGGCTGGTGGCGGTGGATACCGCCTGCGGGGCACTGACGCTGGGCGAGTGCGACATGGCGCTGGCCGGCGCGGTGCTGCTGATGCTCTCGCCCGTAACCCACTATCTGGAAGCGCCGTTGCTGCTGTCGCGGCGGGGTGCCTGCCACGCGTTCGACGCGCGAGCGGACGGCTATGTGCGGGGTGAGGGCGCGGGCGTGCTGGTGCTGAAGCGGCTGGCGGACGCGCGCCGGGACGGGGACCGGGTGCTGGCCGTGATCCGTGGCAGCGCCGTCAACAACGACGGGCAGGCCAGTCGGCTGACCGCTCCCTCGACCGAGATGGTGGAGCGCGCCGCGATCAACCCCGGACAGGTGGGGCTGGTCGAGGCACACGGGCCGGGCACCGCGGTCGGCGACCCGATCGAGTACGCCTCCGTCCACGCCGTCTATGGCCAGGGCCGCGGGCGATGCGCGCTGGGCTCCGTCAAGACGAACATCGGGCACAGCGAGCCGGTCTCCGGCATCGCCGGGATCATCAAAGCTGTCGAGTGCCTGCGCCACGGCAGCGTTCCGCCCAACCTCAACTTCGACCGGTGGAACCCGGCGATCGACCATGCGGAGCCCTCCCGGCTGTTCGTCCCCACCGAGCCGACCGCATGGCCGGTGCCGGGGCCGAACCGGCTGGCGGCGGTGTGCTCCTATGGCGTGACCGGCACCAACGCCCACGCCGTGCTGGAATCGGCCCCAGCATGTTCTTCTTCGGACTCGTCCACCTGTGGACCGCCGTACTCGGCACCGTCATGCTCCGCCTTCCCGCCGAACGGCCCCGGCCCACGGAAGCGGAAACAGCACCCAGAACCCACCTCCCGGCCACGGCGGCATCCGGATCTCAGGACCATCGATCCCATCCCACAGAGGGTCCACCACAGACGACGAATTCCGAAACACATCTCCACGAGTAGCGCGGAACATGGCTGAGACTTCCCCCCAACGCCCAGTATCAGCGAGCGAAAGACCGTGTCATAGCTGGGGGTTCGCACCGTAGTAACTCGGTTCGGCCGGGAGCGCCCGGCCAGGCCGACGTCATCCGAGCAGGACGCGGGCTGGAGTCAAGGGCCCGGCGTCCAGATGAGCTGCGATGCGCGTGATCGTCCCGACGTTGTCCTCGAACAGGTGCCCCTGCATGCCCGCCGCCCGGGCGGCCTCAACATTGGCTGTGACATCGTCCACGAAGAGACAGCGCTCCGGCCGCACCTCCAAGCTGGCGCAGGCAGCTTCGAAAGCGCGTAGATCAGGCTTCTCGACGCCGATCTCGTGCGAGTACACGATCTGCTCCACCAACTCGTCGAAGTGGTACAGCGCCGTCTCCCGCTCGCGGGCCCCGACGAAGCTGTTGCTCAGGATGCCCAGCCTGCATTTTCCTTGCAGCCCCCGCACATAGGCGATGAGCTCCTCGTTCGGCGTCCCCAGATACTCCGTCCAAAGGTCAGCCATGAAGGCTTCAGCCTGGGGCGCTTCGAGACCTAGCCGGACCGCTACCTGTTCATGCACCTCCCCCTCGCTGATGCTCCCGACACTGCCAGCACGCCACACGTCGCACATCCGCTCATGCACGCTGCCCAGTGGCAGCCCCAGCCGCTCTTCCCACCGTCGCACCCACCCCGTCTCCGGCGTGATCTCCAGTACGCCCCCGATATCGAGAATTACGCCGGTCGCGGTCACGTGAACTCCTCCTCTTCGTCCCGCCTGGCCGACGAGCACGTCTCGTGCCACATGGTGCCCGAGAAGCAGAACACCGTAGCGACTACCGCCTCCCCTGGCGCAAGGCCATCCGGGTCCTGGAGGACGCCCCGTTCCGGGTGCACGTCATCCTGCCACCGGCCGGAGTGAAGGCTATGCCACCCGCCCCGACTTCGCGCGCTGCCCCGGCAGCCGTGAGCAGCGATACGCCTACTCGTTCACGTGCCATGGGCGTTCGCTGAGCGAAGCCCTTATTAAAGGAGAGCAGCGAAGGCAATCACCTTCGGCGGCCCCTGGGTCCGTTCAGAGCCATTCGGGGCTGCATTAGGGGGCGGGGCCTGTCGGTCCCGCGTCCTTCCCCACCAGTTGTTTACGGTTTCGCTCATCAAGGACGGGGATGTCATGGATACGTGCCAATCGGTGTGCGGCACCGACGACGCCCAGTCGACTGCGCGGACGCGCGCGGCGTTCACTGTGTGTCGGCGGGTGCTGATTGCCGCGGAGGGCCTGGAGTTCTATCTGGCCTCCGCGCTCCTCCCGGCCCCAAAACGGCCATTCACATGGGCGCTGTACGGCTTCGCGCGCTACACCGACGAGATCGTGGACAACGCCACGCAGTCCCACGCGCGCAGAGGTGCGCGATTCGACGCCTGGAACAGAGCTGTGGAAAGAGGCCTGACGAGCGGGGAAAGCCGGCATCCTGTCCTGCATGCGCTGTTGCGCACCATGGAGCTGTGGCAGATCCCCGCCTGCCATGTGCGCGACTATCTCGCTTCCCAGGAGATGGATCTCCAGGTGACGGCATATAGCACATACGCTGACTTGCGCAGGTTCATCGAGCTGGCATCCCTGTCGTTCGGGCGCCAGATGCTGCCCGTTCTCGAACCGCTGGACAGTGCGCTCGCCGGCAAGGGCGGCGACGCCATGAGCGAGGCCATGCAATTGACCAACATCATCCGCGATGTACGTCAGGACTACGAACTGGGCCGTGTCTACCTTCCGCAGGAGGACCTGGCCGCCTGCGGGGTGAGCCACCAGGACCTTGCGGGCGCTCGGGTGACACCGCAGATGCGGGCGATGGTGCGCAAGCAAGTCGGGCGCGCGCGTGAGCTTCTGGCCGTGGCAGAACTGCAGGAGGCGGCGCTGCACCCTTCGAGCCGTCCGGCCGTCCGGGCAGTGCACTCGCTCTACCATGCGCTGCTTACCGAGGTGGAGTCGCGGAACTTCGACGTGTTCACACGCCGGGTACGGCTGGGGCCTCTGCAGAAGGCCGTCATCGGTTCGGCTGCGCTCGTCAGCCGTTTTGCCAGCAGTGGCCCCGCCGGTGTTCCGGCACAGCACGGGGCTGCGGCGAGCGTGACCTGAGCCCTGTCCCGCCTGCTCCATGCCCCTGAGCGGAGCCGGGAGACCCGCAGCCGGCCTGGCCCGCCAGTGAATCCTTACGGACGCCCGGCCCGCCTTGGGCACAGGGCCGTCCCCGGATGGTCCGTGCGGGCAGGCGACTTGATCCCAAAGCGCTCCATGACGGCGCCTGGTGCGTCGAGCGTGTAGGTGCGTACCCGAGGCAGAACATGGAACAGTGACAGCTCGCGGGGACGGCAGAGGCAGCGTAGCCACCGCGCCCTGGCCCGAAGAGCGAAGCTCGCCATGTGTGCCAGGGCTGCCGGGGGGCGCTGGTAGCCGAGGGCGACGCAGACCGGCGGCGGAAGAACGGCGAGTGCGATCTTCTTGGCGGCCTGGCGCAGCGGGACTGGGAACCAGGAGGCCATGACGGTCAAGGCGGCGTCGGCAACGCGGGTTCCGGCTGGGGTGGAACGCTGGTGTGCGGATTCGTAGCCGTCGTAGAAGGTGCTGAGTTCCTCGTAGGTAGCGGGCACGTCCTGGATCGCGAGGCGTTGTCCGATACTTCGGTAGAGGTGAAAGGCCGCGTGCCGTTCGTGCCCGGTCAGGGGGCGCCAGCCGAAGCGGTCGATCCAGCGAACGGGTTCGAGGACGAATGCGGCCAGCGTGTAGAGCATGTCGTCGTTGCTGATGCGGTACCAGCTGTGGGCCCGGTTGATGGTCCGCAGGGCTGTCCGTCCCTCTGGGGAGTCACAGCCGAACCGCACGAGGGCTCCCATGAGCAGGAAGGTGTCGTCGTAGCGTCGCTGACCGGCACAGGCGAATTCTCCGGTGGCATCGAGGAGGGCGGCGATGGAGGGGATGGCGAAGGTGCGCAGAAGCGCGAGCTCCATTCCGCGCAGGTAGTCGAAGGGGAATTCCAGGCCGGCGCTGATGCGGTAGATCTGCAGATGGTCCTGTTCGGGGTTCAGTGCGAGGATCTTGTTCCGGAGCTCGAACCGACCTTTCCGGGCAAAGCGGAGCAGTTCAGTCATGGCGGGCTGCGCCTCGGGTTCCGAGACGGAAACAGAACAGGCTCACAAGGGTCAGGAGTGCGTACCAGGTGACCTGTGTGGTGAGGCGGCCGGTGACGCCCGCGGAGCTGAACGCGGCACTGGAGGCGGCCTGGACCGCCCCGTAGGTCGGCAGGAGTTCGAAACGGGCCTCGTTCGCGTGGGGGTTGAGCATCGGGTTTTGCAGGCCACTGTCGAGCAGGCTGATCATGATGATGACGAACAAGCCTTCCAGCTCACCAGGCAGGACGGCGGCCAGGGCGGTCCCCAGGCCGGCGTAGGTCAGGGCCGCCAGAGCCAGGGCGAGGCCGACAAGGAGCGGTTGATGCAGATCGGTGAGCGCGAGGATGACCACAAGGGTGTAACCGGCGGTCGCCGCGGCAGCCAGGGCGACCGCTGTGAGGCGGCCGGCGAACAGGGAAAGGGGACTGAACCCGGCCCGAACCAGTCGACGATCGAAGCGTCGGCCGCGGTAGGTGGCCGTGAACGCCAGGAAGCCGATGATCAGGGTGACGGCGTTCGCGGCCGCGTAGATGAGGCTGAAATCGTTGCCCGGCACGACCACGGCGGCGCTGCCCTGCGAGCCCGGTGTGAACCTCACGGGGTAGGACAGAAAAGTGATCTTTTCGAGTGTGAGCCACACAGGAACGAAGCCGAGGACGAGCACGATGGCCAGTCGGTTGCGGGCGTATTCGAGGCACGCCATGCGCCCGGACACCACAACGGGTGTCGTCATCGCTGTCATTCAGGCCCCCGTGTAACCGCGAGACGGCCCCCGGACAGGTTGAGCAGCAGGTCGAATGGTGTGGCGTCAGGGACGAAGTGCGTCACCACGAGAACGGTCTTCCCGCGGTCGCGCAGCTCCACCGCCAGCTCCCAGAACACCTGGTAGGTCTCGTAGTCGAAGCCCTGATAGGGCTCGTCCAGCAGTAGAACGTCAGGGTCGTGCATCAGTGCCAGTGTCAGATTCAGCTTCTGCTGTGTTCCGCCGCTCAGCGTTCCCGTTTCCTGTTCGAGACAGGAAGTGAAATTGAGTCTTTCCAGGAGGCCATGGGCGTGCCGCGTGCCAGGCAGCCGGTAGGCCGTCTGGAAGAGGAGGAGATGTTGGGCGACCGTCAGGCTCGGGTTCAGCAAGGGGACTTGGGGGCAGTGCCCGTAGGAGCCACCGAAGATGATGTGGCCGGCGTCGGGTTGCAGGTCGCCCAGCAGAACGCGCAGCAGGGTTGTTTTCCCGGAACCGTTTTCACCCGTGACGCCAGCGATGCAGCCCGCTGCCAGCACAAGGTCGATGCCGCTCAGCACTTTGCGGCCCCGGAAGCTCTTGCAGAGACCAGTTGCGGCCAGAACTGATTGGCCTTGCACAGCCGGCTTGGTCGTGGCAACTCCCTGGTGTCCTCCCACTTACGTGCCTACTCCATCCAAATGCCGATAATCCGTCATTGCTGACTCTATTCCTGTGCGGGTGCTGCCAGAGCGATTTGAACCGCGCGGCGCGGCATGTCGCCGCATCCCGCCAGGACAACGGGCGAATGTACGGCGACGGGCAGGAGCCAGGGCGCGAAGGCGGCGTATGCCACGGACGTGCGCTCTTCAGAAGCCGCCCACAGGGCCTCGCCGGAGTTGTCGTCCGAGGTCCACTTCGCCCGCCGGGACGGTACCGGCGCGCCGCGCAGACCGAACTTCGGCCCGATGAAGGCGTCAGAAGACACTCCGGGCGCGGTGGCTTCGTACAGAGCGGGGCGCGCGCCCCGGGGGCAGCCGACTGAGCCACAAAGGCGTTCGTGAGCGCCACGATCCGCTCACTGGTCCTGCGGCCTTCCTGCTTCGCGGCGGTGCTCAGCAAGGTGGTGTCTGCGTAGCCGGGGGCGACGACCTTGTGCAGCGGTGGGGCGTGCCGGTGGAGGAGGTAGTGGGCGTGGGCTCATCCGGCCAGGTCGCGTCCGCGTCCGGCCAGGTCGATCGGTGCGCTGGCCTGCCGGGCCATGGTCGGTGCGGCAGCGGGTCGCGGTAGCGCACACCGTCGGGCGGATACTTCGAGTCGGCGCAGCCCACCACGCACACTCCGGCAGCAGGGCGCCCCTCAAGGACGAGTCGTACCGCCCAACGCCGACCAGGCCGCACCCACACCTTTCGACTCGGCGTCCCGTTCCGGACGCCGTGAGCGGCCCCGGTCGGCTGGAGCCGGTAGGCGGGCGAATGTCGGCGTCTGTTGAATCGTGGCTCTGGCACGGAATGTGAGACAGAGCCACGACGCCGTCCACGCGTCACCCTAGGCGGCGAACGGAGTGACAGGCAGGGCCGTACGTCCGCCGCCCACCGCTCCGCTCACCGCCGGGTCTGCGGGTCTACCGGCCGCTTGGGGCCAGGGTGGCGCAGTTCGTCTTGTAGCGGGCCACGACATAGCCGTCGATCTCGCCGCCCCAGTCGACGCACTTGCCCTTGGCTTCCAGGTAGAGCGGCCCCGAGTACGAGGTGAAGAAGCCGTACTGTTCCTGCTTCGACTTCACGTCGTTGTCGCGCTGGAGCCAGGAGCCCACCCACAGCCGTGCGCCGGCAGAGCTGTTCCGCTTGGTGACCACACAGTTCTTGCCGGTGGCGGCGTTGTAGGTCAGGACGACCGTGCCGCGGCCCGGGATGGGGATCTCGTTGACCTGCCGGTATCCGGCGCCGCACTCCTGGTTGTACGTGGCCGTGGCGCGGGCCGGAGCGGCGACGGCCGTCCCGGAGCCTGCCACCAGCCCGGTGACGGTCGTGGCGGCGGCGAGCAGCGCCGCTCCCGCAACGCGGGTACGTACAGCACGCTTCACTGTGTCCTCCGTGGGAGTCGCGAGTCCTGTGGTGCCGGTTGGTGGACGTACGCGGGACGGCCGTCTCCGTACCCACACAGACACTCCACACCCCCGAGAAGTTGCACGCCCATTCACCCTCACCATGCAGAACCGGCCACCCTGCCGCACCACGGTGCGCGCCCCAGCAGCGGGCGCGCCCGCCAACGTCCACAAGGTCCTCTCCCCCGCCTCCATCCACGCGGCCGACCTGCTGACGGGCTGTCAGAGGTCCACGCGTGCAGCTGAACTGAGTGACGTCGTCCGGCGGCGCGGCGGCCGGCTCAGCCGAGGTCGCTGCGGTACCAGTCCCAGCTGATCGAATTGTCGTTGTCCCAGGCCTTCACCGGCCGGGAGACCTCGTCGTCACGACCGGCGAAGGTGTGCAGCGCGACCTTGTTCTTCCCGCCGTCCTGGCCCCTGTTGTAGAGGACGCCGAGGTCGGCCTTGCCGTCGCCGTTGAAGTCACCGGCCACCACCTTGCTGCGGTCGGCGTTCCAGCTGCCGGTCGTGGTGTCGTTGTTGTCCCAGGCGCGCTTGGGGGCGTTGATGCCGTCGGCGCGGCCGTAACCGATGTGGAAGGCGGTGCGGTAGTTACCGGTGCCGTCCTGACCCTCGTTGTAGAGAATGCCCAGGTCAGCCTTGCCGTCGCCGTTGAAGTCACCCGCGACCGGCTTGCTGCGCTCCCAGTTCCAACTGCCAGTTGTGCGGTCATTGTTGTCCCACGCCCGCTTCGGCCGGCTGATGCCGTCGGCGGTGCCGTAGCCGATGTGGAAGGCGGTGTGGAAGTTGCCGGTGCCGTCCTGACCCTCGTTGTAGAGAATGCCCAGATCGGCCTTGCCGTCGCCATTGAAGTCACCCGCGACCGGCTTGCTGTTCTGCCAGTTCCAGGACCCGGTGGTGCGGTCGTTGTTGTCCCAGACGCGCTTCGGCTCCTGGACCCCGTCGGCCGTGGCGTAGGCGATGTGGAAGGCGGTGTGGAAGTTGCCGGTGCCGTCCTGACCCTCGTTGTAGAGAATGCCGACATCGGCCTTGCCGTCGCTGTTGAAGTCACCCGCGACCGGCTTGGACCGCTTCCAGTCCCAGGACTGGCTGCTCCGCCACTGCTTCACAGGCTTGTCGAAGCCGGGCCCGTTGCTGGTGAAGGTCCACAGGGCGGTGCGGTTGTTGGCGCCGTCCTGGCCTTCGTTGTAGAGCACGCCGACGTCCGCCTTGCCGTCGCCGTTGAAGTCACCAGCGATGATCTTGGAGTTGGCCCAGTCCCAGGAGCCCGTCCCCGCCTCGAGGTTGTCCCACACCTTCACCGGCGGGGCGAACGATCCCCCGCCCGTGCTCAGCAGCGTCCACAGCGCGGTGTGGTTGTCCTTGCCCACCCGGTCGTAGCCGTAGAGGATCGCGATGTCGGCCTTGCCGTCACCGTTGAAGTCACCGGTGGCCTGTCCGGCCGTGCCCCGGTTGGCCACGAAGAAGGAGACACCCGAGGACGTCGGCCCGGTCTGGCCCGCGTCGTTGACCGCGCGGGCGGTCACGGTGTGCGGCCCCTCCGCCAGGGTCGTGGTGTCCACGCTCACGCTGTACGAGGGCCCGGACCCGGAAGCCGTACCGACGGCGTCGCCGTCCACGAAGAAAGTGGTCCCGGTCGGCTTCCCCTGCTCCTCGGTGACGGACGCGGTCAGCGTGACCGTACCGCTGAGCACGCCGCCGTCTTCCAAGCCCGTGACGCGGGTGACGGGCGGGGTGGCGCGCGGATACGGGTCGACGCCGTCGTTGACCAGGCCCACCCGCTTGCTGCAATCGGGCCACTGGCCCGGACCCGCGGCGCGCAGGAGCCGCTCCGCCACGGTGATCTGCTGTTCCTTGGTCGCCTTGTGGGGGTAGGCGGCGAACTCCGTGCCGCCGTTGGCGTCCCAGGTGGGCTTGGAGAACTGGAGGCCGCCGTAGTACGGGCCGACCGGGTTCACAGCCGTCCAGTCGCCCGTGGCCTCGCACTGGGCCATCCGCTCCCACATCGCCAGGGAGGCGGCGGAGGCGGAGGGGGCGGAGGTGAGGAGAGCGGCGGGGGCGAGGGAGGAGACGAGGGCGGCGGCGACGGCGAGCCGCACGCGAGAGCTACTGCGCATGGAGGAAGTCCTGAGAGGTGAGAGAACGGGGCGGGGGGGGGGGGGGGGGGGGGGGGGGGGGGGGGTTGGGGGGGTGTGGGTGGGGGGGGGGGGGGGAGAGGGGAGGGGGGAGAAAAAGGAGGGAGGGAGGGAAGGAGGA
>NZ_JBVHLW010000037.1:0-56438 GCF_055558795.1 Streptomyces sp. NPDC025618 | reverse complement strand
CCTCACGCTCACGCTCGGACAACACCAGCTCGGCCAACCGCGGCCCCGGACGCCCCATGCATATCAAACGACGCATCAACGACTCAGGTCACTAGCGTCCCGTTCATGATGATGCAACGTGGTGCAGTCGGATCTGTTGTCCTCACGGCCGTCGCCCTGACGGCCACCGCGGGGGTCGCCGCCGCGGCTCCCGCCCCCGCCAAGGCCGCCGCCCCCGTTTCCCACGGCAAGGTGACGGACAATCTGTACATGTCGCTCGGCGATTTCGAGGACGCCACGTCCGGCGAGAATCCGAAGGTCAAGGCCATGATCGACCGTCAGGACATCGGCGGCGTGCAGGTGGTGGTGCCCTGGAAGGCCCTCGAGGGGAAGAAGGGGGAGTACAAGTGGTCGCGACTGGACAACGCCCTGAAGTATCTCCAGGAACGCCACAAGCAGCTGTTCATCCAGATTCAGGACCGGTTCTTCGACGTCGCCATGAAGGACGCCAACGTCCCCCAGTATGTGAAGGACGAGGGCGGGGTCGCGCCGACGATCGATGAGAACCCCGACAACCCCACTACCCACGGGGCCATGGCCGCGCAGTGGAACAAGGGCGTGCGAACGGACTTCCAGGCCATGCTGAAGGCGATGGCGAAGAAGTTCGACGGCAAGCTCGCCGGGGTGAATCTCCCGGAGACCGCGGTCGACGTGGACACCAAGACGGATCAGACCAAGTACACCTCGAAGTCCTACATCGACGCCGAGATCGAGAACATGCGCTTCGGCAAGAAGGTCTTCGCCAAGACGCAGTTCATCCAGTACGTCAACTTCCTGCCGGACGACGACGACCACAAGCGCATGAGGGAGATGTTCGACCTCGCCAGGGACAAGAAGATCGGCATCGGCGGCCCGGACACCCTGCCGGACCGCCCGTACCAGATGGAGAACTCCTACAAGTTCCTCCACGAGTACAAGGCCGCCCTTCCTCTCGTCGCGATGGCCGTCCAGGAACCCGACATCAACGCCAAGGACCCCAAGACCGGCAAGCCGTACACCCGCGAGCGGTTCACCGGCTTCGCCCGCGACTACCTCGGGGCACGCCAGATGTTCTGGACCACCGAGGCGGACTGGCTGCGGAAGCCTGCCGCATAGGGCGGTGGTGCGGAGGTCCGCCTCCGACCGCGCGGGCACGGGACCACGGCGGCGAGGAGGCCGCCCCCCGGCCCCCGGGCCCTCAGCTCCCGCCCGTGCCCACCGCGTGCGGGCTGCGCTCGGTGCCGGGGGCCGGGGCCGACGGGTCCGTGCCCAGGGTGACGATCCGGTTGTCGGCGTCGACGTGCACGACGCTGGGCACGAGGGCGCGGGCCTCCGCGTCCTCGACCTGCGCGTAGCTGATGAGGATGACGAGATCCCCGGGGTGCACGAGATGCGCGGCGGCCCCGTTGATCCCGATCACCCCGGACCCGCGCTCGCCCTCGATCACATACGTCTCCAGGCGCGCGCCGTTGTCGATGTCGACGATGTGCACGAGCTCGCCGGGCAGCAGATCGGCGGCGTCCATGAGATCGGCGTCGATGGTCACGGACCCGACGTAGTGCAGATCGGCGTGGGTGACCGTGGCACGGTGGATCTTGGACTTGAACATGGTGCGAAGCACGCTGTATCTCCCTGCGGATGGGGTCGCGCCCCCGTGGGGTACGCGCCGTCGCAAGCCAGGGTAGCGTCCGGGGCCCGCGCCTACTCCGTGCCCCCGCTCACACCGCCTTCCGCGTGCGCCGCCCGCACCCCCTTCACCGTGTCCGCCTCCCACGGCCGCTTGTCCTCGCGGTAGCGCAGCACGCGGGCGAAGCGCAGGGTGATGCCCGCCGGGTAGCGGGGTGAGCGCTGGATGCCGTCGTAGGCGATCTCCACGACCAGCTCCGGGCGGACGCGGACCACGAAGCCGTCGTCGCTGACCGCCAGCTCGCGCAGGCGCTCGGTCTGCCAGGTCAGGAGGGCGTCGGTGAGGCCCTTGAAGGTCTTGCCGAGCATCGCGAACGAGCCGTCCGGCAGCCGGGCGCCCAGGTGGAGGTTGGAGAGCTTGCCGGTGCGGCGGCCGTGGCCCCACTCGGCGGCCAGCACCACCAGGTCGAGCGTGTGGACGGGCTTCACCTTCAGCCAGGAGGCGCCGCGGCGGCCCGCGCTGTACGGGGCGCCGAGCGCCTTGACCACCACGCCCTCGTGGCCGCGCCGCAGGACCGCCTCGGCGAAGTCCCGGGCCGCCGCCCGCGCACCGCCGTCCGAGGGTTCGGCGACGACCAGCCGCCGTACGCGCAACGGCTCCGGCACCACCCGGGCCAGCTCCGCGTGGCGCTCGGAGACCGGCAGGGCCAGCAGGTCGCGGCCGTCGACGGCCAGCAGGTCGAAGAAGACGGGGGAGAGGGGGACGGTGAGCGCCGCGCCCGCCACGTCCAGCCGGGAGCCGACCCGGCCCGCGATCTCCTGGAAGGGGCGCGGCCGTCCCGCGTCGTCCAGGGCGATGATCTCGCCGTCGAGCACGGCCCGACCGACCGGCAGCTCCCGCGCCACCCGGGCCAGCTCCGGCAGCCGCTCGGTGATCTCCTCCAGGGCGCGGGTGAAGATCCGTATGCCGTCGCCGTCCCGGTGCACCTGCACCCGGATGCCGTCGAGCTTCTCCTCCACCGCGCACGGCCCGAGCCGGTCCAGGGCCTCGTCGACGTCCTTGGCCGTCTGCGCCAGCATCGGCTGCACCGGCCGCCCCACCTCCAGGCGGAAGTCGGCCAGCGCCGCCGGGCCGCGCGCCAGCAGCTCCCGGGCCACGGCCGCAGGGGAGCCGCCGCCGAGCATCACCGCCCGCCGTACGTCCTCGGGCGGCGCGCCCGCGGCGGCCGCGAGCCCCTCGACGGCGAGCGCGTCCAGCGCGCCCTGCCGCAGCTCGCCGCCGAGCAGCCCGCGCAGGAACCGCTGCTCCTCCGCGGTGGCCGCGCCCATCAGCGCGTCGACGAGCCGCTTCCGCTCGGCCTGCGCGCCCTTGCCCGCCACCGCCGCGAACGCCTCGACCGCCCGGTCCACGTCCCGGACGGTCAAGGAAGGCGCCGCGGCGGGCGGCGGCGCGTCGCGCAGCACGCTCCAGCCGATCCCGACCCTGCCCTGCGGCAGCCGCCCCGCCAGATAGGTGAGGGCGAGCGGCGCCTCCTCGGGCCCGGCCGCCCGGAAGAGACCGGCCAGCAGGCCGGTCTTCTCCGACCGCGAGCTCGTCGCGGCGACGGCGGCGGACACACGGGCGATCTCGGCCAGGAGCATGCCCTCATCGTGCCCCGCGGCGGGGGATCACGCCTGGTGCGCGTCCCAGAAGGCGCAGTGGTGCTCGGCGCCCGGATCCACCACCCGGATCCCGTCGGCACCCGGCGCCAGGCTCAGCACCAGCGGCGCGTCGTTCCGGAAGGCCGGCCACCGCGGCGCGCCGGGCAGGTCCGGGCGGGAGGTGTGCGCGAAGCGGGCCCAGTAGCCGACCATCCGCTCCGACAGCTCCTGCTGCGCCGCCGTGAAGGCCGGCTCCACCGGGATGTCGAAGAGATACGGCAGCTCGAAGGCGTGCGCGGCCGCGTACGGGAAGTCCTTCACCTTCGGGAACCCGGGGATCACCGGCGGGTTCGGGTCGCTGAACTCGTAGCCGTACGTGGGCACGCGCGCGGCCAGCGCCCGGTCGGCCCGCAGGGTCGTGCACGTCCACGCGCGGTCGGTGAGCGCCGCGGACCAGGCGAGCGCGGGCGAGGGGTACTTCGCCGCCGGGTAGAGCTCCTCGACCGCTGCCGCCGCGTTGCCGAAGGAGCCCTGCAGCCGGGCCCGGTAGACGTTCGCGTCCGGGATGGGGTGGTCGGCCAGCGACAGGGCGACGAAGAGCCGCATCTCGTCGTGGTTGGTGCCCTGGACGACCGGCACCCGGTGGAAGCGGCCGCTCTCCAGCGCCCGTTCGGGCCGCTCGGGCAGCAGCGCGTTCCCGTAGGAGACGAGCGAGAACTTCTGCGTCAGCTCCGGGGTCACCAGCTTCGCCGCCGGCAGCGCGCGCAGACAGCGCAGCGCCTCGGCTCCGGGCACCAGGCAGCCGAGCGAGCGGGCGGCCGTTGTGCCCGCGTCCTGCACCCGGCTCTGCGGCACCCAGGGGCTGTAGGCGGGGCTGCCGGGCGCGGTGGCTCCGGCGGGCATCGAGGTCATGCACGAGCCGCTCTGGATCACGGCCTTGTGGAAGAGCCCCGCCGACGTGGGCGAGATCAGGTGGGCGCAGGTGCTGAGCGCGCCCGCCGACTCACCGAAGAGGGTGACATTGCGCGGGTCGCCGCCGAAACGGGCCGCGTTGGCCCGCACCCAGCGCAGGGCGGCCTGTTGGTCGGCGAGGCCGTAGTCGGGCGCGCCGCCCAGTGCGGGGTGGCCGAAGAAACCGAACACGCTCAGCCGGTAGTTGACGGTCACCACCACGGCGTCGCCCCGCACCGCGGGCCGCTGCGCGGCGTAGTCGCTGCCGCCGCCCGAGGTGAAGCCGCCGCCGTGCACCCAGACCATGACGGGCCGGCCCCGGCCCGCCGCGCGGCCCTTGGGCGCGGTGACGTTCAGATAGAGGCAGTCCTCCGAGCCGAGCACCTTGCCGGGCTTGTCCGGCGACAGCTGCGCGCAGCGCGAGCGGGGCGCGCCCGCGTCGCGTACGCCCTTCCACTTCGCCGCCGCGGCGGGCAGTTGCCAGCGCCGCGCGCCGGTGGGGGGAGCGGCGAAGGGGATGCCGTCGAAGGTGTTGTACGTGCCGTGCGCCACGCCGCGGACCTGCCCGTGGTCGGTGGCGACGAGGGGTCTCTCCGGTGCTTTCGCCTCTGTGGGTACGGTCACGACGAGGGCGCTGAGCAGGGCCAGAAGTACGGTGCCGAGCAGGGTGCTTCGGAGTCGGTGGAAGGGGAATTCCGGCATTCAGGGTGCCCTTTCGCTGGGACCGGGCGCAGGGGTCGGCCCGGGCGCCCGGAATGTACCCAGAAGGTCCCATGTACACCTGTTCTGCTTGTCCCTCGTACCGGCGCCGGTGAGGACAAGGGGCCCGATACGAGCGCGGGCGACCCCGCGGCGGAGGTCCTGCGCCGTCGTCGCGCTGACGCGCGGGTCCGGTACAAGGCGGACGGTTCTCCCGTCAGCGAGGTCGACGTCGCCGCCGAACGCGCGATCCGGTCGGTCATCCTGGAAGAGTTCGCCGAGGACCGGTTCCTGGGGGGAGGAATTCGGGTCGGTCGGCGACGGGCCGCGCTGCTGGGTCGTGGACCCCTTGGACAACACCGCTTGCTACCTGCGGAGTTCACGTGAGTGCGCGGTCATCGTCGGGCTGCTCGACGCCTCGCGTCCCGTGGTCGGTGTCGTCGTGACTCCGCACGACGGCGCGGTATGGCGGGCGGTGGCGGGGCAGGGCGCGTGGGGGCCGGACGGAGAACGTCTGCGCTGTTCGAGAACAGGCCGGTTGGCAGACGCCACCATCACGTACGCATCCCTGCGGCGCTGGCGGGAGATCGGGCTGGACGGCGCGCTCGGGAGGATTGCCGGGAGCGCTTCTCATGAGAGCCTGCATGGCGGATTCCGGGGAATGCTGGCCGTGGCCTCCGGGACGGTCGACCTGAACCTCGACCCGTGGGGCGGCCTCTGGGATCACGCCGGGCTGGTGCCGTTGCTGGAGGAGAGCGGGGCGGTCTGCCGCAGAGTGGTGCGCTCTTCGGGGCAGGTCGGGCTGGTCACCGGGCCGGAACCGCTCATGCGCGCCGCTGCTGAACTGGGCCTTCCGCTGAGCGACGGGCCGTGGGACCCGGGCACGTACGGGCAGACCGCCGGTGGCGGTGCCTGAGGTGGAGTGTTCCGCGAGCGCGCCGGGCCGCTCGGGGCCGCCGCCGGGCCGTCACATCGCGGCGGCTCCGCCGCGCGAAAACGGAACGTGCCCACTCCCGCTGAAGGGGAGTGGGCACGTTCCGTTTTCGCGGGGGAGCGGTCAGACCTTCGCGGGCTCCGGCTCCACGTCGACGGACGTCGCGGACGGCGGCTCCCGGTGCAGGCCCTTGCGGTCGTAGAAGCGCGTCACGCCGAAGCCGAAGAGCGCGGCGACGACGAGGGCGATGCCCAGGGAGACCCACGCGCGCGTCAGGCCGGCGTCGGCCTGGGCGTCGTAGTAGAGGATCGAGCGCAGGCCGCCGGTGATCTGGCGCAGCGGCTCGAACTCCGAGAGCAGCCGGAAGAAGTCGGGCAGCGCCTGCAACGGCACCGTCGAGCCCGAGGACGGGACGGCCATCGCGACGAAGATGATCGTCGAGAGCAGCATGCCCGGGAGGCCGAAGGCGCGCAGCAGGGCCAGGGCGCCGATGCCGACGACGGCGATGGTGGCCACGGAGTAGACCCACAGCAGGCCGAGGTGGGAGGCGTCCATGCCGAGGACGCCGACCGTGGCGAGCTCGACCAGGGAGCCCATGAGCACGGAGAGGCCGATCATGAGCACGGAGTCGATGGCCAGGGTGCGCACCCGGCTCGTGTGGCGCAGCGGGTTGCGCTGGCGGACGGGGCCGAAGTCGGTGTGCGCGTAGCCGAGGAAGGTGTCGACCTGCGAGACGAGCGCGTTGGCGCCGAGCATGCCGCAGACGACCAGGACCAGGGCGTAGTAGAAGGCGCTCAGGCCCATGGCGCTGTGGGTGCCGAGCGGGTGGCCGTCGGTGACCTGGACGTTCACCGGGTCGGCGAGCATCAGCTGGGCGGCCGGGGCGAGCTTGCCGCCCTGGGCGTTCGCCTGCTTGAGGAGCTCCTTGCCGAGCTGGGCGGAGGCGCCGTGGGTGGCCTTCTGCGTCGCCGAGCTGGCCATGGAGGAGCCGAAGCTGCCGGCCGACTGGTTGGTCAGCACCGTGATCGTCGGCCGGACGGCCTTCGTCTGCTGCGGGCTGAGCAGCCCGGTCAGCGAGGCGGTGAAGTTCTCCGGCACCACGATCGCGCCGAAGAGCTTGCCCTGGCCGAGCCGCTTGTCGGCCTCGGCCTTGCCGAGCACCTGCCAGTCGAAGCTGTCATTGCCCTCCGCGGACTTCTTGATCCCGGAGATGACCTGGTCACCGGCGTTGAGGTGCTTGCCCTTGGCGACGTCGGCACCCTTGTCCTCGTTCACCAGCGCGACGGGGAGGTCGTGCAGATGACCCTTGGGGTTGACGTTGCCGCCGACGTAGAGGAGGGAGAACAGCGCGGCGATCACCGCGAGGATGAGGCCCGAGCCGATCCACAGCCGCGGACTGCGGAGCGCGGAGGAGGGCGGAGGGGAAGACATGAACGCTCCGGTTCGATCACACAGAGTTACTAGATACTTGAGGTATCCAGTGCTGGATAGTGACAGTATCGGATAGGGGTGTCTGATCGCGACCGCGGGGTGCCCGGCCACTTCACCGACGAGGAAGCCGCATGAAGATCTCGGAGCTCAGCCGCACGACCGGCGTGCCGGTCGCCAGCATCAAGTACTTCCGCCGGGAAGGCCTGCTGCCGGCCGGCCGGGCCACAGCCGCCACGCTGGCCGAGTACGGGGACGAGCACGTCCAGCGGCTGCGGCTGATCAAGGCCCTGACCACCCTGGGCGGCCTCTCCATCGCCGCCACCCGCGAGGTCCTGGCCGCGGTCGACCGGGCCGACAGCGCCGACGGCACCCTCAAGGCGATCAGCTACGCCCTGCCCGTGCCCGTCGCCCAGGCCCCGGCCGGAGGCGCGGAGGAGGCGGCGGAGGCCGAGGCCGCGGCGGCGGCGGACGTCTCCGGCCTCATCACGGCGATGGACTGGCACATCCCCGGCACCTCGCCGCACATCAGCGGCCTGACCACGGTCCTCCGGGAGCTCCGGCGCCTCGACGCGGACTACCGCCCCGAACGCCTCCTCGCCTACGCGGAACTGGCCCGCTCCATCGCCCGGCTGGACCTGGAGCGGGCGGCCGCCTTCGAGGACTCCCCGACCCTGGCCGAGCAGGCGGTCGTCGTCCTGGCCCTCTCCGGCCCCATGCTCGAACTGCTGCGCCGCCTGGCCCAGGAGGACCAGGTCCGCCGCCGGACGGCGTTCGAGGACGCCTCCTCGTAGGGGCCGGCGCCGCCCCGGCCATGCCTTAAGGGCGCGGCCCCACGGTCCGCGTCCCCTCCCTCACCGAGATCGCCAGCGCGGGACAGGACTCCGCCGCGTCCAGCACCGTCTCGTCGGGCGCCGTCTCACCGCGGCGCACCCGCGACCGCTCCTCGGACATCTCGAACAGCTCCGGTACGAGCGCCGCGCAGATGCCCGAGCCCAGGCACCGCGCGCGGTCCACCGACACCTGCCAGACCATCGCTCACCACCCCACCGGCATCGTGCGCGGCCCGCGGACCAGCATCTGTGTCTTCCACTCGATGTCACCCGCCGCCCGGATGCCCGGCACCCGCGACACCAGCGCCCGCAGCGCCTCCTGGAGTTCCAGCCGGGCCAGCGGGGCGCCCAGGCAGTGGTGCACGCCGTGCCCGAAGCCCAGGTGCTGGTTGCCCGTGCGGCCGAGGTCGAGGGACTCCGGCGTGGTGAAGCGCAGCGCGTCGCGGTTGGCCGCGCCGACCGCCACCAGCAGCGGTTCGCCCTCGCGCACCAGCGTGCCGCCCACCTCGACGTCCTCCGTGGCATAGCGGGCGAACGACGCGCCCACGCCCAGCGGCACGAAACGCATCAGCTCCTCGACCGCCGTGGACACGAGCTCCGGCTCCGCGCGCAGCCGCTCGAACTGCTCCGGGTGATCCAGCAGCGTGCACAGGAAGTTGGGGATCTGGGTCGCCGTCGTCTCGTGACCGGCGATGAGCAGACCGTCGATCAGATCGATCAGTTCGAGCTCGGTGAGCCGGTCGTCCACGTCCCGCGCCTCGATCAGCGCGGTCATCAGGTCGTCCGCGGGCCGCACGCGGTGTGCCTCGACCAGCTCCGCCATGTACGCGCGGAACTCGTCTCTGGTCTCCGCCATCTCCTCCGTGCTCAGCGCGCTCGTCGACAGCGCCGCGTCGCTCCAGACGCGGAAGCGCCCCTGGTCCTCGGCCGGCACGCCCAGCAGTCGGCAGATCACCCCGACGGGCAGGGGCAGCGCGAAGCTCTCGACCAGGTCGGCGGGCGGCCCCGCCGCCACCATCCGGTCCAGCAGGCTCTCCGCCAGCTCACGCACGGCAGGCCGCAGCTTCTCGACCCGGTGCACGGTGAACGCCTTCGACACCAGGGTCCGCAGCCGGGTGTGGTCCGGCGGATCCATGCTGAGGATCCCGGACTCCCGCCGCCCCGGAGTCCGGCGCGGCTCGTCGTGGTGCGCGGCCGCGGCCCGGCTGAACCGCCGGTCACCGAGCACGAGCCGGGCGTCGGCGTAACGGGTCACGAGCCAGGCCGGCTCACCGTGCTCCATCCGCACGCGCAGCAGCCCCTCACCGTTGCGCGCGTGCTCGTACAGCTCGGACAGGGCGAGACCGGATGCCTCGTTGAACGGATAGGTGGCGGGCTCGACATGTGCGGTGGTCATGCGTACCCCTTCCCGTACGGGATGTGGCGCCATTGCCAACCTCACGGTAAATGCCTTTGCGTGCAGTGGCCACGGTGCGTCGGGGCCCCGCTGAGCGCTCGCTCTTCCGCGCCGTTTCAGGAGCGCGCCCGCGGCACCGACGCCGCCTCCTGGCGCGCCCGGCCGCCCGCGTCACTGATCCTGAGGAGCACCGCCACCAGCAGCCAGTTCGCCACCAGGGACGAGCCGCCCTTGGCGAGGAACGGAAGCGCCTTGCCGGTCAGCGGGATGAGGCCCATGACGCCCCCGGCCACCACGAAGACCTGAAGGGCGAGCGCCGCCGAGAGCCCCACCGCCAGCAGCTTGCCGAACGGGTCCCGCGAGGCCAGCGCCGCGCTCAGCCCGCGCTGCACCAGCAGCCCGTACAGCACCAGCACCACCATCGTCCCGGCCAGCCCCAGCTCCTCCCCGACCGTGGTGAGGATGAAGTCGCTGCGCCCCGCGAAGCCGATCAGCTCCGGGTGACCCTGCCCCAGGCCCGTGCCGGTCACCCCGCCGCTGCCGAAGCCGAACAGCGCGTCCGCGAGCTGACTGGAGATCAGCCCCATGGGCCGCCGCTCCGGGGGCAGGAAGATGTCGAAGGGGTGCAGCCAGGCGACGATGCGGCCCTTGACATGCGGCTCGGTCGACCCGACCACCGTCGCCCCCACCGCGGCCATCGCCAGCCCGAACAGCACCCAGCTGGTGCGCTCGGTCGCGGTGTAGAGCATCACCACGAACAGCCCGAAGAAGATCAGCGAAGTGCCCAGGTCCCGCTCGAAGACCAGCACCAGCAGGCTCAGCACCCACACGCCCAGGATCGGCCCGAGCTGCCGGCCCGGCGGCAGCCGCACCCCCATCACCTTCCGCCCGGTGAGCGCCAGCGCGTCCCGGTGGATGACCAGATAGCCGGCGAAGAACACCGCGATCATCGTCTTGACGAACTCGCCCGGCTGGAACGACAGCGGCCCCACGAAGATCCACCGCTTCGCGCCGTAGGTGTCGCCCGGGAAGAACGCGGGCGCCATCAGCAGCACCAGCGCGGCGGCCATCAGCACATAGATGTAGCGCTGGAGCCACCGGTGGTCCTTCAGCAGCAGGATCACCCCCACGCACACCGCCACACCGATCACGGTCCACAGCAACTGCCCGGACGCGGTGGGCTCCGCGGTCCTGAAGCGGGCGCTGTAGGCGAAGTCCAGCCGGAAGAGCAGCACCAGCCCGAGCCCCGACAGCAGCACCGACACCGGCAGGATCAGCGGATCGGCGAAGGGCGCCCACCGGCGCACCGCCAGATGCGGCACCACCGCCAGGCACACCATGCTCGCCGCGAAGCCCGGGAAGCCGCGCGGGAAGGAGCCGTTGACCGACAGCCCGGCGTAGACATAACCGAAGCAGCTGATGAGCACGGCCATCCCGAGCAGCAGCGCCTCACGGTTGCGCCGCCGGGACGCCAGCGGGCGCTCCGGCGTCGCCGGCCGTTCGTCCTGGCCCTCGAGTTGCACGGATTCCACGGTCACACTGATCAATGTTGGACCGCGGGCGCTGAAGAAAACCTGAAGGTTCCGAGCGAACCTTCAGGAATCGGTCAAGCCGCCCAGCGGGAAGCGGGCCACCAGCAGCGCGCCGCCGCCCGCCCGCTCACCGGCCGTCAGCGTCCCGCCGTGCGCGTGCGCGATCTCGCGGGCGATGGCCAGCCCGAGCCCGCTGCCGCCGCTCTCCCGGTCCCGCGCGGCGTCCAGCCGCACGAAGCGCTCGAAGACCCGCTCCCGCCGGTCCTCCGGGATGCCCGGCCCGTCGTCGGCCACCTCCAGCACGGCCACCGCACCGCCGTGCGCGAGAGCCGCGCGCACGGTGACCCCGCTCGCGGCGTGCCGCAGCGCGTTGTCGACGAGATTGGCCAGCAACCGCTCCAACTGCCCCTCGCGGCCGCGCATCGGCACGGGAGCGTCCGCCCGCACCGCCACCGGCACCCGCCCGGACGGCCGCCGCGCCGCCTCCTCGGCGGCCAGCAGGGCCAGGTCCACCGGCTCCCCGGCCGAGGGCACCCGCGCGTCCAGCCGCGCCAGGAGCAGCAGGTCCGCGGCCACCCGCTGCAGCCGCACGGTCTCCGCCAGCGTGGCCCGCACCGACTCCTGTGTCGGACCACCCGGGGCCGCCAGCGCCACCTCCAGCTGCGAGCGCACCGCCGCCACGGGATTGCGCAGCTCGTGCGAGGCGTCGGCGACGAACTGCCGCTGCCGGCCCACCGCCTGCTCCAGCCGGTCCAGCGTGGCGTTGACCGTACGGGCCAGCAGCGCCACCTCGTCGCCGGCCCCCGGCTCCGGCACCCGCCGGTCCAGCCCGCTCGGGGTGACCGCCGCCAGCTCCGTACGGATTTTCGTCACCGGCCGCAGCGCCAGCCCCGTCACCGCCCACGCGATGAGCGCGGCCAGGGCGATCAGCGGCGGGGAACCCGCGAGCAGGCCCAGGGCGATCGCGTGCGTGGCACCGTCCACGTCGTTGAGGACCGTCAACGCGTAGACGTAGCGCTCCCGTCCGCCCGGCGAGGCCCGCACCACCACCACGGCACCGCGCTCCCCGCCCATCGCCCGCGAACCGGGCAGCACGCGCGACGCCACGTCCTGCCCCGGCGGCGGGCGCAGCGCCCGGAACTCGCGCGCGAGCGGGCCCGCGGACGGGCGGGTCGTGGCCACCACCTCGCCGCGCCCGTCCAGCACCAGGACCACGTCGACGCCCGCCCGGGGCGCCGCCAGCAGCGCGGGCAGCCTGCCCGCGTCCGCCTGCGCGGCCACCTCACGGGCGGCGAGCTCGGTGCGGCCGTTGGTGTCGTCCAGCAGATTGGTGCGCAGCACGGCGTAGAGCCAGCTGCCGCCGACCCCCAGGACCAGCGCCATCGCCAGCGCGGCCGCGGCGGCGGCGCGGCCCCGGACGGTGCGGGGCAGCAGCCGGGAGCGGCGGGCGGCGTCAGCCACCGTCGGGCGCGATCCGGTAGCCCGCGCCGTGCACGGTCACGATCGCCCGGCGGCCGAAGGGAGCGTCGATCTTCCTGCGCAGCGAGGAGACGTACACCTCGACGATGTTCGGATCGGTGTCGGCGGGGGAGTCCCAGACCTCGTCGAGGATGTCCCGCTTGGCCACGACCTGCCCAGTGCTCAGCATCAGGCAGCGCAGCACGGACTGCTCCCGCGCCGTCAGCTCGATCTCCCGCTCCCCGCGCCGGCAGGCCCGCGCCGCCGTGTCCAGGACGAGGTCGCCGGCCCGCAGCAGGCGCACCGGCTCGGCGCCCCCGCGGCGGCCGAGCGCGCGCAGCCGGGCGCCGAGCACCACGAAGGAGAACGGCTTGGACAGATAGTCGTCCGCCCCCGCGTCGAGCCCCTCCGCCTCGTCGTACTCCCCGTCCTTGGCGGTCAGCATCAGCACCGGCGTCCACTGGCCCAGCCTGCGCAGGCGGCCGCAGATCTCGTAGCCGTTCAGCCCTGGCAGCATCACGTCGAGCACGATCACGTCGTACGCTCCGGCGAGCGCTGCCTCCAGGCCACGCGGCCCGTCGTGGACGGTGTCCACGACGTGGCCTTCGGCGGCCAGCCCCCGGCGGAGCGAATCGGCGAGCCCCACCTCGTCCTCGACAATCAGTATGCGCACGCCCCAAGCGTCACATACCGTCCCAGCTCCCCCGGGGGTGGCCGGACCGCTCGCGCCGCGTGATGTCTCGCACACCCGGTGGAACGGCCGTAACCGCCCGCCGCCGCGCCGAGTTGTCGTCACGGAGACGATCCTCTACGGGACGGAGCAGTGGTACATCCATGAGCAAGCGCCAGAAAGGCCGTCGGCATCGCAAGGTCAACCTCACCCCGCGGCCCCGCGCCACGACGGCACCGCCGCGCCCGGTGGTGGTCCCCGAGCTCGGCAGGCACATGGCCCGTACGTGGGAGGGGCTGCGGACCTACGGCGCCGCGGGCGCGTCCCTGGAGGAGCTGGCCGAGGCGGTGGGCTATCAGGCGCGCACGGTCCTCAAACACGTGACCGGCTTCGCCGACCAGGGGCTGGCGGAGTCGCGTGGCGACCGCTGGTACGCGCGGACCGGGTGAGATGGCCGGGACGCGGGTCCCCATGACGCCGGACGGGCCGGACCTCTCCGGCCCGTCCGGCGTTCCACGCCCCGAGGCGTCACTCGATCTGCGTCGCCCCGCCGTTCTCACGGCGCCTGCGCTCCAGCGCGGACAGCACCCGCTCGTGACGCGCCAGCGCGTCCGCCGCCCGCTCCAGGGACCGCGCCGCGGACTCCGCGCGCACCGCGTGACCGAGGATCTGCCTGCGCAGCGCCGCGCCCTCCGGGTCGGGAAGGGACACCGTCAGCGCGCCCGCGCGCAGCCGCCGCGCCTGCTCCAGCAGCTGCGTGGCCTCCGCGCGGACGGGCCGCGACCAGGGCGCGGCCCCCGCGTCGTTCCGCTCCATCAGTTGATCCCTCCGGGTCGCAGCATCCGCCAGGGCGCGAACGCGTTCCGCACCCCGTGCAACGGGCGCGCCAGCTCCGGGTGGTGGCGCAGCAGGACGTCGGTCATCCCGGTGCGGTCGATCCACTCCAGGCCCTCCGGGGTGTAGACCTCCGGCCGGTAGTCCGTGGTGAAGAAGCGGTCGCTCTTCAGCCGCCGGGACGCCATCAGCACGAAGATCCGGAACGCGGTGTCGCTGAACGCGAAGCCGCGCGGCCGGGGTTCGGCGTACATCCCGACCATGGTGTCGACGCGGTCCAGCCGCCCGTCGTAGACCTCGCGCAGCTCCGCCGCCAGCCCCACGTTCCCGCCGGTCAGCTCCTCGAAGTCGGTCACCGGCGGCCGGTGCAGGGCCGCGCGGAAGGCGGTGTAGCGGGGCACGCCGCGCTCGCGGTCGCGCAGGATGTCCACCGTGCCCAGGTCGACCCGCTCCCCGGAGACCCGGGAGAGATCGCGCAGACAGTCCGGGTGGTTGTGCAGGGTGATGTCACCGGGGTTCATGATGCCGAAGGAGTACAGCAGGTCCGACCAGCCCCAGCGGTCCACCGCCTCCCGCGTCGCGAGCGCCTGGAGCGGCTCGAAGTCCGTGCGCTCGATCAGCGCGCCCGTGCGGTGCGAGTGGATGGCGTACTCGTCCCGGATCAGCGGATGCAGCCGGTACGAGGTCACGAACTCCTCGGTCATGGAGAACGGGGCCGTGTGGTGGTCCGTGGGCGAGCCCAGGATTCCGAAGACCGTCTCGCCCCTGCCGAACCGCCCGACGCGGCCGCGCACCCGGGCGGGCAGCACGCCGTACCAGTTGATGTGCATCGCCGCCCGGGTCACCGGCCGGTCGATCACCGCCGGGGTCCACTCCACCGTATGGATCTTCGCCATGACCGCCGCGTTGACCAGCCGGGCCGTCTGGAAGAGCCGCTCGTCGTCCCAGGTGGGGTGCGCGGCCGCGATCCGGTCGCAGATCGCGTTGTGCTCCTTGGCGAAGAGCGTGTGCAGCAGCGACAGCCCGACCCAGTAGTTGTCGTTGAAACCCGTCAGGTCGATGCCCGACAGGCCCGGCCGCACCTCGTCGGGCAGCCGCCCGTCCGCCATGGCCAGCTTGCCGCGCTCACCGGTCCGCAGGGCCCGGCACCGCTCCTCGCTCGAACCGTAGATCTGCGAACCGTCCCACCAGTGGCTGACGGTGTTCTCGTACGTCGGCGGCCGCGTCGGGTCGGCGTGCGGCACCGGGTCGGGGCGGGAGCGGCGTACGAGCATCGGGCAGGCCGGCCAGTCGTCGTCCGCCGCGAGCGGGACGTCCAGCGGCTCGTCCACGCGGTTGTCACCGTGGCTGAACCAGCCGTGGTTCTGGAACTGGATCCACGCCGCCGCCAGCATGTTGAGCGTGGGCGCCGGCCGGAAGCCCGAACGGCGGGCCAGCAGTTGCCTGCTCACCTCGCGCGGGCCGGGGCTGAACAGCCCCTTCTCCTCGTCCTCCGGGAAGGTCTGCGGCAGCGGGCAGTTGCGGTCGAAGCGGGTGCCCGCCCGGCCCATGTCGACGTCGGCCGGGTCATAGCCCGAACCGTCGTAACTGCGGTACGGCAGCAGCTCCGGGCTCGGCGTGCGGGGCCGCTCGCCGCCCGCGCCGTAGGTGTCGTAGAGATTGTGCGCGCGCAGCAACTCCCGCTGTCTCTTGATCTCCAGGAGCGCGAGCGGGAACGGCAGGGAGTGCCACTCGCGGCGGGGGCGCGGGACGGGCGTCATCGAAAGAGCTCTCCATCAGAAGGGGCCGGGGGCGGGGAATCCGTGCGGGCGGCGGGGTTCAGCGGTCGTGGAGCCGGAGGACGACGGTCTCCTCCACCCGGCCGCGGTACGGCGCGAGCAGCTCGTCGACCTGGTCCCGCGCCTCCGGGACCACCTTGTCCAGCCCCTGCGCGTACACGTCGACGTTGTGGCACTGCGGGAAGTCGTGCGTGGGGTCCGCCCAGGTGATCTCCAGCCAGCCGGCGGGCAGCGGGAAGACCGACACCGGGCTGCGGCCCTCCAGACTGGGCACCACGTCGTGCTCGTTGACGATGCTGACGACCTGGGTCCGCGGGTCGCGCGGGCGCTTGAAGTCGATCGGCGAGCCGACGGCGACGACGTGCGTCAGCCGCCAGCGGTCGGTGACCTGGGGCAGCTCGGCCAGGCTCATGGCCGTGACCCCGCCCTGGCTGTGCCCGATCAGCGCGATCTCGGCGCCGTCCGGCACGGTCAGCGCGAGAGCCTTGCGCACGGCCCGCGTGTACGGCGAGTCGTTGCGGCCCACCGCGGTGACGGCCCCCACCAGGTCCTGCGGGGTGGGGTTGCGCGGCAGGCCGAAGGCCATGCCGGGCAGCAGCACCACATAGCGGGTGATGCCGTCGGGGCCGGTGACGCGCTGGACGAGGGTCCGGCCGTCGTTGCCGAGAGCGGCCAGGTTCCGCAACTGGCCGCTGATGCCGCCGTCGAGGTCGAGCCCCGCCAGGAACTCCGGGTCCGGCGGCAGGGCCACGGCCCGGCCCGCGCCCCGGTCCCAGCGGGCCCACGCCCCGATGCCGAGGCCGAGCAGCGGGTCGCCGTCGGCCCGCGTGCCCGTGACGATGCACCAGGCCGCCTCGTCGTTGAAGGGGTTCTCGTCGACCAGCGCGTTCCACGCCATCACCTCGGCGAGGGCGGGCGCGAGCGCGGCCAGGGCGCGCTGGGCGCCCTGCGCCCGGACGTTCTGCCGGAGGATGCGCAGGGCCAGCAGCTGCCGGTCGGAGTCGATGGCGATCAGCAGCCGCCGCACCGGCCCCTCCTCCACGAACTCCCGGTGCCGCACCGCGCACAGCCGGATCCGCAGCTTGAGCGCGGTCACCGCCATGTCCAGCGCCAGGCTCCGCCTGCTGGTGAGCACCCCGCCCAGCCAGGCCGCCCGGCCCACCCTGCCGCCGTCGGGCGCGTACCCGAGCCCGGCGGGGTCGACGAGCGTACGGGCCAGGGCGCCCACCGCGCGGGCACCGCTGCGCGGCGACCGGCCCACCGACCTGAGCAGCGCGGGATCGGTGGCCACGGCCGTCACGGCCCGCCCGGCCTCCCGCACGATCCCGGCGGCCTCGCTGAGCGTCCGGGCGAGGGCGGCGAGCTCCGCGGTGTCGAGGGCGGGGGACTCCTCGGGCGCCTGCGGCGTGAGGGACCGCACCGCCGGTGCTTCCCGCGTGGGTGTCCCAGGCGCCTCGGGAGCGGCCTCCGGTACGGCCTCCGGCTCCTCGGCCGGAACCGTGTTCTCCGCCGTCACGCGTCCTCCCCCTCCTCGTCCGGGCGCGCCGCCGCGCGGACGCCGATGCGCAGGTGCGTCGTGTCGAAGGTGATCGGCAGGGGACGCGACGGGCTCAGGCGGACGCCGGAGACGGCCAGTTCGCCGCCGCGCAGCAGCTCCGCGACGAAGCCGGTGGCCAGCTGGAGCCCCAGTTCCGTGCCGCTGCACTGCGCCTCGCCCCGGCTGAACGGGCTGATCGCCCAGTCGTCGTCCGCCGTGCCGTCGAGCCACTTCTCCGGCGCGAACCGGTGGGCGTAGTCGATCCGTTCGCCGTCGCGCGCGTGGAAGCCCGCGGGCACCAGGATGTTGACACCCCCTGGCGCCACCGCGCCCCGCCAGCGCGTCTCCGCCGTCGTCCGCCGCATCAGGCTGGGCACGGGCGCCCACAGGCGTGCCGCGTCCTGGACGCAGGCGCGCACGTACGGCATGTCGCAGAAGCCGGCCACCGTGCGGGGGCCGTGCTTGCGGTCGGCGGCCCCGACCTCCGCCAGGGCCCGCTCGTGGTGCCGGGGGTGCGTGGCGAGCAGGGCCAGCGCCTGCACGGTGGCCGCCCGCACCGCCGCCAGCGCCATGAACCAGTGCGAGACCTGGGCCTCGGGCGCCGTCTCCGGCCCCCGGGGCGCGCCGCCGAACAGCCCGGTCAGGCTGCGCGGATCGGCCTCGGCCAGATAGCGGGCCTGGCGCTGCATCATGCGCCGCCGGGCCCGGCGGGCGCGGGCCGCACGCCAGCGCCGGGCACCCATCCAGTTGGCCTCGGCGAGGAGTTCGTCCAGCAGCAGCGAGAACTCCTCGTCGTCCGCCGCGGCCTCGCCCAGGAAGCAGCGCCGCCCCACACGGTCGAACCGCTCCCGGAAGGCGTCGTTGTCGAGCCCGGCGAGCGCGCGCGGGCCGAGCAGGGCCGCGGCCTCCTCGCCGACGACCCGCAGGAAGTGGTCCGCGAGCCGGTGCACAGGGCAGCCCGCGTCCAGGACGGAGTCGTTGAACGCCCTGCGGACCGCGCGCTGCCCGCCGTGCGAGGCGACCAGCGCGTCGGGCTGCACGCCCGCGAAGCCGGTCACCTTCTCCCAGGTGTCCACCGCGTACACCTCCACCGGCCCGGCCAGCACCTGCCGCGCGTCCTCCGCGTCCAGGACGAGCAGGGTCGGCCCGGAGGTGCCGCGCACCATGACCGGCCCGCGGCCGTGCACGCGGCGCAGCCGCCGCATGGTGTCCACGGCGTGCCGGCCGGCGTCCAGCCGGGCCACCAGCGCCGCGACGCGGGGCCGGGCCCGGAAGACGCCCTTGAGGTAGTTGGGCAGGAGGTAGGTGACGGCGAGCCGCAGGTTCTCGCCCGCGGACGCGGTGGGCAGCGCGGTGCCGCGCTCCGTGCCGACGTCCGTGGTGCTGTACAGGTGGATCATGCGAGGACCTTCCCCGGGTTGAGCAGCCCCTCGGGGTCGAGCAGCCGTTTGACGTCCCGCTGCAACCGCAGGTTGCGGGGCGGCAGTTCACGGGCGAGCCAGTCGCGCTTGAGGGTGCCGACGCCGTGCTCGCCGGTGATGGTGCCGCCCAGTTCGAGACCGGCGGCCATGATCGCGTCGTATGCCTCCCGCGCCCGCCGGACGGCGTCCGCGTCGGAGCGGTCGAAGACGACGGTGGGGTGGAGGTTGCCGTCACCGGCGTGGCCGACGGTGGAGATGTAGAGGCCGTACTCGCCGGCGATGTGCTCGATCCGGTCGATCAGTTCGGCCAGCCGGGCGCGCGGCACCGCCACGTCCTCGATGAACGCCGTGACATCACCGGGCAGCCGCCCCGCGTGGGCGCTGACCGCGGGCAGCACCATCCGGCGGGCGTCCAGGACCTCGCGGGACCGCTCGCCATCGGCGGCGGCCGTGACGGACAGCGCCCCGGCCTCCCGGCACAGCACGGCCATCGCCCGCACCGCCTCGGCGGCGTCGGGCGCGTCGCTCGCCACGATCAGCGTGGCCGCCGCGCCGCCCGTGAGCAGCGGGTGGCCCAGCGCCGCGACCGCCTCGGTGGTCGTACGGTCCATGAGCTCCAGGGCGGACGGGACATGACCCGCGCCGATGATCGCCGCCACGGCCTCGCCCGCGTGCGTGGCCGAGGGGAACCGCGCGAGCAGCGCCAGCGCGGGCGGCGGGGGCGGCCGCAGGGCCAGCGTGGCCTCGACGATGACGCCCAGGGTGCCCTCGGAGCCGACGAACAGCCGGGTCAGGTCGTATCCGGCGACACCCTTGACCGTGCGCCGGCCGACGCGCAGCACCTCGCCGTCGGCCAGGACCACGGTCAGCCCGAGGACGTAGTCGGCGGTGACCCCGTACTTCACACAGCACAGCCCGCCCGCGCCGGTGGCGATGTTGCCGCCGATCGTGCAGCGCTCCCAGGAGGCCGGGTCCGGCGGATAGCACAGGCCGTGCCCGGCGACCGCCGCCGCGAGGTCCGCGGTGATCACACCGGGCTCGCAGCGCACCAGCCGGTTCGCCGGGTCGACCTCCAGGACGCGGTTCATACGGACCATGGACAGCAACAGGCAGCCGTCGACGGCGTTGGCGGCACCGGCCAGCCCCGTGCGCGCGCCCTGCGGGACGACCGGCACGCCGTACGCCCGCGCCGTGCGCACCACGTGCTGGACCTGCTCGACGGTCTCGGGGCGCACCAGGACCGCGGGTCTGCCCGCCTCGCTGAAGGGCGCCGCGTCCCGGCTGTGCGGGGCGAGTTCGTCGTCCCCGGTCAGCACGGCGCCCTCGGGCAGCGCTTCGGCCAGCGCCGCGAGCAGCGGCTTCTCGACGGATACGGTCATGGGCAACTCCAGGGCGCGGTCAGGCACAGGTGGGGCGGGCGGAGCGGGGGAGAGCGGTCACAGGGCCGGCGGCACGGTGGTGACCGGCGCCTCGATCAGGACGGGACCGTCGCCGGCGGCCGTGGCCGCGGCGACCAGCTCGGCGAGGTGCGCCGCGCCCGTCGCGCGGTGCGCGGTCACGCCGTAACCGCGGGCGAGGGCGCACAGATCGAGCCCGGGGAGGTCCAGGCCGGGCACGCCGGGGGTGTTCTCGAAGCGCCCGAACCACTTGAGGATCGCGTACTCGCCGTTCGCGGGGATCACGAAGGTGACCGGCGCCCGGCAGGCGGCCGCGGTCCACAGCGCGGTGATGGCGTACTGCGCGGAGCCGTCGCCGATCACCGCCACCACCGGCCGCTCCGGCCGCCCGAGCTGCGCGCCGACGGCCGCGGCGAGGCCGAAACCCAGCCCGCCGCCGGTGGTGGTGAGGAAGGAGCCGGGCCTGCCCACGCGGATCAGCTCGCGGAACGCCTGGAGATTGGAGGGGGATTCGTTGACCCACAGGGTGTCCGGCGGGGCGGCGCTCGCGACGGCGGCGAGCGCGGTGACGGCGGACATGGGCTCGGCGGGATCCCGCGCCGGGGGTTCCGGCCGGGGCACGGGGGCGGGCCCTTCCGCCTTCCGTACGAGCTCCGTCAGCCGTTCCAGTGTGGGCCGCAGGCCCGCGACGAGCGCGTCGCCCACCGGGGCGCGGGCGGCCTCGCCGGGGTCGCTGGTGAGCAGCACCAGTTCGGCTCCCCCGGGCAGCACCGGCCCGGCCACGTAGGGGTAGTAGCGGAAGACGGGCGCCCCGGCCACCAGGACCAGATCGTGCCCTTCCAGGGTCTTGGCCAGCGGTGCCAGCGCCGGGGGCAGCACGCCGCGGTAGTGCGGGTGGTCCTCCGGGAAGCCCGCCCTCCCCTCGACGGGGGAGGCCCACACCGGCAGGCCCCGCCGCTCGGCGAGCGCGACGGCCGCGTCCCACGCGCCCTCGGCGTCGACGGAACCGCCCGTCACCAGCACCGGGTTGACCGCCGCGTCGAGCCGCCGGGCGAGCGCCTCGATCGCGGGCTCGTCGGCCGCGGTGGCGTCGGTGACGCGGCGGCGCGCGACCTGACGCGCGGCTTCGGCCTCCGCCTCGGTGAGCTCGACGTCGAAATCGTCCATCGGCAGCGACAGGAACACCGGGCCCCGGGGAGCGGTTTCGGCCATGTGGAAGGCGCGGGCGAGGGCCGCGGGCACGTCCTGGGCGCGGGGCGGCTCGTACGCCCACTTCACGGCGGGCCTGGGCAGCAGCGTCGCGTCCACGTTGGTCAGCAGCGCCTCCATGGTCACCATGGCCCGCACCTGCTGCCCGGCCGTCACCACCATCGGGGTGTGGTTGGCCGCGGCGTTGATGATCGCGCCCATGGCGTTGCCCACGCCCGGGGCGGTGTGCAGATTGACGACCGCCGTGGTCCCGGTGGCCTGCGCGAACCCGTCGGCCATGCCGACGACCACGGCTTCCTGGAGGCCGAGGACGTAGCGGAAGTCGTCGGGGAAGTCCTGGAGGAAGGGGAGTTCGGTCGAGCCGGGGTTGCCGAAGACGGTCGTCACGCCGCGGGCCCGCAACAGCTCGAACACGGCGGCTCGTACGGTCGTCATGGCGCGCACCTCTTGAGATGGGAGTGACCGGGGAGGAGGGGAGCATTGCCTGTTCCCGTCCGGCGGAGTCATCAATTCCGAAGATCAGCCGGGTTTTCATTCCCAGGGGTGAACGCCCGTTTCGCGATGACCGGGAAGCTGGTGTAGAGGGGGGCGCGTGAGGCGCGCGGGAGGGCCCCGTCACCCGGCGTACGGGCGGCGGGGCCCGCGGACGACAAGAATCGGCCTGGTCCTGCCTGGACACCGAGAGCGGAGGCGGAGCGGGCGGGCGGCGGCACGGGCGCGCGCTCACCCGGCGCTTCCGCCCCGCTGCTCAGCGTCGCCGCAGTCCCGGCCGCGCCGCTGCCGTGCGCGACATCCCGAGGCCGGCCAGGGCCAGCGCGGCGACGCAGGCCACCGCTCCCACGATGACGTTGCTGACGACGGCGCGCGTGGCGAACGCGTGCCCGGCGACGACCCACGGCGAGACGATCGTCCAGGCCGCGATGCAGAGCCCGGCCCAACTCATGGAGTGGGTACGCTCATAGGCGTGTCCGAAGCCCCCGGCGAGGCAGGCGAAGGCGACGCCGGTGATGAGGTTGTTGACGGCGAGGGTCGTCGCGCCGCTGAAGCCGGCGATCCAGGGGGAGGCGGCGAGATAGACGCCGCACAGCAGGGCGAGGGCCTCGACGCCCTGCGCGACGGGGGTGCTGGTCGTTTCCTCGGAGTGGGCGCGGAGCGCCAGGATGTCCGGGTGGTGTTCGATCCGGGGTGAGGTTGGGGCGGTCACGTCAGCCACCTTCTTCTTTCAGTGTCAGTTCGGACCTGCCTGCATTTTATCGCCAATGTCCCCTTTTGCCACCCGAATGGGGGTAGTTCATATCTGGCTATATCCGATGTGGTGGCTTCTGTTTCGACAGGTCACGCTGGGGAAACCCGGGCATCGCATTCCGGACGCGTGAGCCGGTGGCGCCCTCGGGGGGACCAGGGGAACAGCGTGCGAAAGGAAGCCGTCGTGGAACAGCTGAAGACGCAGGGCGACCACGTGCCGGGCCGGTCGGAGGGCCTGGAGGAGACCGTGGGGGCCCGCCGCGCCGCGCCGCGGGAGACACCCGAGACCAGCACCGAGGAGGTCGACGCGGAGTCGCACATCATCCGCGGCGTGGACTGACGCGGTCACGGCCGAGGCCACGGCCGGCCACCGACGGCGGCGGCCACGGCTGGCGCGGCCACGGCGGCCGTGGGGGGGGGGGGGGGGGGGGCGCGGGGGGGTGGGGGGGGGGGGGGGGGGGGGGGGGGGGGGGGGGGGGGGGGGGATGGGGGCACCGACGACAACGCCACCGACCCCCCACAGCGTGCGGCGACAAGGGCGGCGAAGCCCCTCGCCCCCCCCCCCCCAACCACCCCCCCCCCCCCCCCCCCCCAGGCCCGTACGGGCACGAAGCGCACGGGCGTGCCGGGCGCGGCCTGCGCCGCGGCGGCCAGCGCCGGCTCGGGGACGACGCCGACGACGGGATAGCCGCCGGTCGTCGGGTGATCGGCGAGGAAGACCACCGGGCGCCCGTCCGGCGGGACCTGGACGGCGCCGAGGACCATTCCCTCACTGGGCAGTTCACCCTCCCGCGCGCGGGCCAGGGCGGGCCCCTCCGTCCGCAGGCCGATGCGGTTGCTCGCCGGGGAGACGCGGTAACCGCCGCCGGAGAGCGTGCGCCGCGCGTCGGCGGTGAACCAGTCGTCGCGCGGGCCGAGCACCAGCGGGAGGACCAGCCCACCGGACGGCGGTCCGGCCCAGGGCACCGCGTCAGCGCCCTCGGAGGGCCCCTGGGGCGCGCCGAGGGGCAGTGTCGCCCCCTCCGTCAGGGGCTCGGGCCCGAGGCCCGACAGCAGGTCCCGGGAGCGGCTGCCGAGCACGGGCGGCACGGCCACACCGCCGCCGAAGGCCACGTACGCGCGCACCCCGCCGACGGCGGGACCGACGTCCAGGACGGCGCCCGCGGACACCCGCACGGCCGCGCCCCACGCCACCGGGCGTCCGTCGACCCGCACCGCGCAGGGCGTGCCCGCCACCGCCACCGTCACCGCCCGGTCCGGCCGCACCGCGCAGCCGTTGACGGTGGTCTCCAGCGTGGCGCACTCCGCGGGATTGCCCACGAGGCGGTTGGCGAGCCGGTGCGCGGGCCGGTCGAGGGCGCCGGAGAGCCCCACGCCGAGGTGGGCGTGGCCGGGTCTGCCGAGGTCCTGGACGGTCGTCAGGGCGCCGGGCCGGACGACGGTGAGGGTGCCGCTCACGCGACCACCTCGAAGCGCACGCGCGTGCCGGGCGAGAGCAGCGCCGCCGGTTCTCGCGCGACGTCCCACAGCACCGCGTCCGTACGGCCGATGAGCTGCCAGCCGCCGGGGGAGGAGCGCGGGTAGAGGCCGGTGTACGTGCCGGCCAGGCCGACGGAACCGGCGGGGACGGCCGTGCGCGGGGTGGCCCGGCGCGGCACCCGCAGCCGCTCCGGAAGCCCGCTCAGATAGCCGAAGCCGGGCGCGAACCCATAGAACGCCACCCGGAATTCGAGGCCGGAGTGGATCTCCGCGACCTCCTCCTCCGTGACGTCCCACAGCGCCGCGACCTCGGCGAGGTCCTCACCGTCGTAGCGGACCGGCAGCACCACCGGGGTGCCCTCCGCGGCCGCGAGCGGCGGCACGCTCCAGCGGGCGAGCTCCGCGGCGAGGGCCCGCGGCTCGGCCAGGCCGTCCAGCAGGACGGTGCGCGCCGCGGGGACGATCTCGCGCACGGGCGGGAGAGTGCCCGCGGCGCGGCGGCGCAGCAGTTCGGCGTGGAGCGCCTGGGCGTCGTCGCCGGTGGCGACCTCCACGAGCAGCGCGTGCCGCCCGACGGGCAGGGCGCGCAGCTCCATGGCGGGCGTGCTCACGCGAACGCCTCCACCCGCACGCCCGCGGCCTCCAGGGCGGCGCGGACCCGGCGGGCGTTTCCGGCGGCGCCGGGGGTGTCGCCGTGCAGGCACAGCGAGCGGGCCCGTACGGTCACGTCCTCGCCGGTGAGGGCGGTGACGGTGGCCGAGCGGGCCATCCGCACCGACCGGGCGACGATCGCCTCGGGGTCGAGGACCACGGCGCCGGGCGTGCGGCGCGGGACGAGCGTCCCGGCGGCGGTGTACGCGCGGTCGGCGAACGCCTCGGTGACCACCGGCAGTCCGGCCTCCGCCGCCGCCTCGAGCAACCGCGAGCCGGGCAGGCCGAGTACGGGCAGGGCGCCGCCCGCCCGCAGCACACCCGCCACGACGGCCCGCGCCTGCTCGGCGTCGGTGACCGTGCGGTTGTAGAGCGCGCCGTGCGGCTTCACATAACTGACGTCCGAGCCGGCCGCCCGCGCGAAGACGCGCAGCGCGCCGATCTGATAGGTGATCTCGTCGGCGAGCTCGTCCGGGGGCACGTCCATGGCGCGCCGCCCGAAGCCGGCGAGGTCGTGGTAGGAGACCTGGGCGCCGATGCGGACGCCGAGTCCGGCCGCGCGCTCGCACACCCGGCGCATGGTGGAGGGGTCACCCGCGTGGAAGCCGCAGGCGACGTTGGCGCTGGTGACGACGGACAACAGGGCCTCGTCGTCGGTCAGCTGCCAGCGCCCGAAGCCCTCGCCGAGATCGGCGTTGAGGTCGAGGACGGGGCGGGGGTCGGTGTCGTGCTCCGGTCCGGTCATGAGGCGGCCTCCCGCATCGTGTCGAGGATGAGGCGGCGCGCGTCATCCAGATAGGTGGTCAACTCGGCCTCGGCGCGGCCGTGGTCGCCGTTCTCCAGCAGTGTCGCGAGCGAGCGGTTGCGCAGCAGGAACGGCTCGTGGAAGCGGCGGGGCGAGGGCATCGTGTGGAAGGCCAGGCGCAGTTCGGCGAGCAGCAGATCCATCGCGGAGTCGATGCGGGCGCTGCCGCTGAGGGCGGCGAGCGCCCGGTGGAAGCGGAGGTCGGCCGAGGCCACCTCCGGCCAGTCGCCGTCGGCGGCGGCGCGCTCGCCCCGGGCGACGGCGTCGGTGACCGCCGCGCGCAGGGCGGGGGCCGCGCTCGCGGCGGCCCGGACCCCGGCGGTCTCCAGGGCCGCGCGCACGCGGTAGATGTCCGTGACGTCGGCGGGCTCCAGGACCCGGACGAAGACGCCGCGGTTGAGCCGGTGCACGACCAGGCTCTCGTGGACGAGCAGCCGGAACGCCTCGCGCAGGGTGTTGCGCGAGACCCCGAGCTCCCGGCCGAGCGCCTCCTCCGACAGCTGGGTGCCGGGCGGCAGGCCGCCGCCCTCGATGCGGTCGCGGAGCGTGTCGGCCACGCGCTGGGCGGTGGACAGTGCCATGGCGTCCCCCATGGTTCGACGGGTGTGACGGGCGGTGCGGAGCCGGGGCGTGCGGGGTGCGGGGTTCAAGGGCCGGCCGGGACCGGCGGGGCGTTGCGGAATCGTGAGTCAAGCCTCTTGAGGATTGTTCAACAATATCTTAGCCTCCTCGCCAAGTTGCCTCACTCGTTCGAATGAGGTCCGGGCCTCCGGAAGGCAGGGCGCATGATCGTTCTCCTCGGCGTCCTCGTGGTCGTCATCGGCTTCGCCACGAGACGCAATCCCCTGCTGGTGGTCGGCGGCGCCGGCATCGCCACCGGCTTCCTCGGCGGCCTGTCGCCCCAGCGGGTCCTCGCCGCCTTCGGCGAGGGATTCACCTCCAGCCGCTCGGTGACGATCTTCGTGATCACCCTCCCGGTCATCGGCCTCCTGGAGCGCCACGGCCTCCAGGAACAGGCGCGCAGCCTGATATCCCGCTTCGGCTCGCTCACCACCGGCCGCTTCCTCGCCCTCTACCTCCTGATGCGCCAGCTCACCGCCGCCCTCGGCCTCAACAGCGTCTTCGGGCAGGCCCAGACCGTCCGCCCGCTCGCCGCCCCCATGGCGGAGGGCGCGGCCGAGCGTCTGCACGGGCCGCTGCCGGACAAGGTCCGCGAGAGGGTGCGCTCCTTCGCCGCCAGCGCCGACAACGTCGGCCTCTTCTTCGGCGAGGACGTCTTCCTGGCCGTCGGCTCGATCCTGCTGATCACCGGCTTCGTCAACACCACTTACCACACCCACCTCGAACCGCTCGACCTCGCGCTGTGGGCCGTGCCCACCGCCCTGTGCGCCCTCGCCGTCCACGGCTGGCGGCTGCTGCGCCTGGACCGCACGCTCGCCCGCACGACAGTGACCGACAAGCCGGTGGGAGCCGTCAAGTGATCAAGGCGGAGTGGTTCTACTGGCTGGTCGGCGCCATCTTCCTGCTGATGGCCGCCCAGATGCTCACCGACCGCACCAACCCCAGGCGCTATGGAACCGCCGCCTTCTGGGGCCTCCTCGGCCTCGGCTTCGTCTACGGCACCTGGGTGGCCGACAAGTCGGCACCCGCCGAACCCCTGGGCGCCGCCGTCCTCGTCATGGTCTGCCTCGCCGGATTCGGCTTCACCGGCCGCGGCACGGCCCGTACGACCACGCCCGGGCAGCGGGCGGCGAGCGCGCGGCGCCTGGGCGGCAAGCTCTTCGTCCCGGCGCTCACCATCCCCGCCGTCGCCCTGATCTGCGCCGTCGGCGTCAAGAAGCTCTCCGTGGGCGGGCAGCCCGTCCTCCAGAAGGGCAGCGAGACGATCCTCGGCCTGGGGATCGGCGCGGTCGTCGCCCTCGCCGTCGGCATGGCGCTGCTGGGCGAGAGGAAGCTCTCCACCCCCGTGCACGCCGGGCGTTCCATCCTGGAGACGATGGGCTGGGCCATGCTGCTGCCGCAGCTGCTCGCCACCCTCGGCACGATCTTCTCCGTCGCCGGGGTCGGCGACCAGGTCCGCAGGATCACCACCGCGGTGCTCCCCGACCACTCCCTCTACCTCGCGGTCGTCGTCTACTGCGTGGGGATGTTCCTCTTCACCGTCGTCATGGGCAACGGCTTCGCCGCCTTCCCCGTCATGACCGCCGCGGTCGGCTGGCCGGTCCTCGTCACGCAGGAGCACGGCAGCGCGCCCGCCGTCCTCGCCATCGGCATGCTGGCCGGATTCTGCGGCACCCTGGTCACCCCCATGGCCGCCAACTACAACGTCGTACCCGCCGCCCTGCTGGAACTCAAGGACCAGTACGGCCCCATCAAGGCCCAACTCCCCACCGCGGTCGCCCTGCTCGGCTGCAACATCGTGATCATGTCCCTGTTCGCCTTCTGACGACCCCCACGAACCCCAGCGGAGGAGCGGCCATGACCCGGGTGCTGCTGACCGGATTCGAACCCTTCGGCGGAGAGGCCGTCAACCCGTCCTGGCAGGCCGTCCGGGCCGCCGCCGGGCACCCGCCCGAAGGCGTCGAACTGAGCGTCGCCCAACTGCCCTGCGTCTTCGGCACCGCCCTCGACGCCCTGCGCGCGGCCGTCGCCGCCACCACCCCCGACGTCGTGCTCTGCGTCGGCCAGGCCGGCGGCCGCCCCGACATCACCGTCGAACGTATCGCCGTCAACCTGGACGACGCCCGCATCCCCGACAACGCCGGCGCGCGGCCACTCGACGAACCGGTCGTCCCGGGCGGCCCGGCCGCCTACTTCGCCACCCTGCCCGTCAAGGCGTGCGTCGCCGCCGTACGCGAAGCGGGCCTGCCCGCCTCCCTCTCCCACACCGCCGGGACCTTCGTCTGCAACCACGTCTTCTACGGGCTGCTGCACCTCGCCGCGACCGAACACCCAGGACTGCGCGGCGGGTTCGTGCACGTGCCCTACGCGCCGGAACAGGTCACCGACCGGGCGCTGCCGTCACTCCCCGTGGCCGCCGCGGCCGCGGCGCTGCGTGTGATCGCGATCACCGCCGCCGGGCGCGACCAGGACATCCGCGTGGCCGGCGGCACCACACACTAGGACAGTACGGGCATTTCACCCGTGCCGTTTCGTCCGTTGTCGGTGTGACCGCCTACTCTGTGCGACGTGACTTCTCCAGCCCCGGCGGCCGTTCCGCCCCAGCTCAACGGGCCCCCGCGCCCAGCCCCGGGCCCCGCCGCCGACGAGGGCCTGGCCCGCAGGCTCCGCGCGCTCGCCTGCACCGCGCCCCTGCACGACCTCGACGCGCGCAAGGCCAACCTGGCCGGGGAGTACGGCGGCTACGCCATGGCCGAGGTGGCGCTCGCCGCCATCGACCTCGTCACGCTCAACATGGACTTCGACACCGGCGCCGACCACGAGCAGATAGTGTCCCGGCTGCTCCCGCGCGTCGGAGCCCAGGCACCCGGCCGCCCCGCGGCCGAGCACGAGCGCGTCGCCCGGTGGGTCCTGGAGAACCTCATCAACGTCGGCAGCGTCGACCGGGGTTTCCGCGCCGTCTACGGCACCTTCGGCGCCGACGGCGCGTACGTCCGCCGCGACTACGACTTCAAGCTCATCGAAGAGGTCCCCGGCCACGGCGGCACGGTCTTCCTGCGCACCACCGACGAAGCGGTCAACGTCCTCGTCGGGGCCCTCGACACCGACGTCACCAGCGCCCAGATCGCCGCCGAGGTGAAGCTGGAGGTCCTCATCAGCCGGGGCCGCCTCGCCGACGCCCAGCTCGCCGCCGAACAGGCCCGCTACCGCACCGTGCAGTACGCCGAGACCCTCCGCAAGACCCTCGACGCCACCCGGCGCAACGTCCGCGCCGTCGACTGGCTGCGCACCGTCCCCGACATGATCGCCGAGGCGCTCGACCACGTCGCCGACCGCTACCGCCACGAGAACGCGATCCTCACCAACATCCGCAAGGCACGCGACGAGGCGGAGGACCCCGAGCACAAGCGCCGCGCCGCCGAGCTCGTCGACATCGTCAAGGACTGCATCCGCCGCCACACCCAGCTCCAGTCCAGGCTGCTGGAGGCCGGCCCCCTCTTCCGCGCCGAACAGGACCGGCAGGCGTTCGCCCCCTCCGCCCCCGGCTCCGGACTCGACCTCTACGGCCAGCTCCTCGCCCCCCTCCTGCCGCTCCCCGTGGAACAGGCCGGGCGGGTGACCGACGCCTTCTTCGCCAAGGGCACGGGCCTGCGCACCCCCGCGTCCGTACGCGTCGGCGACCTCGTCGAGCTGCTGCTCACCCCGCCCGCGGAGCGCGAGCACCTCGGCGCGGAGATGCCCGAACCCGACCTCATCACCACCCCCGACGACAGCCGCTTCAGCGAGGCGCAGCTCGCGAGCGCCATGGAACTGCTCGACCTGCCGGCCGACGCCCCCCGCCGCCTGTCCGGACTGCTCGCCGAAGCGCGCCGCGAAGACCCCGAACTGCCCTACCTGGTCGCCCTCCTGGCCGTTCACGCCGCGAGTCCGCCCGTCGGCACCGCCTACCGCCAGGGCGAGCCGACCCTCCTCTTCGCCGTCGACGACGGCACGGAGCTCGACGACCCGGAGTTCGGCGGCGCCGACCTCATCGTCGGCAAGGCCCTGCTCGACGCGGCCGGCATGGCGGCGGACCGCGAGGCGGCGTCA
Organism: Streptomyces sp. NPDC025618; assembly: GCF_055558795.1. NCBI lineage: Bacteria > Bacillati > Actinomycetota > Actinomycetes > Kitasatosporales > Streptomycetaceae > Streptomyces > Streptomyces sp. NPDC025618. The sequence goes on along the minus strand of NZ_JBVHLW010000037.1, from coordinate 26,186 downwards.
TGAGCGGGACCGCCGGAGCGCCCCGCCGCACCGGGCCGGCCGTCAACCCGCAGCAGCACTCACAGGAGCAGCAACCGTGACCGAGTACGACATCGACGACGCGGCACAGCCGGAGCCCGCCGCCGACGGCGAGGCCCCCGCCCCCAGCGGCAACGTCACCCCCGCCGACGCGGCCGACGCCGCCCGGCTCATCGCGTTCGGCCTCCAGCCCAAGCTCCAGCCCGCCCGCGACGCGGAATACACCGAGCTGCTGCGCCGCCACCGCGACGACCCCGCCTTCGCGCGCCTCGCCGACGCCGTCGCCGCCGGCCTCGGGCTCGTCGTCCTGGAGGTCTCCACCCGCGCCGGCATGGCCGTCACCGCCGCCGAGGACTCCGTCTTCGCCGTACGGATGGGCGACTACGCCCGCCGCGCGACCGTCGACTCCGCCGACCGCTTCCTGCACGGCCTCGCCCACCTCGCGGTCGCCGCCATGGCCTTCCCCCGCCCCGAGGACCTCGCCGACGATGGCTACATCGGCCGTGTCACCGTCAACGGCATCGACGCCTTCGTCCGCCAGGCATGCCGCAGGCTGGAGGAACGCGCCGCGGAACAGGGCGAGAACACCGACCCCACCAGCGACGCCCCCGGCCTGGAGGCCGCGTGGCGCGTCTACGCCCGCCGCAGTGCCACCGGCGCCACCAAGGACGCCCGCCGCCTCGCGGGCTCCACCACCGGCATCATCGCCAAGGCAGTCGCCTTCCTCGTCGACTCCGGCTTCCTCCAGCGCACCGGCGACGACGCCGGCGGCGCGTACCGCACCACGGCCCGCTACCAGCTCCAGGTCCGCGACATGGCGGGCACCGCCGCCATGTCCGAGCTGCTGGAACTGGGCATCGTGCCCGTCGGCGACGGCAGCCCGAGCCTGCTGCCGCCGGACGACGCCGACGCCCTCGACCTGGTGGCCGACGCCGGCCTGCCGTTCTTCGAGCACGGGGACACCACCCGGCGCTAGCCGGCAGCCTCCTGACCAACCGCCCGTCACGACAACGAGAGTCCGCCATGTACGAGCTGTCCCGGGTCCGCCTCTACTCCATCGGGCCCGCCGGTGCGCGCTACGCCGACACCGTGCTGGACCTGCGGGGGGTCGGCGCCCCGGTGCCCGACCCCGCGCCCGCGCAGGCGGAGTTCTTCGAGGACGAGCCCACCGGCCCGCCCCGCCGCCCCGCACCCGCGGGCGTGCTCTTCCTGGAGAACGGCGGCGGCAAGTCCGTCCTCCTCAAGCTGATCTTCTCGGTCATGCTGCCCGGCCACCGCAACACCCTGGGCGGCGCCAGCTCCGGCGTGCTGCGCAAGTTCCTCCTCGCCGACGACTGCGGGCACGTCGCCCTGGAGTGGCAGCACGTCCTCACCGGCGAGTCCGTCGTCGTCGGCAAGGTCAGCGAGTGGCGCGGCCGCCAGGTGTCCAACGACCCGCGGAAGTTCGCCGAGGCGTGGTACTCCTTCCGCCCCGGCCCGGGGCTCAGCCTCGACTCGCTGCCCGTCGCCGAGTCCACCGCCCTGCGCGCCGCCGACGGTGCCTCCGGCGCCCGCGGCCGCCGCCGCACGATGAAGGGCTTCCGCGACGCCCTCACCGAGGCCGGCAAGGCGTACCCCAACCTCGACGTGGTCTGGGAAGAGATCCACGAGCGCTGGAACGAACACCTCGGCGAGCTCGGCCTCGACCCCGAACTCTTCCGCTACCAGCGCGAGATGAACGCCGACGAGGGCGAGGCCGCCGGCCTCTTCGCCGTCAAGAACGACTCCGACTTCACCGACCTGCTCCTGCGGGCCGTCACCGACACCCGCGACACCGACGGCCTCGCCGACCTCGTGCACGGCTTCGCGCACAAGCTGGGCCGCAGGGCCGAGCTGACCGCCGAACGGGACTTCACCGCCGGCTCCCTCGACCTGCTCTCCCGCATCGCCGACGCCGCCGTCAAGCGCGACCAGGCCCGCGGCGTGCACGCGGGCGCCGAGCGCCGCACCCGCGCCCTCGCCCGCACGCTGTCCGCGCGCGGCGCCGAGGAGCGCGGCCGCACCGCCGAACTGGCCGAGCAGGTCGCCGCCGCCGCGCACGCCGTCACCGACGCCGAGACCGAGCGCGGCCGCCGCTCCCTGGTCGCCGCCGAGCTCGCCTACCGGCACGCCTCCCTGGCGCTCGCCGCCGCCGAGAAGGCCGCCGCCGCCCAGCGCCGCGAGCTCAACGACGCCCGCACCCTGCACTCCGCGTGGCAGGCCGCCGAGACCGTCCTGCGCCACCGCGCCGCCGCCGACCGCTCCGCGCGCGTGGCCGCCGCCATCCGCGAGGCCGAGCGCGACGCCGCCCCCGCCCTCGCCGCCCGCGCCCAGGCCGCCACCGATCTCGTACGCGCCCTCAACAGCGCCGCCGACGAAGGCGAGCGGGTCGCCAACGAGGAGGAGGAGCGCTCCGCCGCGCTCCAGGAGGCCGGCGAGGCCGCCCACCGCGACGCCACCGCCGCCGCCACCGAGGCCCAGCGCGCCCGCAGCGAGGCCGGCCACCTGCGCCAGCGCCTGGCCGAGGTCGAGCAGGAGACCGCCGAGGCCGTCCGCGCCGGCTGGCTCGACGACACCGCCCCCGACGCCGACCCCGCCCGCGCCGCGCTCGCCGCGAGCGACGCCGAGAAGCCGGCCGTCGCCGCCTACGAGGCGGCCCGCGAGAGCGCCCGGCAGTCCGCGGAGCAGGCCAAGGAGGCGGCCGCCGCCCTGGCCGGCACGGAACTCGCCGCCGCCCGCGCCGCCGACGCCGCCACCGCCGCCGAAGCGGCCTACGACGCCGAGCGCCGCGCCGCCGAAGCCCTCGGCGCCGAGCAGCGGCTCATCGAACTGCTGGGCCTGCCCGAGCCGGTGGCCTCCGGCCAGGTGCCGGGCCAGCGCGGCGCCGCCCCCGGACAGGAGAGCGGCAGCGGCGAACGCCCGCCCGCCCCGCGCCGCTCCGCCGAGGGCACCGGCCCCGGAAGCGGAACCGCCGCGGGCGCGTCCGACGGCGCGCGCCGCCAGGCGACGGGCCCCCTCACCGCCGAGGAGGTGGACCGCAACGCCGACGCCCTGCGCGAGATGCTCGACGAGAGCGTCGCCATCTCCGAACGGCAGATGTTCGACCTGCGCACCGCCGCCGCCGACGACGCCCGGATCCTGGGCGCGCTCGGCGACGGCGGACTGCTGCCCCCCAGCGCCGACGTGCTGGCCACCGTGGAGTACCTGGGCGAGCACGGCATCCCCGCCCTGCCCGGCTGGCGCTACCTCGCCCAGGCCGTCGACCCGGCCGACCACGCCGCCGTGCTCGCCGCCCGCCCCGAACTCGTCGACGGCGTCGTCATCACCGACGCCGACTCGCACACCCGGGCCCGCGAAGTCCTCGGCGCCGCCTCGCTGCTGCCGCGCTCCGCCGTCGCCGTCGGCACCGCCGCCGCCCTGCTCGCCCCGCCGCCCGCGCGCGACGCCCAGGACCCCGGCGGCTCCGGCGTCTTCCTCGTGCCGCCGAACCCCGCCATGCACGACGAGCGCGCCGCCGACGACGAGCGCCACGCGCTGCGTGCCCGCGCCACGGCCCGGGACGAGGAGATCCGCGCCATAGCGGCACGCCTCGCCGGTGACCGCACCCTCGCCGCCCGGCTGACCTCGTGGCGCGCGGGCTGCCCGGCCGGCCGCCTCGCCGAGCTCGCCGCCGAGGCCGAGCGCGCCCGCACGGCCGCCGACACCGCCCACGAGCAGCTGGCCGAGCTGCGCACCGCCCGCGCCGAGGCCGAGGAGAGCGCCGCCGAGGCGGCCCGGGTGCGCGACGAGCGCCAGGAGGTCGCCGCCCGCGCCCGCCGCGTCGCCGACGCCCTCGCCGGACTCGCCTACCGGCTCCGCGAGCGCGCCTCCTGGCAGATCCGCCTGCGCGAACTGGCGGAGGAGGCCGCCGAGTCCGAGGAGCGCGCCGCCGCGTACGTGGACCGGGCCCGCGCGGCCGACGAGGACCGCCGCGCCGCCCAGCGCGCGGCCGACGACGCGCGCCGCACCGCCCGCGCGCTGCGCGCCGAGCGCGCCGAGATCGCGGGCGCCCCCGACGACGTCTCCGACGCCGTGGAGCCGCCCACCGCCTCCCTGCCCGCCCTGCGCGAGGCCTACCGCGCCGCGTCCCAGCTCTACGAGAAGGTCGGCGTCGGCGCCGACCTGCGCGCCGAACAGGCCCGCGCCGAGAGCGACGAGAGCGCCGCCCGCGCCGAACTCGACCGCCTCACCAACAAGGTCCGCACCCGCGCCGCCCAGCTCCTGGAGGGCACCGACGGCGCCGACGGCCCCTCCCGCCAGGCCGCGGCCGCCCGCGCCGAACAGCTCGTCCAGATGCTGGAGACCCGCGCCTCCACCGCGAGCGAGCAGCTCGGCCGCCTCCGCGGCGAGGCCGAGCGCCTGGCACCCGCCGAAGGCGACGCGCACACCGAGCTCCCCGAGGAGCTCGTGCCCGCCGACGCCGACCGGGCCAAGGAACTGCTGCGCACCGCCACCGCCGAACTCGCCGCGCGCACCGACGCGCTGGAGGCCGCCCGCAGGGCGCACGGCGACCTGCTGCGCGCCCACCGCGCCGCCGAGGACGCCGCCACCGGCTTCGACGACACCGCGGCCCTCCTGCGCGACCTCCTGCGAGACAACACCCCCGAGGAGGACGCCGAGGAGCCCGAGCCCTACAGGGGCTCCCTGGAGGAGGCCCGGCAGGCCGCGGGCGAGGCCCGCCGCTCCCTGCGCGGCTGCGCCGGAGAGCTCTCGGCCGCCGAGGCCGCGGTCCGCGAGGCGAGTGACATCCTCGTGCGGCACGCCAACTCCACCCGCTACGAGCAGGTGCGCACCCCCGCCCGCCAGCAGATCCGCGAGCTGCCCGCCGCGGCCCTGCCCGAGCACGCGGCCGCCTGGGCCGAGGCGTTCGCGCCCCGGCTGCGGGTGCTGACCGACGAGCTGGAGCAGCTGGAGCGCAACCGCGACAGCATCGTCGACCGGCTGCGCGGACTCGTCGAGTCCTCGCTCACCACCCTGCGCTCCGCCCAGCGGCTCTCCCGGCTGCCCGAGGGCCTGGGGGAGTGGTCCGGCCAGGAGTTCCTGCGCATCCGCTTCGAGGACCCCGACCAGGCCACGCTCACCGAGCGCCTCGGCGAGGTCATCGACGAGGCGACCCGCTCCGCGGTCAAGCGCAACTCCGACCTGCGGCGCGACGGGATGTCCCTGCTGCTGCGGGGCGTCGCCGCCGCACTGCAGCCGCGCGGCGTCGCCGTCGAGATCCTCAAGCCGGACGCGGTGCTGCGCGCCGAGCGGGTGTCGGTCGGCCAGATGGGAGACGTCTTCTCCGGCGGACAGCTGCTGACCGCGGCCATCGCGCTGTACTGCACCATGGCGGCCCTGCGCAGCAACGACCGCGGCCGCGACAAGCAGCGGTACGCGGGCACGCTGTTCCTGGACAACCCGATCGGCCGCGCCAACGCCACGTATCTGCTGGAGCTCCAGCGGGCCGTCGCGGACGCGCTGGGCGTCCAGCTGCTCTACACCACCGGCCTGTTCGACACCACGGCCCTGGCGGAGTTCCCGCTGGTCATCCGGCTGCGCAACGACGCGGACCTCCGGGCGGGCCTGAAGTACATCAGCGTGGAGGAACACCTGCGCCCCGGCCTGCCGCAGCAGCAGAACCCGGACGAGGAGCAGGTGCACGGGCAGATCACGGCCACCCGCATGTACCGCCGCCCGGCGGAGGAGGAGCCGGTGCCGGCGGGGGCGTGACCGGCGGCTTGGCCGGCGGGGCAGGAGGAGCCCGGTCACGGGGAGGGGGAAAGCGAGCGCGCCCCCTCCCCGTACCGCTCCCGCAGCAGGGCCGCCACGCGCAGCCGCAAGCTCCGCACCCTGTCCAGCTGGCCGCCCTCCCGGTGCATCGCCGCGTCGATCGCCAGCAACTCCTCGGGCGGCACGGCCCCCACGTAGGTGCGGAGCTCGGTGAGATCCAGCCGCCGGTTGAAGTCGTGCACGGCGTCCCGCCAGTGGTGCAGCAGGGCGATCAGCTCGTCGTGACCCGGCTCGGAGAACACCCCGGACACCAGCGCGGCGTCGGTCGCGGACTGCACCAGCCGGGGATAGACGCGGGCCTTGGGCGCCTCGGGGTCCAGGGGCGCGAAGCCCTCGCCGTCGAGCAGTTCGGTGTTCTTCACCAGTTCGCCGGCGAGGGCGTAGAGCGCCTGCGCGCGCCGCTCCCGGGCGGCGGCCCGCCGCTCCGCGTACACCCCGGTGATGGCCGCGACCAGCGCGAGCCCGGAGGTGGCCGGCTCGAAGTGGCTGCCCTGGCCCTGGGCGACGCACACCCACCAGACGCAGATGCCGAGCGCGGTCAGCAGGCAGGCGATGGTGGCGGCAGCGAAGAACTGCCGGCTGAGCCGGCTGACGATACCCATCAGGTGTCCTATCGAGCGTCCCAAGGGGGCCGGAACATCACCGGAACATAAGGGGCCTTCAGCCTGCTGTGGCCGCCGGGCCGTTTCAGTCGCCTCAGTCGTCTCAGTCGCCGAACGGATTGGGCCCTATGGCCCGCCCCGGCCGGGGCGCGTCACCGGACTGGAGCAGCAGCAGGGCCATCCCGAACGCGGGCCGGTCGAAGGCGGTGTGTCCGGTCTCGTGCGTCTCGCCCACCTTGGTCAGCCGCGCGTCCACCAGCATCTTCTCCAGGCCGCTCAGGGTGTACTTCCGGCTGAGGAGCAGCCGGATGGTGTCCTGGTCGGGGAAGGGCACGGTGCTGCGGTCGGGCAGCGTCAGCTCCAGCGTCGCCCCTGTGCGGTTGTGGTAGACCACCTTGATCAGCAGCGCCCGGTCGTCCTCGACGAGCCCCTCGTACGTGATGCTGTTGAGATCGATCTGGAGGTCCGTGTACTGCATCAGCGCGCTGGTGACGAACTCCCGGAAGCGCGGGCTGTTCTCGTACTCCTGGGCGGCCGCGCGGGCCGCGGGCTCGTCCTGCCCGGCCGTGCTCGCGACCTCCAGCAGGAAGCGGTCCTGCGGGCGCAGCAGCTTCTCGCCGAGCAGCGCCAGCAGTTGGGTGTCGCTGTCGAAATTGGCGAGTGTGTTGCCCAGCAGTGAATAGACCACCGGTTCCTCGCCCACCGTGCGGCGGATCAGCGTGCTCAGCCGGTCGAGATTCGCGGGCAGGGAGAAATCCAGCTGCACGGGCAGCACATCGGCCACCGGCACATGCAGGTGCTGGAGCGCCTCGCGCTGCGCGAGGCGCAGCATCTCGGCGCTCACGTCCACCGGGATGTAACAGCCGCACCGGCCGCGGCCGTCGAGCGACCGCAGCAGGGCCTGGTCCTTCTGGCCCGTGCCGGGACCGAGGCTCACATAGTGCAGGGGGCCCTCCGGCAGCAGCTCGCCCATGCCGCGCCAGCGGCGGCTGAAGGAGGCGATGCTCTCGCGCATCACCGGGTAGTACAGGTCGTTGCACGCGTGGGCCCAGGCCACGGTCGACTCCAGGCCCCAGTAGGAGAAGCCGGAGGTGATCAGCTTGCCGGAGCCCGAGCCGTCCGGGCGGCGCCGCAGACCCGCGGTCACCTGGGCGAGCTTGCCCGACTGCTCCTCGCCGACCAGGCAGACGGTCCACCCGCTGTCCCGCAGGACTTCCGGAATGCGGTGCACCGCCTGCTCACGCTCCACCATCGTGCCGCCCCCATTCCACCCGGCCGCCCCGACCGGCGGCGTACGCCCGTCAACTGCCGAACCTACCCGGCAGTTGACGATCAGGGGAAGCGGGGGCGGCGGGCCCGGCGCACCGGACGGGCCGAACTGCTGGGCACGGAGACCACACCATGGCGCTGCCGCCACACCTGCCGCGTGACCCACACATCCAGCACCGCCCACGTCGCCGCCACCACGCTCGCCAGGACACACAGCAGCGCGGGCAGCGCGAGCCACGAACCGGCCAGCGCGAACAGCGCGGCGACCATCGCCTCCACCAGCGTCACCGCGCCGATCAGGGCCGCGCGCACCGCCGCCGTGCGCACCGGATCCGGCATCCGCGGCCGGCGCGCCGGCTCCTCGACCCACAGCGGGCGGCTCCGGTGCGACGGGATGTCGCGATTCGGGTCCATGACCGCTCACCTCCCCCAGTGGCCGCCCTTGTGGGGCTGCTGCCAAAAGACGCTCACCAGAGGGACCGAACGGGATCAAAAGGAGAGGGGCCGGGCATAACGCCACCCGAACCGCCCCCGTGCTGACACCGGTCCCCTGCATGAAGAGCGAACGACGGTGCCCAAAGGTTCCCATGGGGAGAGCAATCCAGCCAGGCCGAAAAGTCCTGGAATCACCGGACAACAAGGGACCCGCCGCCGCCACACCCGCGATTCGGCCCCCGCACTGGCCTTCGAGACCCGTACCACGCAGTAGTAGGCTCACGCCGCATTGTTGTCGGAACACCACCCCGGGGCGCCGGGATTGACGTTGGGGAGGCCATGCGCTTTCGCGGGAAGTCGATCCGCCGGAAGATCGTGGCGCTGCTGCTCGTGCCGATGGTGTCGCTGACCGCCCTCTGGGCCTTCGCCACCGTGATCACCGGCAGCGAGGCGGCCCAGCTGCTCACCGTCGCCGACGTCATGCGCAAGGTCGGCTACCCCGCGGAGGACATGGTCCGCGCCCTCCAGCAGGAACGCCGCCAGACCCTCGTCCACCTCGCCGACCCCCGCCGCTCCGACGCCCTCGCCGACCTGCGCGCACGGCAGCGCACCACCGACAAGGCCGTCGCCGCCCTGCGCTCCGGCGCCGACGGCGACGTCCGCGGCGAACTGACCTCCCAGGCCGCGGCCCGCTTCACCGCCATCGAGAAGAGCCTCGGCGACCTCGACAGCGTGCGTCGCAGAGCCGAGGACGACACCATCAGCCGGCACGGCGCCTTCCTCGCGTACAACGAACTCGTCGAGCCCTACTACGCGTTCCTCAGCACCCTCAGCGCCCTCCAGGACGCCGAGCTCGACAAGCAGGGCCGCGCGCTCGTCAACATCGCCCGCGCCCGTGAGGCCCTCTCCCGCGAGGACGCCCTCCTCGCCTCCGCGCTCACCGCCGGCAGCATGAGCCGCCAGGACCTGCGCGCCTTCTCCGACCGCGTCGCCGAACGCCAGGTCCTCTACAGCACCAGCCTCGCCGTCATGCCGCTCGCGGACCAGAAGATCTACGAGGACTACTGGCGCGGCAGCACCGCCGAGACCCTGCGCTCCACCGAGGACACCGTCGTCCTCGCGGGCGCGGACCGCGCCCCGCACGCCGTCGACCCCCAGCGCTGGAACTCCGCCGCCGGCACGGTCCTCGACGAGCTCGGCCGGATGGGCACCCAGGCCATCGACCGCTACGCGGACCGCGTCCAGCCCGCCGCCACCGTCGTCCTCGTCAAGGCCGCGGCCGCGGGCGTCCTCGGGCTCGCCGCCCTCGTCTGCTCGCTCGTCATCTCCCTCAAGGTCGGCCGCGGCCTCGTCCGGGACCTGCGCGCCCTGCGCAAGGAGGCACACGAGGCGTCGGGCGTACGGCTGCCCGCCGTGATGCGCCGCCTCGCCGCGGGCGAACAGATCGACGTGGACGCCGAGGCGCCCCGCCGCGACTTCGGCCCCGACGAACTCGGCCAGGTCGGCCAGGCGCTCAACACCCTCCAGCGCGCCGCCGTCGAAGCGGCCGTCAAACAGGCCGACATGCGCCGCGGCGTCTCCGACGTCTTCGTCAACCTCGCCCGCCGCAGCCAGGTGCTGCTGCACCGCCAGCTGACCCTCCTCGACGCCATGGAGCGCCGCACCGAGGACACCGACGAACTCGCCGACCTCTTCCGCCTCGACCACCTGACCACCCGCATGCGCCGCCACGCCGAGGGCCTCGTCATCCTCTCGGGCGCCGCCCCCGCCCGCCAGTGGCGCAGGCCGGTCCCCCTGATGGACGTCGTACGGGCCGCGGTCGCCGAGGTCGAGGCGTACGAACGCGTCGAGGTGCGCCGCCTGCCCCGCCTCGCCGTGCACGGCCCGGCCGTCGGCGACCTCACCCACCTCCTCGCCGAACTCCTGGAGAACGCCACCGTCTTCTCCCCGCCGCACACCGGCGTCCAGGTGCTGGGGGAGCGGGTCCCCAACGGCTTCACGATCGAGATCCACGACCGCGGACTCGGCATGGCACCGGACCTCCTGCTCGAAGCCAACCTCCGGCTCGCCGAGACTCCCGAGTTCGAGCTGTCCGACACCGACCGCCTCGGCCTGTTCGTCGTCAGCAGGCTCGCCCGCCGCCACGGCGTGAAGGTCTCGCTCCAGCCCTCCCCGTACGGCGGCACCACCGCGGTCGTCCTCGTCCCCCTCGCGCTGCTCACCGCCGCGGGCAAGGGCGCGGCACCGGACGACGAGGACACCGGGGCGCGGGAGCTGCCGAAGGACCGGCCGACGACGCCCCTGTCGCCGCTCTCGGCGCTCGCCGCGCCCGGCGGAGCCCCGCTGCCCGGACGGCACCGGCACGCCACGGCCGAACCGGAGCTTCCGCTCTGCCCGTTCGACACCGGGCCCGACGACGGCGAGGCACAGCACCACCTGGCGGGCGACGGACCGCAGCCGCTGCCCCGCCGCAGACCCCCCGCCCTGATCGCCGACGGCGGCGGCCCGGACGCCGACGACGAGCGCACCCCGACCGGCGGGCTGCCCCGGCGCGTACGCCAGGCCAGCCTCGCCCCACAGCTGCGGAGCGGCCCCGTCCGCCGGCCGCGGGACGCCCCCGCGCACGGCTCCGCCGCGGAAGCGGAGCGCGACGCCGAGGAGGTACGGGCCCGCATGGCGGCCCTCCAGCGCGGCTGGCAGCGCGGGCGGGAGGATCATGGAACCGGCATGAGAACCACAGCACCAGGAACCACACACGAGGGGGACGGTCCATGACCGCACCGAAGGCCGCGATACGCACCACCGGCACCGACGGCACACCGGCCGGCACGCACGAGCGGCGGCCGGCAGCCGCCGGTGACCTGAACTGGCTGCTCGACGACCTGGTCGAGCGCGTCGGCACGGTGCGCAAGGCGCTGGTGCTCTCCGGCGACGGCCTGCCCACCGGCAAGTCCCAGGGGCTCTCCCGCGAGGACGCCGAGCACCTCGCTGCCGTCTCCTCCGGCTTCCACAGCCTGGCCAAGGGCGTGGGCCGGCACTTCGACGCCGGCCAGGTCCGCCAGACCGTCGTCGAACTCGACAACGCCTTCCTGTTCGTCACCGCCGCCGGCGACGGCAGCTGCCTCGCCGTGCTCGCCGACGCCGACTCCGACATCGGCCTGGTCGCCTATGAGATGACGCTGCTCGTCAAGCGCGTGGGCGCGCACCTGGCCACCGCTCCGCGGACCGGCGTGGCCGCCGACGGGTGACGGCCGGCATGACCGGGGACGACGGCCACCGCACCGCCGCGGACGCACACGCCGCGGTGCGGTGGTACGACGACGCGGCGGGCCCGGTGGTCCGCCCGTACGCCATGACCCGCGGCCGGACCCGCGGCGCGGACGGCGGTGAACTCGACCTCATCGCGGTGATCATCGCCGACGAGTCCCTCGCCGGTCCGTCCGGCGCGGCGCACGCCCTCGCGGACCGGACGCTCTCGCCCGAGCACCTCGACATCGTCGAACTCTCGCGCACGCGCCCGCAGTCCGTGGCGGAGCTGGCCGCCGAGCTCGACCTGCCGGTCGGCGTGCTGCGGGTGCTCGTCGGAGACCTGCTGGAGGCGGGACTCGTCCGGGTCACCCGCCCGGTGCCACCGGCGGAGCTCCCCGACGAGACCGTCCTCAGGGACGTCATCGACGCCCTCCGGACGCTGTGACGGCCCGGCCGCCGCACACCGTGCGGCGGCCGGGGACACCGGGACGCACGCGAAGGCGGCGGGCGCGCCGTCCACCGGGGGAGTCCAAAAACTTGTCGTGATCACGACCGATGCGGAACGATCACCCCCGAAGGGGGCCGCCATGACACCCACCCGCACCGCCCCGCTCGCCCTCAAGCTGCTCGTCGCCGGCGGCTTCGGCGCGGGCAAGACCACCATGGTCGGCGCGGTCAGCGAGATCCGGCCCCTGCGCACGGAGGAGACGCTCACGGAGGCCGGGCGCCCGGTCGACGACCTCACGGGAGTCGAGACCAAGCACACCACCACCGTCGCCATGGACTTCGGCCGGATCACCCTCCGCGAGGACCTGGTCCTCTACCTCTTCGGCACACCCGGCCAGGACCGCTTCTGGTTCCTGTGGGACGAGCTCGCCCAGGGCGCCCTGGGCGCCGTCGTCCTCGCCGACACCCGCCGCCTCGCCGACTGTTTCGCGGCCGTCGACTACTTCGAACGGCGCGGCATCGCCTTCACCCTCGCCGTCAACTGCTTCGACGGCGCCGACCGCTACCCCGAGAGCGACGTGCGCGAGGCGCTCGACCTCGACCCGGGCGTGCCGGTCGTCATGTGCGACGCCCGCGAACGCGAGTCCGTGAAGCACGTCCTGATCTCCGTCGTCGAACACGCCATCGCCACCGGCGTCACGGAACGAGACGCTCCGCAGACTCTCCCCCAGGCGCCCTCCCCCTAGGTGCCCTCGTCGAGCCACCCGAAGCTGCGCTCCACGGCCCTGCGCCAGCGCCCGTACTCGCCCTCCCGCTCCGCCGCGTCCATCCGGGGCGTCCACTCCGCGTCCTGCCGCCAGTGCGCCCGCAGTTCGTCCAGGCCGCCCCACACACCGGTGGCGAGCCCGGCGGCGTACGCGGCGCCCAGGCACGTCGTCTCGGCGACCACGGGCCGGATCACCGGCACCCCCAGCACATCGGCCTGGTGCTGCATCAGCAGGCAGTTGGCCGTCATGCCGCCGTCCACCTTGAGCGAGGCGATCGGCACCCCGGAATCCTGGAACATCGCGTCCACGACCTCACGGGTCTGCCAGCTGGTGGCCTCCAGCACCGCCCGCGCCAGGTGCGCCTTGGTGACGTAGCGGGTCAGCCCCGTGATGACACCACGGGCGTCGGAGCGCCAGTGCGGGGCGTACAGCCCGGAGAAGGCGGGCACGACATACGCGCCGCCGTTGTCCGGCACGCTCGCCGCCAGCGGCTCGATCTCGTCGGCGGAGCGGATGAGGCCCAGCTGATCGCGGAACCACTGCACCAGCGCGCCGGTGACCGCTATCGACCCCTCCAGGCAGTAGACGGGCGCCTCCCCGCCGAGCTGATAACCGACCGTCGTCAGCAGCCCGTTCTTCGACGGCACCGGCCGCTCACCCGTGTTGAGCAGCAGGAAACTGCCCGTGCCGTACGTGTTCTTGGCCTCGCCCACCCCGTAGCAGGTCTGCCCGAACAGCGCCGCCTGCTGATCACCCAGCGCCGACGCGACCGGCACCCCGGCCAGCGGACCCACCGCCCTCCCGTACACCTCGGCCGAGGACCGGATCTCCGGCAGCACCGCCTCCGGTATGCCCAGCTCGGCCAGGATCGCCGGATCCCACTGAAGGGTGCCGAGATCCATCAGCAGGGTGCGCCCCGCGTTCGTCACATCGGTGACGTGCGCCCCGCCGTCCGTGCCGCCCGTCAGATTCCAGATCAGCCAGGAGTCGACGGTGCCGAACGCGATCTCCCCGTTCTCCGCCCGCCGCCGCAGCCCCGGCACGTGCTCCAGCAGCCAGGCCACCTTGGGCCCGGAGAAATAACTGGCCAGCGGCAGCCCGGTCGTCTCCCGGAAGCGATCGGGCCCGTCCGCGCCGCCCAGGTCGTGGCAGAGCGCGGCCGTCCGGGTGTCCTGCCAGACGACGGCGTTGTGCACCGGCTTGCCCGTCGAACGGTCCCAGAGGACCGTCGTCTCCCGCTGGTTGGTGATGCCCAGCGCGCTCAGCTCCTCCGCCCGCAGCCCCGCCGCCGCGAGCGCGCCCGCGACCACGGCGCGCACCTTCGCCCAGATCTCGGCCGCGTCGTGCTCCACCCAGCCCGGCCGGGGAAAGATCTGCCGGTGCTCACGCCGGTCCACGGCCACGACCGACCCGTCCCGGTCGAAGACGATGCAGCGGCTGGAGGTGGTGCCCTGGTCGATCGCGGCGACGTACGAGCCCGTCATGGCGTCTCCTCGGAGGACTGCGCTGGCCCACACTGTTCGAACGGGCAGTGTTCACCTGGCGTATGGGAGCGTCAAGCGCCGCCGTCACCCCACGGGAAAGTCGAAATAGGTGTCGGGGAACGGCTCCCCGCGGAGCGTGTAGTGCCACCACTCTTCCGGCAGATTGACGAAACCGGCCCGCTCCATCGTGGATTTCAACAGCAGCCGGTGATCGCGCCGCGCACCACCGACCCTGGGATCCAGCGTGTGCGCGAGGGTGTCGAAGCAGTCGAACCCCGTCCCCATGTCGACGGAGTTGTCGGGGAACCTGCGCTCCTGCGGCGCGTAACAGGGCACCAGCCGCTCACCCGGGCGGTACGGACGCGTCGGCCGGGCGGGCAGCCGCACCAGCGTCAGGTCCATCGTGCTGCCCCTGCTGTGCCCGGACTTCGCGGCGATGTAACCGTCGTCAAAAAGCCGCGACTTGTCCACCCGGGGATAGAACTCCCCCTTCATCCGCTCGTCCGCGAGATCCTTCGCCCAGGCCACGAAGTCGTCGACCGCACGCTGCGGCCGGTAGCAGTCGTACACCTTGAGGCTGTAACCCCGCGGCAGCAGGGCGCGCTGCGCCCGGTGCAGCGCCTGGGCGGCCTGACGGGTCAGGAGACACACGGGGCGCCGGTAGCCGTCGACACGGTGGCCGGTGAAGTTGTGCGCGGTGGTGTACCGCACCTCCTGGAGGATCGTCGGATCGACGTCGGACAGTGCCACGAAACCGGCGGGCGGTCCGGCTTCCACCGGCCGGGCGTGCGCGGCGGGGGCGGCGGAGAGCGCCACGAGGCCGGCCAGAGGGAGAGCGAGGGCGCGCAGGGCTGCGGAGAATCTCGACATGACGTTTCCAGATAGCAGAGCGCGGGCGCGCACGGAAGGGCCCCTTACGGCGCCTCCGGCGCCGAACTCCGGTCCCGGGAACGGGCGGGCCGGAGGAGAGCGCCGCCCGCCTCACCTCGCACCCGCACCGGATAGCCCACATCCTCCGCCCCCTCCCGCTCCACCTCGACGACACCGTCGCGCAGCCGCGTCGTGAAGCGCACGACCGACGGCGCGGCCCACCCCGTACCCGTGTCCGGCACGAGCACCCCGCCGCCCGTACGGCCGGTCGCCGGCGCCCACACCTCCAGCTCCACCCCGCCGTCCGCCCCGGTCACCGGGATCACCGAACCCGCCCGCGCCAGCACCGGGAGGCGCGCCAGGGGAGCGTCCAGCAGCACCTGCCCCGGCCCCTCGTGCGCCTGCCCCGTCACCGTGTCGTACCACCGGCCGCGCGGCAGCCGCACCGCCCGCCGGTCGGTGCCCTGCTCCAGCACCGGCGCCACCAGCAGCGAATCACCCAGCAGGAACGCGTCCTCGCAGTCACGCAGGGCACGGTCCTCCGGTGAACGCCACCACACCGGCCGCACATACGGCGCGCCCGTGCGCTGGGCCAGATGCGCGAGCGTCACGAAATACGGCAACAGCCGCATCCGCTCCCGCAGCGCCGCACCCGCGTGCTCCAGCACCTCCGGCCCGAACTCCCACGGCTCCCGGCGGCCCGCGTCGTGCGCCGCGTGCGTACGGAACAGCGGCAGATACGCGCCCAGCTGGAACCAGCGCAGGAAGAGCTCCGGCGACGGATGACCGGTGAAACCGCCGACGTCCGGGCCCGAATACGGCACTCCGCACAGCCCCAGCCCCAGGACCAGCGCCAGTGACGCGCGCAGCCCCGGCCAGCCCGTCGCCACATCACCGGACCACGTGCCGCCGTAGCGCTGCATGCCCGCCCAGCCCGACCGGGAGAACAGGAACGGACGCTCCTCCGGCCGCAGTCCGCGCAGCCCCTCGTAACCCGCGCGCGCCATGGTCAGCCCGTACACATTGTGCGCCGCACGGTGATCACCTCCGCGGCCCTCCAGCGAGTGCCGGGCGGAACGCGGCAGCGACGGATCGCCGAACGCCGCGAACGACACCGGCTCGTTCATGTCGTGCCACACCCCGGAGAAGCCCTGTGCCAGCCGCTCCGCGTACAGCCCGCCCCACCACTCGCGGACCCCGGGATCGGTGAAGTCGGGGAAGACGGACTCACCGGGCCACACCTCGCCGCGCACCTCCCGCCCGCGCGCGTCCCGCACGAACGCACCGGCCGCCGTGCCGCTGTCGTACACCGCGACCCCCGGCCGGGCCCGCACGGCGGGATCCACGATGGACACCAGCCGCACCCCCTGCTCCCGCAACTCGGCCGCCAGACCGGGCAGATCGGGGAACCGCTGCCGGTCCACCGTGAAGACGCGATGCCCCTGATAGTGATCGATGTCCAGGTGCACCGCGGACAGCGGCAGCCCGCGCTCCCGGTACCCCGCGACGACCCTGCGCACCTCCCGCTCACTGCCGAACCCCCAGCGCGCGTGCTGCGGGCCGAGCGCCCAGGCCGGCGGCAGGGCCGGGGACCCCGTCAGCGAGGACCAGGTGTGCAGCACGCGCGCGGGCGTGCCCACCACCACCCAGGAGCGCAGCGGACCGCCCTCCATCCGCACCTCGCAGCTCCCCGGCCGGTCGTGACCCGACCCCGCGCCCTCCTCGCCCTCGCGCAACGTCACCCGGCCGTCCCAGGTGTTGTCGTGGAAGGCCAGATGCGTACCCGCGTCCGCGACCACCAACTGCACGGGCATCGTGATGTACAGCGGATCGTCACCGGGCTCGAAGGCGCCGCCGGGGTCGGTGTTCCACAGGCGGTACGCACCGTCCCGCAGCCGGGGTCCCGCCGCCCTGCCCCCCAGGCCGAAGAACCGCGCGTCGGCCGCCACTTCCGACCGCTGCGTCCACCGCGCCTCCACCGCCTCCCGGGCCGCCGGATCCACCGGTTCCCACCACCGCGGCGGCAGATCGCGCCGCAGCACCACCCCGCCCGGCGTCCGCACCTCCACCGAGCCGTGGCGCCCCACCACCACCAGGACCCGCTCGGACACCACCCGCCAGCCGCCGTCGGTGTCCGGCTCCAGCACCGCGCGCTCGTCCGCCTCCGGCACCTGTCCCGCCAAGGCGTACGACGGCTCCGGCTCCGCGCCGTCCCAGCCGCAGAACACCGCGCCGCCCACGGCCACCCGCACCCGCAGCGACGACCGCGCGAACCGCACCACCCCGCCGCCCGGCAGCGGCTCGGCCCCCCGCACGGCCCCCGGCACCCGCGCCCGCTCCGCGCCCCGCCGGGGCAGACCCGCCGCGTCCGCCCACCGCCTGCGCCAGGCCCACCGCAGGGACCGCAGGCCCCGTGCCGTCCCGACCGTATTCACTAACCGCCGCAGATCACGCGCATCCATGCTGCTCAGCCTGCCACCGCCGCCCTCGGGGCGGCGCTCCGTTCAACACTCGTTCACCCCCCGGGGATCCACCGGACACCAGTGGGCCCGCTCACGGGTTATCCACAGGGCTGGTGCCCGAGTCGATCACATGGCATCGTCCTGCTCAGCCGCGTCACGCACGGCACCCAGACGGCGTGCGCGGCGACGCCCACGACGCGTACAGCCGGGAGCAGCCACGATGACCACCGCACCGCAGCCCGCCGACCGACCGGAGCCCCTCTGGAGCCCCGGCGAGGACCGCGTCGCCCGCGCACAGGTCACCCGCTTCCACCGCTGGGCCGCCGAGCACCACGGCGCGCCCGCCCCCGCCCCCGGCGACCCCGCCGCGAGCTATGCCGCCCTGCACCGCTGGTCGGTGGCGGAGCTGGAGCGCTTCTGGCAGGCCGTCACCGAGTGGTGCGACGTGCGCTTCTCCAGCCCGTACGAGAGGGTCCTCGCCGATCCCGCGATGCCCGGCGCCGTATGGTTCCCCGGCGCCACGCTCAACTACGCCGAGCACGCGCTGCGCACCGCCGAGGACCCCGCCCGCGCCCATGAGCCGGCCCTGCTGCACACCGACGAGACGCACGACCCGCGCCCGGTGACCTGGGCCGAGCTGCGCGCCCAGGTGGGCTCGCTGGCCGCCGAGCTCCGCCGGCTCGGGGTCCGTCCCGGTGATCGCGTCAGCGCGTATGTGCCCAACATCCCGCAGGCCGTTGTCGCCCTGCTCGCCACCGCGGCCGTCGGCGGCGTCTGGACCTCCTGCGCCCCCGACTTCGGGGCCCGCAGCGTCCTCGACCGCTTCCAGCAGGTGGAGCCGGTCGTGCTGTTCACCGTCGACGGCTATCACTACGGCGGCAAGCGCCACGACCGGGCCGACACCGTCACCGAGCTGCGGGCGGGGCTGCCCACGGTGCGCGCCGTGGTGCACATCCCGCTGCTGGGCACCCCGGCCCCGGAGGGCGCGCTGGAGTGGGACGCCCTCACCTGCGGCACGGTGGAGCCCGTCTTCGAGCAGGTCCCCTTCGACCACCCGCTGTGGGTGCTCTATTCGTCGGGCACCACCGGTCTGCCCAAGGCCATCGTGCAGTCCCAGGGCGGCATCCTCGTCGAGCACGTCAAGCAGCTCGCCCTGCACTGCGACCTGGGCCCGGGCGACCGCTTCTTCTGGTACACCTCCACCGGCTGGATGATGTGGAACTTCCTCGTCTCCGGCCTCCTGGTGGGCGCCACCGTCGTGCTCTACGACGGCAGCCCCGGCCACCCCGACACCGCCGCCCAGTGGCGCGTCGCCGAGCGCACCAGAGCCACGCTCTTCGGCACCTCCGCCGCCTATGTGATGGCCTGCCGCAAGGCCGACGTCCACCCGGGCCCCGACTTCGACCTCTCCCGCGTCAGATGCGTGGCCACCACGGGCTCACCGCTGCCCCCCGACGGCTTCCGCTGGCTCCACGACGAGGTCGCCGCCGACATGTGGATCGCCTCCGTCAGCGGCGGCACGGACGTGTGCAGCTGCTTCGCCGGCGCCGTGCCCACCCTCCCGGTGCACATCGGCGAGCTCCAGGCCCCCTGCCTCGGCACGGACCTCCAGGCGTGGGACGCGCACGGCGAGCCCGTCGTCGACGAGGTCGGCGAGCTGATCGTCGCGGCCCCCATGCCGTCCATGCCGGTCCGCTTCTGGAACGACCCCGACGGCAGCCGCTACCGCGACAGCTATTTCGAGATGTTCCCCGGAGTCTGGCGGCACGGCGACTGGATCACCCTCACCTCGCGCGGCAGCGTCGTCATCCACGGCCGCTCCGACTCCACCCTCAACCGCCAGGGCGTCCGCATGGGCTCCTCGGACATCTACGAGGCCGTCGAGCGGCTCCCCGAGATCCGCGAGTCCCTCGTCATCGGCGTCGAACGGCCCGACGGCGGCTATTGGATGCCGCTCTTCGTCCACCTCGCACCCGGCGCCACGCTGGACGAGGAACTCCTCGGCCGCATCAAGCGCACCATCCGTGAGCAGCTCTCACCGCGTCACGTCCCCGACGAGGTCATCGAGGTCACGGGCATCCCGCACACGCTCACAGGCAAGCGGATAGAGGTCCCCGTCAAGCGCCTTCTCCAGGGCACGCCCCTGGAGAAGGCGGTCAACCCCGGCTCGGTCGACAACGTCGCGCTGCTGCACTTCTACGAGAAGCTGGGCCGCGAGCGGGCGTGACGGACGGACCCGCTCCCTCCTGACAGCCGGCCACGGAAGGGGTGGGCGGGGGAAACCCGCTCACCCGCCGTACGTCGCCTGCCGTTCCCCCAGCGCCGCCGCGAAGTCCGCCGCGAACCGCCCGGCCTCCGACGGGAGCAGCTCGGTCACGGTGACCCGCACCCCCGGCCCAGCCGCCAGCCGGAAGCGCGCCCCCGCGGCCACCCACCACCCCGATGACCGCAGCCCGTTGATCACCGCCGCCTCGTCCCGCACCGGCACCCAGACGTTCAGGCCGCTCGCTCCGTGCGCCGCGATCCCGTGCCGCGCCAGCTCGTCCAGCAGCGTCCGCCGCTGCAGCGCGTAGGCGGCGTTCGCCTGTCGTACGAGATCCTGGGCGGCGGGGTCCGTCAGCAGGCTCGCCACCGTCTCCTGCAAGGCGTGACTCACCCAGCCCGACGTCAGCAGCAGCCGCCCGTCGTGCCGGGCCAGCGTGATCGCGTCGCACGCCATCGCCGCCCACCGCAGGTCCGTCCCCAGGTATTTGGTGACCGTGCGGACCTGGGCCCAGCGCGTCAGGCCGCCCGCGGTGAGGCTGTGCAGCGGCACCCCGGCGATCTCCGCCGCGTGGTCGTTCTCGATCACCAGCACGTCCGGTGCCTCCGCCAGAACCTCGACGAGGGCGTCCCGCCGCTGTGCCGAGAAGCACCCGCCGTACGGATTCTGCGACCGCGGACTGCAGATCACCGCCCGTACGCCCGCGCGCACCGCGGCCCGTAGCGCGTCGGGACGGATGCCCTCGTCGTCCACCGCGACCGGCACGGACCGCAGCCCGAGGGCCGGCACGAGGTCCAGCAGGTGGTGGTAGCCGGGATCCTCCATCGCCACCGCGTCCCCGGGCCGCAGCTCGACGGAGAGCAGCCGGGCCACGCAGTCCAGCGCGCTGTGCGCGAAGGTGACATCGCCACAGGGCACGCCGTCGCGCTCGTACCACGCGCGCGTCAGCTCCTCCAGGTGCGGCAGCCGGGGCGAGGAGCGGTGCGAACGCGCGCCCGGCGACACCCGCACGGACGGCGCCGCGTCGGGCAGGAACGCCGGATCCGGATGGCCGTCGGCCAGGTCGCGCAGGCCCACCGGGACCTTCGGCGGGCGCCGCGAGGCGACCGACGGGGCCTCGGCCACCACCGTGCCGCCGCGTCCGCGCGTGAGGACGATGCCGCGGCCGCGCAGCTCCTTGTAGGTGGCCGCGACCGTGCCCGGACTCACCCCCAGCCGTTCCGCCAGCGCCCGGACGGGCGGCAGGGCGCTGCCCGGGGGCAACGACCCGTCCGCGACGCCCCGTTCGACGGAGGCGGAAATCTCCTTGGCGTTCGTACCGCTGATCTCATATTGTGTTGCCACAGATCTAACTATGTATCAATACAATAGCTCGGTCAAGGGGGAGCACATGCGGATACCGGGGGGACCGGACGGCCACCGGATGATGGCGGTCACCTTCGCCGACAAGGCGGGCTCGGGGCTCTGGGGGGCCACCTCCGCCCTCTACTTCACCTTCGTCGCGGGACTCGACACCGCCGAGATCGGCCTCCTCGTCGGCCTCTCGGGCGCCATCGGCATAGCGGGCCCACCCCTCGGCGGCCTCCTGGCCGACCGCGTACCACTGCGCCCCCTGCTGACCGTGGTCCAAGCCGTACGCGCCCTCGCCTCTCTCGGCCTCCTCGCCACCACCGACCTGCGCCTCCTCCTCGCCATCGCGACCGTCGGCAGCCTCGGCGACCGGACCTCCGCCGTCCTGACCAAGCTCTACGCGACCCGCATCGCGGGGGAGGAGCGCAGCCGCTACCAGGCCATCAACCGCACCGTCTCCAACACCGGATGGGCCATCGGCGGCCTCGTCGCGGCCGGCGCGCTCACCCTGGGCACCACCACCGTCTACAGCTGGCTGCTCGCCGGCGACGCCCTCTCCTTCGTCCTCTGCGCGCTCCTCACCCTCCGCTGCGCCGAACCGCCAATCCCCTCCGCCCCGTCACTCCCCTCCGCTCCATCGGCCCAGGAGGCCATGACCGACGCGGAAACCACACTCACCCCGATAGGCCACAACAACCCCTGGCGCGACCGCCGTTACCTCGCCTATACCGCCAGCGAGACCCTGCTCTTCCTCGACGACTCCGTCTTCAAGATCGGGCTGCCGCTGTGGACCGTGACCGCCACCACCGCACCGCACCAGGCCGTACCCCTCCTCCTCGTCCTCAACAACCTGCTCGTCGTCTGCTTCCAAGTCCCCCTCGCCCGCTTCGGCAACACCCCGCGCGCCGCACGCGCCACCCTCCTCCCACTGGGCGCGGCCTTCCTCGCCGGGGGCGCCGCCCTCGCCGCCTCCGTCGTCGCGACACCCTGGCTCGCCACCCTCGCCCTCACCTTCGCCGCGACCGCCTTCACCGTCGCCGAGATGCTGCACGCCACCGTCTCCTGGGAACTGTCCGTAGCCCTCGCCCCGCCCACCGCCCAAGGCGCCTACCTCGGCGTCCACGGCCTCGCCCAAGCCGCCCAACGCAGCGTCGGCCCCCTGGCCATGACCTGCGCCATCGCCACCGGACCGGCCGGCTGGCTCGGCCTGGGCGCCGCCCTCGCCGCCGTCTGCCACGCCCAGCGCCACCTGGTGCGCGACCGCGGCACAACGGCGTTGTCAGTGCCACCGGTTACGGTGAGTGAGCATTGATCGTCCGCGCTGAGGGGGAACCATGGCGAACACCGGGAACAGCGGCAACCGACGACCGGCGACGCGGCGCGCACTGCGCCGAGAAGTGCCCAGCACGGTGGCCGTGCTGGCAGACGAGCAGGACTTCGCCGCCATGAGGCGGTACGAATCCTTCCTGTTCGACGACCACGCGACGTATCTGCGGCAGATGGAGGGGCTGCTGCGGTCACTCGCCGCCCAGGGCACGCACACCACCGTGACCCTCTTCGACCCCGTCGACTACGAGGAGTTCTGCGCGGACGCCCGCCTCGACCCCGACACCCCGGCCAGCCGCACCCGCTATACGGCGGAGGTCGCGGCGGCGGGCACCAGCGTCACCTATGAGGGCCAGCCGATCGGCAGACTCCTGCCCCAGCTCGTCAACGAGGCCGAGCAGCAGGCCACATGGGAGTACGCCTCGTCACTGCTCACCCGCGGCGACTGCGCCTCCTGCGGGGAGGACATCGGCCGGGCCGCCTTCGCCCGCGCCAGCCAGGCCCTGCGGCAGCTCATCGAGGCGGCCGGCCCCGGCGCGCACCACCTCGTGTGCAGCGTCCCCGCCGAAGGCGCCACCCCGCTCGTCGCCGTCCTCCACGCGGAGCACGGCGACGGCGGCGAGCTGCGCCTCGGGGAAGCCGCCGCCCTCGTGTTCTGCACGGTCCTGGGAGCGGGCATCGCCACGGAGCGGCCCGGCGGAGTCGTCCTGCGCACCGCCGCGCCCGGCCGCCGCGACACCGTCCGGGGCTGGAGCCTGCGCGACGGCTGGCTCAGGCCGCTCAGCGAGGCGGAGGTCTTCGCCGCCTACTGCACCGACGCCCGGACCGGCGAACCGGTGCCGCCCGAGCCCGGCGTCGACTACCGCGCGGGCCTGCATCTCACCGAGCCCACGGAAGGAGACGGGCGCCCCACGGCCTGAAACGCGAAAGGTGCCCCGCCGGCCCGGCGGGGCACCTCCCGCATCTGACGACGTGTCACCACGTCACCGGCTCACTCGCCGGACAGCACCGCCTGCGCGGCCACACGGGCCTCCTCGGCGGAGTCCGTCGCACGGGCGGCGGCAGCGGCACGCTCGCACTGCGCGAGCGTGTGCTTGGCCAGGGTCGCGCGCACATAAGGAATGGACGCGGCACCCATGGACAGGCTGGTCACACCCAGACCGGTCAGCACACAGGCCAGCAGCGGGTCGGCCGCGGCCTCACCGCAGACACCGCAGCTCTTGCCCTCGGCCTTCGCGGCCTCGGCGGAGGCCGCGACCAGGTCGAGCAGCGCCGGCTGCCACGGATCCTGGAGCCGCGACACCGCACCGACCTGACGGTCGGCGGCGAAGGTGTACTGCGCCAGGTCGTTGGTGCCCAGCGACAGGAACTCGACCTCCTGCAGGATCGAGCGGGCCCGCAGCGCGGCGGAGGGAATCTCCACCATCGCGCCGAACTTGGCCCGCAGCCCCGCCTCACGGCACGCGTCGGCGAAGGCCTTCGCGTCCGCGCGGTCCGCCACCATCGGGGCCATGACCTCGAGGTAGACGGGCAGCCCCTCGGCGGCCTTGGCCAGCGCCGTGAGCTGCGTCCGCAGCACCTCGGGGTGGTCCAGCAGCGTGCGCAGACCACGCACACCCAGGGCGGGGTTCGGCTCATCGGCCGGCGTCAGGAAGTCGAGCGGCTTGTCCGCGCCCGCGTCCAGCACCCGCACGACCACGCGGCCCTCGGGGAACGCCTCCAGGACCTTGCGGTACGCCTCGACCTGCTTGGCCTCGGACGGCGCCTTCTGGCTGTCGTCCAGGAAGAGGAACTCGGTACGGAACAGGCCCACGCCCTCCGCACCCGCCTCGACCGCGGCCGGCACATCGGCCGGACCGCCGACGTTCGCCAGCAGCGGCACCTTGTGCCCGTCGGACGTCGCACCCGGGCCGGACGAAGCGGCCAGCGCGGCCTTCCGCGCCTCGGCGGCCTTCGTCAGCTCCGCGCGCTTCTCGTCGCTCGGCTCCACGAAGACGTCACCCGTGCTGCCGTCCACGGCCACGACCGTGCCCTCGGCCAGCTCACCGGCGCCCGGCAGCGCGACGACCGCGGGCACGCCCAGCGCCCGGGCCAGGATGGCGCTGTGGCTGGTCGGCCCGCCCTCCTCGGTCACGAAGCCGAGCACCAGGGTCGGGTCGAGCAGCGCGGTGTCGGCGGGTGCGAGGTCCCGCGCGATCAGCACATACGGCTCGTCACTGTCGGGCACGCCCGGCATCGGAACGCCCAGCAGGCGCGCGACGATACGATTCCGCACGTCGTCGAGGTCGGCCACCCGGCCGGCCAGGTACTCACCCGCGTTGGCGAGCAGCGCGCGGTAGGCGGCGAAGGCGTCGTAGACCGCGCGCTCGGCGGTGCTGCCGACGGTGATGCGCCGCTCGACATCCGCCATGAGCTCCGGGTCCTGCGCCATCATGGCCTGGGCCTCGAGCACGTGCTGGGCCTCGCCACCGGCCAGGTTGCCGCGCGCGATGAGGTCGGCGGCGACAGCCTCCACGGCCTGGCGGGCGCGGCCCTGTTCGCGCGGCGCCTCGTCCGTCGGGATCTGCTTCGCCGGCGGCTCCAGCACCGCCGTGCCCATGTGCCGCACCTCGCCGATCGCCACACCGTGGCTCACGCCGACGCCTCGCAGCGTTGTCTCCATTTCACCCGTCTCCGTTGATGCGGCGGCTCGACCGCCGCGGTGGATGTCGTACGTGCCGTCCCTGTCTGTCCTCAGGGACGGGGCCGGCTACTGCCAGCTGAAGAGCTGGTCGCCCGCCTTGACGTCGCCGTCCTCGCGCACATCGCCGAGCGAGTCGGCCGTGGCCTCGAGCGCGACGACCGGGCAGATCGGCGACTTGCCGGCCGCTTCGACGGCGACCGGGTTCCAACGCACGACCTCCTGGCCGCGCGTGACCGTGTCGCCCTTGTTGACGAGCAGCTCGAAGCCCTCGCCGTTGAGCTGCACGGTGTCGATGCCGAGGTGCGTCAGCACGCCGTGCCCCTCGGCATCGACGACGACGAACGCGTGGGGGTGGAGCGAGACGATGACGCCGTCAACGGGCGAGACCGCGGCCGAAGGCTCACGCACGGGGTCGATAGCGGTACCGGGTCCCACCATCGCGCCGGAGAAGACCGGATCGGGCACTGCCGCGAGTCCGATGGCGCGTCCGGCAAGAGGGGACGTCACGGTGGTCATGGGAAGCCTCCCAGGGGTGAAGATTCATCACACGCCGTCACTGCCTGTCCTGGACGGCGCGCTGGCCAGAAGCGTATGTCATAGGAACTGCTGATTCCGCACGCGCGAGGGCCACCCGGCGCAGCCACCGAGGCCCCTCCTATGCGCGGGGGACGGCCCCGGAATCGATTTGCCTCGCCCCGCCGGGAGCTGTACTGTCGGATCCCTGCCCACGACCGAGGCCCGCAGTCAACTGCTGGCAAGGCGAGGGGCGGCACCTATCGGATATGATCCTTTTCCCGGATCCGCTTCTGTGTGCCCGTGTGTCCATTGTGACCATGGAAACGAGCGGTAAGGGAGCGGAAAAACTCCTGATAGAGTGGTGGAACACCGAAGGGAAGCGCCCAGAGGGCCCGGAAGCGGGACCAAAGGAAGCGTCCGTTCCTTGAGAACTCAACAGCGTGCCAAAAGTCAACGCCAGACTATAAAACACCCCGTCCATCTCGATGGATGAGGTTCCTTTGAAAGTCCTTCTTTCGGGAAGGCAACAACACAGCGAGGACGCTGTGCACGGCCGGGCTTATTCCGCCTGGCTGTGCCGCTCAACGCGAGTGTCACCCGATTACGGGTAAACATT
>NZ_JBVHLW010000036.1:0-57092 GCF_055558795.1 Streptomyces sp. NPDC025618 | reverse complement strand
CAGGGGGCCCCCCCCCCCCCCCCCCCCCCCCCCCCCCCCCCCCCCCCCCCCCCCCCCCCCCCCCCCGCCCCCCACCCCCCCCCCCCCCCCCCCCCCCCCCCCCCCCCCCCCCCCCGCGTCTACGGGGTGTGCGTCAGCCGAGGTCGCTGCGGTACCAGTTCCAGCTGCCGAACTTCTCGCTGTCCCAGACCTTGTTCGGGCCCGAGATGCCGGAGGCGTTGCCGAAGAAGTTGAAGAGGGTCACCTTGCCGTTGCCGTTGGGCTGCTCGCCGTTGTTGTAGAGGATGCCGAGGTCGGCCTTGCCGTCGCCGTTGAAGTCACCCGCGACCAGCTTGCTGCGGTCGGCGTTCCAGCTACCGGTGGTGCGGTCGTTGTTGTCCCAGACGACCTTCGGGGCCGAGATGCCGTCCGCCGTGCCGTAGCCGATGTGGAAGGCGGCCTGGTTGTTGCCGTCCTTGTCCTGGCCCTTGTCGTAGAGGATGCCGAGGTCGGCCTTGCCGTCGCCGTTGAAGTCCGCCGCGATCGGCTTGCTGCGGTCGGCGTTCCAGCTGCCGGTCGTGCGGTCGTTGTTGTCCCAGACGCGCTTGGGGGCGTTGATGCCGTCCGCGCTGCCGTAGCCGATGTGGAAGGCGGTGCGGTAGTTGCCGGTGCCGTCCTGACCCTCGTTGTAGAGAATGCCCAGATCGGCCTTGCCGTCGCCGTTGAAGTCACCCGCGACCGGCTTGCTGCGCTCCCAGTTCCAACTGCCGGTGGTGCGGTCGTCGTTGTCCCAGACGCGCTTCGGGCCGCGGATGCCGCCGTCGTAGGAGTAGAGGATGTGGAAGGCGGTGAGGTTGTTCTTGCGGTCCTTGTCCTGACCCTGGTTGTAGAGGATGCCGATGTCGGCCTTGCCGTCGCCGTTGAAGTCACCGGCGACCGGCTTGCTGGCCCGCCAGTTCCAGCTTCCGGTGGTGGAGTCGTCGTTGTCCCAGACCTTGGCCGGGGCCTTGAAGTCCTTGCCGTTGCTGATGAACTCGTACAGCGTGGTGAGGTTCTTCCCGGTCGTGGACTGACCCGAGTTGTACAGGGCGGCGAGGTCGCTCTTGCCGTCGCCGTTGAAGTCGCCGATGGTCAGCTTGATGTTGTCGGCGTTCCAGCTGGTGTTGACCGAGTCGTCGTTGTCCCAGGCGTTGACGGGCTCGTCGAAGCCGTGCCCGTTGTTGGTGAACTTGTAGATCCTGGTGAGGTTCTTGCCGGACTTCGACTGCCCGAGGTTGTAGAGGACGGCGATGTCGGCCTTGCCGTCGCCGTCGAAGTCACCCGTGGCACTGGTGGGGATCGCCTTGTTGGCGACGAAGAAGCCGGAGGCCGCCGACATCGGGCCGGCCTGGCCGCCGGCGTTCTTGGCCCGCACCTTGAGGGTGTGCGCGCCGTCGGACAGCTCGGTGGTGTCGAGCGACATCGAGAACTCGGTGCCGGGGCTGGCGACGGTCTCCACCAGCTTGTCGTCGATGTAGTACTCCATGGCGGACGGGGTTCCGGTCTTCTCCTCCGCCGAGGCGGTGAGGGCGACCTGCCCGTCCAGGATGGCACTGTCCGACGGGCCGGTGACCTTGGCGACGGCCGGGGTGGCACCGGTATCCTCGGCGCCCGGCTCTGCGGTGACCGGGCCGTCGACTATCTTGTCGTACTTGTACGCCCGGTAGCCGCTGGTGGGGTGGCCCGACAGCATGGACTCGTTGAAGTTGCCCACGTACCGCTGCGTCGGCACGCTTCGGCCGCTCTCGGAGTAGTAGTAGAACGTCTGGGCCGACCGGTCGATCCACCCGGCGAAGATGATGACGTGGCTGTCGGTGTTGTTGAGGATGTCGCCCGGCTGCAGCTCGGACCGCTTGATCTGGGTTGACACGTCGTTCAGGGACCACGTGTTGTGGCTGTCCTGGAGCTGCCAGGCCATGGAGACGTAGCCCGAGCAGTCCTGGCGGTAGCGCCCGCCGGTCGCGTCGTCGTAGTACCAGCTGTAGGGCGAGTTCAGCCCGTTCGAGCTGTACGGGACCCGGTTGGCCGCCCAGTCTCTGGCCCGTTCGAGCACCTGCTGGCGGGTCACTTGCCCGCCGGCGGCCGCGCCCTTGCCCAGGGTTCCGGTCGAGGTGACGGACTTCCAGTCGGACTGCACCGAGTCGGCGAAGGCACTGCCGGTGACCAGAGTGACGGAGGCGATGGCGGTGACGAGAACGAGGGAAGCGCCGCGCGTGGCGGTTTTGTTGCGAAGCAAGGGTGTCTCCAGACACGTCGGACGTACGCGTGGCGTACGGGGGTGATGCGTGGGTGAGCAGGCCGAAGAAGGAGGGCGTGGGCGTGCGAAGGCGCGGCGTGCGGGGGCCCGGGTGGGAGGAAGGCGGAACGGAGAAA
Source organism: Streptomyces sp. NPDC025618 (assembly GCF_055558795.1). NCBI lineage: Bacteria > Bacillati > Actinomycetota > Actinomycetes > Kitasatosporales > Streptomycetaceae > Streptomyces > Streptomyces sp. NPDC025618. The sequence goes on along the minus strand of NZ_JBVHLW010000036.1, from coordinate 54,701 downwards.
TGTTCCAGCCTTGGCCGGTGAAGGCAACGCGGCGGATCGGCGCGGCTTGTGCGCGGGAAGCCTGCTGTCTAGCTCAGTGGTGCCAAATCCCTGGCAGGGGGTAGGGCATAGGGCTCCTGTGAAAAATGAGGCATGTCGTGTTGTAAAGGCTAAACCTTGCCCCTGGGTCAAGATCAACTCCAGTGTCGATATTGAGATGAAGATCCCTTCAAAAGGGGAGCTTTATCCCTTTTATGGCAACTTAGTGGACGGCTATCTTCCGTTTCTTCCGTTTTCGTGCGGGCCGGCAGCACTCGGTCGGCTCGAGGAAGAGAAAGACCCCGGGGGGAGATCCCCCGGGGTCGGGCTTGTCAAAGAATCGCGCAGCGCGCGAAGGTGTCGCCGCATGTCCGACGCCACCCATGACCGTCGCCACCGGAGGAAGTGGCTCACGCGGAGGCGTGTCTTTTCCGATCTTCGGAGGTTAAGGCAAGCGGACCGCGCAGGGCGGTCCGCTTCAACTCGGGGACACTCAAGGAAAAGGGGCGGTCACCCTGATGCGTGGTGCCAAGTTCCTGGCTGTACTTGCTCTTTCGGCCACCGCCGTGTGCGGAGGCGGAAGCATCGCCTCCGCACACACGGGCAAAGACGCGGGCGGTGAGGACATCACGGGCGGTGTCCTGTCGGTGCTGGGCAGCAGCACCAGCGCGGGCCACGCCAATCAGTGTGGAGCCCCCATCGGCGGTGTCGGGGGGAAGTCGGTCTGCCGGTCCGAGCACGACCACGCCGGTCACGACCGGGCGGGCAGCGAGCGGGTGGACGGCGGGCTGCTCTCCAACATCGCCGCGTGGAACGCGACCGGGCACAGCAACAACTGCGGCAATCCCAACGTCGCCGTCTTCAGCGACACCACCTGCATCACCGAGGACGTCCACCGCGGACGTTGACCCCGGCCGCGGAATCAGAACCTGCCGGACCGCTTGGGGAAATAGTCCTCGAGCACCCCTTCGCGGTGGACGTCGAGCGTGGCGCAGTGCAGTCCGCCGCCGAAGGGGGCCACGTCCCAGAAGGGCACCGGGACGACTTCGAAGCCCAGTCGGTCGAGCTGTTCCATCTGCGCGGTCTCGCTCGCTTCCACGCAGACCGTGCCGGGGTCCAGCATCAGCACGTTCATCGACAGCCAGGAGCTGCACGCGGACAGGGGCGGCGGGGCCTGCCGGCCGGGGGTGGCGGCCTGGACGACCTGCCAGTCGCTGGCCTTGAGGTGGTGCAGCAGTTCCCCCTCGGCGGGCCGTTCGGCACAGTGCAGGACGAGTCCGGGCCGCAGTGGCACCCAGGTGGCGTCGATGTGCATGGGGTGTGCGTTGCCGAACGTCACTCCGTGCACGCGGTGGTTTGGAAGGTGCTGCCGGAGCCAGCGGGCGATGTCGGCGGCGTCGAAGAGCGGCTCGGCCTCGGTCAGGACGAGCCCTCCGGCCCTGACCCGGGCGATCTGTTCCGCGGGCGACAGGGTCTCGTACTTCTCCCAGAAATCCGGCCGGTATGACGCTTCGGTCAGCCGGGGCTTGGGGGCCGCTTCCCACCGCATGTCCGGGTCGGCGCGGTAGTAGGTCTCGATGAGCGGCCGGTGGGCCAGGTACTCGAACCAGCGGCTGCGGAACGACATGGTCGCCTCGAGCAGCTCGTTCCCGATCACCACCAGGACGTCACGCACCGGCATGGCACCGAACATGCTCGCCTGCGACCACTCCGGGGTGGAGACCGGCCGGCCGAAGTCCAGCGCCCGGGGCCGGTCGACCCGAATGCCACGCGCTTCGAGGACGCGCGCGAAGTTGTCCAGTTGCTCGTTGGCCGCCGCCGTCATGTCCTCGGGCAACAGCCCGTACGTTCCGTGGGGAAAGCCGTGTTCGGGCCAGTCCCGGGCGACCGCCGGCTCAGGCGCCTGCACCATGGTGCCGTCCGCCCGGCCGACGACGATATGCCTCAGCGGATCCCACTCGTTCCAGGAACCGACCTTCACCGACCCTCCCCTGGGTTACGCCAGTACCGCCCGCTCCGCGGAAGGCAGGAGACGGGGAGGGGCCAGTCTGGCGTCTGCCCGACCGCGGCACGAGAGGGCAAGCACGGGGCGCGCGAGGTGACGAGGGAGTGCCCAGCGCACGAGTGCCGGGCGGAGGCCCAGCGGGGCGCGGTCGTGGTGGAAGACGGCGCGCGCCCCGGCGCCTCCCGCGGCCAGGATCAAAGAGGTCCAGTCACGTGGCGGACACTTCCGACTGCGGGATGCTCAGTGAGATCTCACTGCTCCGCACCGGACCGGCGCCCCAGTACGGGCCCTTCTGCGAATACTTCACGGATACCGAATAGTTACCGCTCCCCGGAAGCCTCATCCATTCGCCGTGGAATTCACCAGCGCGTTCAACAGTGCCGCCGGCAGCACTCCCCGACGACACCGTCACGCCCCGGTATGTGACGGTGTGAGACTGCTCCGGAAGGCACTTGTAGTTTTCCTTCGACACGTACCACACCCCTCCCCATTTGTAGGCGCAGTTCCGGACGCGGGTCACCGTGCGGGCCTTCCCTGCGCCGTCTGTCTCCAGGCAGTGCTGTACGCGCGACTCCACCAGGCCGTCCCGGCCTTCGTAGTCGTAGCCGTCGCCGCAGTACGTGTTCCCTCTCCTCGGGGTCATGCCCTCGTAGGGCGAGGCGAGGAAGTCCACGACTTTATCGGCCACCCATGGGTCTCTGTGGATCTCGTTGTGTCCCAGGCAAGGCGTGACGATATTGGTCGCGCCGTTCACGGCCGAGGTCTTGCCCGCCCTTACGGGAAAGTTGCTCGGCACCCCGCCGACGATTCCATCGCAGTAGTATCCCGGCAGTTCGTTGGTCCTGCCTTCCCCTACATTCGAGCGGAAGGTGGCGTACCGTGTCGGGCCCGGTGTGGACTTGGCCGGATCCTCTTCGCCTTCGTTCAGCTTCTTGACGAAGGCGGACCCTTCGGCCATCTCGGCGCCCTGGACGGCCAGGGCGGTTCCGTGGATCGGAGCGGCGATTCCCGCCCAGTGGGAGACCAGAGGGCTTCCGCCCATTTTCCTCAGGTACCAGAGGGTGGACAAGCCGCCCATGGAGTGGGCAACGAGATCCACCTTCCCGTCCGGCGACTTCTTCGCTTTTTCCTCGACGACCTTCCTGAGCTCGCCCGCGATCTCCTCGTTTCCCTTTTTTATCGAGTCGTAGCCCCAGGCGAAGAGGTCGTCCTCGGCATATCCGGCGTCGCGGAAATACTTCTTCATGTCGTCGAATGTCGCGGGCTTGCCACTCCAGCCGTGGACGAAGATGACAGGTCTCTTCCCCCCTTCCATGCGGACGGCGGCGTGTGCCGGTGGCGGCTGGAACTGGGACAGAATCGCGGTGATCGCGCCTACGGCCACAAGCGATATGAGGCGGTGTCGCGCGGAGCGACCGGCCGGCTGGAGCTTGCCGGAGCGAGTCGACGGCATGGAATGACCTTTCTCTCCATGACGTGAGCGCGTGGCTGAACGGGCCACCGCGCTCAGTGAGGGGCGAAGCCGAAGACGGCGAGCCGCGGCATGGCCGCCGCTCTGTTCCTCGCTCATCGCGGGAACCGTCGAATCGATCGTCTCCGGCCAGCCGGTGCGGGACATCGGGATAAAGCCGCAGGGTTTCTGCGGATTTCCCGCAACCGCGCGGACAGTTCACGCACGCGCCCTGGTCGAATCCCGCGATCAGATCGCTGCTTTCGTCATATTCGGGCCAGTCCATCGGAGAGGAAAGGGAGCCGTCAGGCGGCGTGGCGGTCCCCGGGGAGCGGAATGGCGGCCCGCACGGTGGTTCCGCGTCCGGTGCCGCCGGAGGTGAGGGAGAACGTCCCGCCGTATGCCTCGCACCGCCAGCGCATGCCCTCGACCCCGTACCCGGGTACGGTCGCCGGAGAAGTGCCAGGGAGTCCGCGTCCGTCATCGGTGACGGACAGCACGACGTGGTGGTGGCGGAATGCCAGGGAGACGCGTACCTCCTCCGCGTCCGCGTGTTTGACCACGTTGCTGAGGGCTTCCTGGACCACGCGGTAGGCGGCCAGGCATGCCTCGCCGTTCGCCATGGGCGACTCGAGCCGGTCGTCCTGGACGTCGACGTCCACGATCAGCCCGTTCTCGGCCGCCACCCGCGCGGCGAGCGAGCGGACCGTCTCGGCCAGGCCCAGTCCGCGCAGGGCGACCGGGTGGAGGGTGGCGACGATGCTGCGGAGCACGGATGCCTGTTCGTCGAGGCGTCCCACAGCCGTCCGCGCCGACGCCCGTAGCACGTCCGGGTCTTCCTCGGTGAGCGCCGCGTCGAGTTGCCGTCGGGTCAGGGCCAGGAGCTGGAGCACCTCGTCGTGGAGTTCTCCGGCGATCAGCGCCGCGTAGTGCTCCTGCCTGCCCAGCAGGGCGCGGGCCCTGCCCTGCCCGAGCAGGGCCCTGGCCTCGGGCCAGGCCCGCGCCGCGTACACCACCGCCGCCAGGAGGAGGGCCAGCGCCGCGTATCCCGCTTCCGCGCGGAACAGCCAACTGCCGGCCAGGGCCGCGAATCCGCAGGCCACCAGGGCCAACGGCACGCGGACCTTCGGCACCGCGCGGGCCATGACCGCGAGGATGCCGGTGGCGGAGGCGACGGCGAGGGCCGCGACAGGACGGACGGGCAGCGGTTCCTCGGTGAGGACGTCCACCACGTAGGCGACCGTGCCGAGGAGAGCCAGCGCCAGGCACAGATCGCGTACGAGACCGAGGACGTGCGGCCGGTGGATCATGGATCGCTCGCGGGAACGGTTACCCATGGGACCCGTGAGACCCGGGGGTCAGGCTGGTGCGCCGGGCATAGGCGACGAGGTCGGCCCGGGTGACCAGGCCGATCCTGTTGCGCAGCGCGGCCCTGATGCTCTCCACCGTGCGCACGCTCAGCATCAGCTGGGCGGCGACCTCGCGGTTGGTGTGCCCGTCGGCCAGCAGCGCCAGCACCTGTTCTTCGCGCGGGCTCAGCGTCTGCTGAGCGGCCGGGACATGCATCATGTCGACACCGAGCGGGGGCTGTACGTAACTCCCGCCGGCGGCCACCGTGCGCGCCGCCAGGACCAGTTCAGGTACGGACGTGTTCTTCGACAGATAACCGGACGCGCCCGCGCTCAGGGCCCCGCGCACGAGCGCCGCGTCCTCGTGCATGCTGTGCACGAGAATTCCCGTATTCGGGGCTGCCGCCAGCAGCGCGGGGATGACCGGCAGCACTGGTCCGGATTCCAGCACCATGTCCAGCACGAGGAGATCGGGGCGCCTCGAGCGCACGACGTCGACCGCCTCGCGTTCGGCCGCGGCCTCCCCCACCACCACGAAACCCTCGGGCTCCAGAAGCGCCCGCGTACCGGCTCTCACCGTAAGGTGATCGTCGACCAGGACGACGGTCACGGGAGCGGCCATCAACTACCCCGTCCTGGGCGTCGCATGAAAAACCACAGATCCTTGTGCGTGGGCGGAACGCGTCCCACCCTCCGATACACGGCCCCTACTGTCAACCGTAGGCACGAACGGTAGCCGGTGCGTCGCACCATGAATATCCGCGAGTCGGTGACAGCGCATTGCGGGAAACCCGCAAATGTCTTGCGGCATTCCCCGGATGCGGGCACGGGTGCGGCGCTGGGATTCTCGGTCCACCGGTTCTCGCCCGCAAGGTCACAGGCGAGACCATCGATCTCATCCAACCCGACCGGGAATGGAGAAGCACGTGGCCCTCAACCTCCCTCGCACGGCGCTCGCGGTCACCGGGGCGGCACTGCTGCTGTCACAGCTGCCCGCGGGCACAGCGGCCGCCGACAGTAATCCATCCTTGAACGTCATGGCGTTCAACGTGGAACAGCTCCCGTCCATCACCGAAATCGCCGGCACTCCGGGCAGCGACCGCAGAGCGGAACGGCGCGAGGCCGCTGCCGCGGTCATCAAGCGCGAGAACGCCGATGTCGTCGTGCTGGACGAGGCGTTCAACAAGTACGCCCAGGCGATGCGCAACGCGGAACTCAAGGAGATCTACCCGTACCAGACCTCCCTCGTCGGTGAATACTGCAGCGGATCCGGCAGGTGGACGAGTTACGCGGGCAACTGCAGCAACTCACCGTTCGTCGTCAACGGAGGAGTGACGATCCTCAGCAAGCACCCGATTCTCGAGTCCCACCAGCTCGTCTACAACAGCTCCGACAGCTCGACCTCCGACTACAAGTCCAACAAGGGAGCGGCGCTCGCGCGCCTTTCCGTGGCCGGGAAACCGGTATGGGTCGCGGGAACGCACCTGCAGGCGGACGAGGAAGGAAACAGCCCGGTCGAGAAGACGCGCAAGGTCCGTCTCGAACAGCTCAAGGAACTCAGATCCTGGGCTTCGCAGAAGTCCGGCGGCAAGCCCGTGGTGGTCGCGGGCGACTTCAATGTCGAGCACTACACCACGGACCCGGAGAACGGCCACGTGCCCGGAGGTGTCAGCGGTGAGGTCGCCAAGGCGAACGAGGCACTCGGCGGGTCCCTCACGACGCCCAGTACCTCGGGCTACACCTACGACATGGTCGACAATCCGCGCGCCAAGCTGCGTGACGACAAGGGCCGGTACGCCAAGTATCGCAACCGGCTGGATTACATCGGCTACATCAAGGGGACGGGAACCCAGCCGTCCATATCCGGCGAGAAAATCGTCAGCTACGACGGGCTGCGCAAGGGCGGCGACCCTCTCGCCGAAATTCCCTCCGATCACCAGCCCATCGTCTCCCGGGTGACCATCAACAGCTGAAGCTGGGTGACCGGCCCGCGTTTCGTGGATCTCTGCGGTACGGCCGGGGGCGCGGTAGGACCCGGTCACTCTCCTTCGCTTCGAAAGTGCCTCTGCCAGTGCGGGAAAAGGGATGGCAGCAATCACCGTCCTCACCGGCCAGGGGCACTTTCGGCTGGGCTGACCCCCTACCGGACAGTCCGCTTCATGGAGGCAGGAGCGGGCTGCGCTGTGTGAGGTGCTGGTCCAGGCCGGCAAGCCGAAGGGGTGCCGCTTCAGCTGTTGACTGATCCCTGGATACAACCTTCTCGGCCAAGGCTCGTTGACCGCGGCGCGGCCCGCACCGCGATGGTCCACAACTGCCTGCGCTTCGGCACGCTCCACCTGCCCGAGTCCATGATCCTGGAGATGGTGCGCCTGCACGCCCTGGAATACCCGGACCACATCCAGCGGGCGCTGGCCATGCTCCAGCAGCGCGGCGCGTGGCAACGCCGCGCGCAGTTGGAGGCGTCCTTGCCGTACGGCTTCGCCTCGTTCAAGGGCAACCGCCAGCATTATCCGCCGAGGCCATCCCCCAACTCCCCGTCGACGGCGGCGGCCGCCACCACCAGGTCCTGCCATGCCATGCCCGTTCCCTTGAACAGCTTCGGCCGCCGGGGCGCGATGTCCACCCTTCCGCGCACGAGTTCGGACAGGTTGCCCGCGATCACTCCGGTGTCGACCTCGCCCGAGCGCAGGGGGATCAGGAGGTCGCCCGCCTCGCGCAGCGCGGCGGTGCGCGCCTCGACGATGACGGTGGCGCGGGCGACGAGGGCGCTGTCCACCTCGCGGGCCGTCGGTTCGTGCGATCCCATCGCCACGACGACCGCGTGGTCCGCGACCGCCGAGGCGGGGAACAGCGGTGTGCGTGCCGTCGTACAGCAGGCGATCACGTCGGCGGTCTCCACGGCCTGCGGTGGGACGGCCTCCGCTGGCAGGCCCGCCGTCCGGCAGCGCTCGAGGAGTTCGGCTGTCCGCTCCGGGCGGCGCGCGACGACGCCGACCGAGGAGATGGGGCGTACGGCTCTGATCGCTTCCACGTGGCCCCATGCCTGTGGTCCGGCTCCGAAGACGACGAGCCGTTCACCGTCGGTGGCCGCGAGGTGGTCCACGGCCACGGCGGAGACGGCGGGTGTCCGCAGCAGGGTCAGGGCGGAGCCGTCGATCAGCGCTGTCGGGCAGAGCGTGGCGGCGTCCATGAGGAGGTAGGAGGCGACGATGCGCGGCAGGCCGCGGGCGGGGTTGTCGGGCGCGACCGCGGCGATCTTCACTCCGACGTACGAGGTGGACGTGGCGGGCATCAGCAGGAGTTGGCCCGCCTGGGTGTCGAGCACGGTGCGCGGGACGTCCGCTTCGGGGTCCAGTCCGGCACGCAGGGCCCGCTCCAGTGCCTCGATCGCCCGTGGCATGGGCAGGCGGCGGGCGAGTTCGTCGGCGTCGATCAGGGGCAGTTTTGTGGGGTTCACGCGCTCAGTTCCTTCAGTGCGTACGAGGTCTTCTGCAGCGCCGCCGCCAGGTGGGTCGGTTCCTGCCCGTAGGTGAACCGCAGATGGTGCTCGGTTCCGAAGTGGGCCCCGGGGCTGACCAGCACTTTGCCGTGGGCCAGCAGGGCGTCGGCGACCTCGGTGCTGGGCAGGTCCAGGTGGTAGCGGACGAAGGCCAGGGAGGTGGCCTGGGGTGGCACGACCGAGAGCAGGTGGTCGTGGGAGTCGATCCACTGCCGCATGTGGGTCCAGCTTTCGCGCAGGAAGCCGCGGTAGCGGTTCAGCAGGCGGGCGCGGGTGGGCGGCGCGAGCGCCAGCTCCGCCAGTGTCATCGCCGTCCCGGCGGCGGAGATAGTGGTGTATTCGTGCCGTTGGCGGAGCTGTGGGAGGAGTGCGGGTGGGGCGATCAGCCAGCCGAGGCGCAGCCCTTGCATGCCGAACGCCTTGGAGAGGCTGCCGACGCACACGACGCGGTCGTAGTGGCCCCAGAAGGTGGGGCTGAGTTCGTCGGTGTGGAGTTCGGTGCCGCGGTGGACCTCGTCGGAGAGGATCCAGGCGCCGGCCCGGTCGGCGACGGAGACGATCGCCCGTATCTCCTCTTCGGTCAGGACGGTGCCCGTCGGGTTGTTGGGGGTCGTCACCACGATGGCCCGGGTGCCGGGGCGGACCGCGCGGGCCAGGGCGTCGATGTCGGGCCGCCAGCCGCGCTCGGGGTCCAGGGGGACCTCTTCGACATGGGCGCCCAGGTTCCGGGCCGCGCCCCAGACCTGGCGGTAGCCGGGTGACATCGCCACCAGGTGGTCACCGGGGCGGACGAGGGTGTCGACGGTGATCGTGTTGGCCTCGGCCGCCCCGACGGTGACGATGACCTGTGGTGCGTGGTCGGTGCTCCCGGTGTGCCAGTGGGCGATCCGCGCGCGCAGCTGGTCGGTGCCGCAGGTCGGCGGGTAGTTCAGTTCGCTGTCGAGGAGTCGGCGCAGTGTCTGTTCGTCGTCGATCAGATCGCGCAGCCGGATCGGCCGGCAGCCGCTGTCGGCCAGGCTGTACGCGGCGGTGGCTTCCCGCCCCTGCCGCCATTCGAGCAGTTCCAGCGGGCTGAAGGTCATGGATCTCCCCAGGTACTCGGCGGAATGGAGGCGGGACGGGCGGGCTCTATGCGGCGCTGTCCACCTTGGCGGGATCGCGTTCGACGACCGGGCCGAGGACGGTGTCGATGTGCCGCATCACCGCCGGGTCGATGGGGACGCCCGCCGCCTTCGCGCTGTCGCGGACCTGTTCCGGCCGGGATGCACCCACGATGGCCGCGGCGACGTTCGGGTTCTGGAGCGTCCAGGCGACGGCGAGCTGAGCCGGGGTCAGGTTCAACTCCCGGGCGATAGGGACGAGTTGCTGTACGCGCTCCAGCACCTCGTCGCGCAGGAAGGCTTTCACCCACTGGGCGCCCGCCTTGTCCGTGGCGCGTGATCCGGCGGGCGGCGGCCGTCCGGGCAGGTATTTGCCGGTGAGCACGCCTTGGGCGAGTGGCGACCAGACGATCTGGCTGAGCCCTTCCCGTTCGCACAGGGGCACGATCTCCGGTTCGATGACGCGCCAGAGCATCGAGTACTGGGGCTGGTTGGAGACGATGCGTTCCAGGCCCAGTTCGCCGGCGAGCTTGACGGCCCGGGCGATCTGGTCGGCGGTCCACTCCGAGACGCCGAGGTAGAGGACCTTGCCCTGCCGTACCAGGTCGTCGAAGGTCCTGAGCGTCTCCTCCAGCGGGGTGCGCTCGTCGAAGCGGTGTGCCTGGTACAGGTCGATGTAGTCGGTCCCGAGCCTGGTCAGGGAGCCGTTGACGGCCTCGGTGAGGTGTTTGCGGGAGAGACCGCCGTCGTTCGGTCCGGGGCCGGTCGGGTAGAACACCTTGGTCGAGATCACCAGGGATTCGCGGCGCAGGCCCTTGAGCGCCTTGCCGAGCACGGTCTCGGCGGCGGTGCCCGCGTACATGTCGGCCGTGTCGAAGGTGGTGATGCCGGCGTCCAGCGCCGCGCGCACGCATTCCGCGGCCCTGCCGTCGTCGATCTGGGCGCCGTGTGTGACCCAGTTGCCGTAGGCGATCTCACTGACCTGGAGCCCGCTGCGGCCCAGTCGTCGGAACTTCATCCGCCGTCCTCACTGCTGTCGTCGTCACTCCGGGCAAGGGGGGTGATCCGTACGCGGTTGTCGTGGAAGACGGCTCCGCCGCCCATGTCCGCGTCCCGTTCGTCGATGGTCGCGTTGGGGCCGGAGCCGTCGGTGAACTTGAGCCAGTGGCCCTTCGTGGTCATGGCGACCCCCGGGCGCACCACGTCGTCGATCCTGGCCAGGGCTTCGAAGGCGCCTCGCCGGTTGCCGACCCGGACGCGGTCGCCGGCTGAGATGCCGCTCACCGCGGCGTCCTTCGGGTGGAGTACGACGTGCGGCGGGCCGGCCCGGCGGCGCAGTTCGGGTTTGTTCGCGAAGACGGTGTTCAGGAAGAAGTGGTTCGCGACGGAGAGCAGGACGAGGGGGTAGGACCGCGCCAGTTCGGCGTCGTCGGTCTCCTTCGCCGGGACGTGTCCGGCCACGGGGTCGTGGCCGTCCGCCCGGGCGGTCTCCGAGACGAACTCCAGCTTCCCCGAGGGGGTGGGGAACCCGTTCGCGAAGGGCACGAATGCGTCCGGGTAGGCGAGCCGGGCCCATCCCTTGGTGCGCAGTGTGTCGACGGTGATGCCGGTCAGGGACGGGTGCGGGGAGTCGAGGAGTTCGCTCGCCAGCTGTTCGTCGTCGGCGTAGAGGGCGGGTTCCGTCAGGTCCATGGCGCGGGCCAGGCGTCGGAAGGTCTCGGTGGTGGGCAGGCACTCCCCCGGCGGGGCGACGGCCGGTTCGTTCCAGGCGATGTACAGGTGGCTGTAGCCGTCGTGCACGTCCAGGTGCTCGGTCTGCATGGTGGCGGGCAGGAGGATGTCGGCGTAGTCGGCGGTGTCGGTCTGGAAGTGGTCCATGACCACGGTGAAGAGGTCTTCGCGGGCGAGGCCGCGGCGGATCCGGTTCTGGTCGGGGGAGCTGGTCAGCGGGTTGGCGCCGTAGACGATCAGTGCTTCGACGGGTGGATCGTCCACCTCCAGCAGTCCTTCGGCCAGTCGTGTCATGGACAGGGTGCGCACGGGGTGGCGCAGCAGGTCGTCCCGGAAGAGGGCTTCGCGGTTCGCGCCGAAGTAGCCGTCGGTCGAGTAGAGGAGTCCGCCGCCGTACCGCTGCCAGTCCCCGGTGACGGCGGGCAGGCAGGCGAGGGTCCGCAGGGTGGTGCCGCCGCCGGCGTGGCGCTGGATGCCCTGCGACACCCGGATGGCGGTGGGCCTGCTGTGGGCGACGCGCCGGCCGAGCCGGATGATCTCCTCCTCGGTCAAGCCCGTGTCCCGCGCGGTGCGTTCGGGGTCGAATTCCAGCACCCGCTGCCGGAACTCCTCCCATCCCACGGTGTGGGCGGCCAGGTACTCCCGGTCTTCGGCGCCCTCTCGCAGGACGACGTGCATGAGGCCGAGGGCGAGCGCGGCGTCCGAGCCCGGGAGGGGCGCGAGGTGTTCGTCGGCCTGGGCGGCCGAGCGGCTGCGGATCGGGTCGATGACGACGATGTGCGCGCCGTTCTTGCGGGCGCGTTGGACCACCTTCCACAGGTGGTGGTGGCTCGTGAGGGGGTTGCTTCCCCACAGCAGGACCAGCCGGGCGTGCTCCAGGCTCTCCGGGTCGATTCCCGTGCTGACGCCGAGGGTGTAGCGGAGGCCGGCGAGACCGGCGATGGAGCAGATCGTCATGTCGTGGCGGGAGGCGCCCAGGACGTTCCACAGCCGGCTGCCGGCGCGCCCTTGGAGTCCCTGGAGGAAGCCCAGGGTGCCGGTGCCCTGGTAGGGCCAGATGGCTTCGCCGCCGTGGCGTTCGATCGTCTGCTTCAGCCGTCGGGCGATCTCGTCGAGGGCGCTGTCCCAGCTGATGCGCTCGAACCGGCCCTCTCCTTTGCGGCCGACGCGCCGCAGGGGGTGGAGCAGCCGGTCGGGGGCGCGGGTGTGCTCCAGGAACTGATTGACCTTCACGCACAGGGTGCCCCGGGTGTAGGGGTGCTCCGGGGTGCCGCGCAGCGCGACGGCTTCGCCGTCCCGGACCGTCACCTGCCAGCTGCAGCCGTCGGGGCAGTCCAGCGGGCACGCCCCGGGGACCTGTGTGGTGTTCATGTGCCCCTCCTTCCCGATGACTTGAGCAGCGTGTCCCGCTGGGCCAGTTCCTCGAGCAGTGACCGCGACAGCGATCCTGTCATCACCTCCTGCGCGGTGCCGGTCGAGCTGATCCGGCCGTCCGGCGCCACGCTCACGTCGGTCTCGCCGCCGGGCATGCGGACCGTCACGTCGGGGCCGACGAGGCCGTGTGCGCGTGCCGCGGCCGCGGCGGCGCACGCACCGCCGCCCGACGCGGGTACGGAGCCGGCGGCTCGCTCCCAGACGGCGATGTCCAGCGTGCGGTCGTCGTGGACGCGTACGAACTCCACGTTGGTGCCCTGGGGGTGGCGGGGGTGCCAGGCGAGGGCGGGCCCCAGGCGCCGCACCAGCTCATCGTCGATCGCATCGCTGAAGACGACGGTGTGGGGGACGCCGAGGTGCAGGTCGGTGACGGTGACCTCGTCGCCGGGTCCGGCGTCTGCCAGGGGGACGACGGTGCTCGCGAGGCCACCGTCGTCCGTGCCCTGGCCGGTGAAGCGCGCCCGGCCCATCCCCACGCATACCCGGCCTCCGGTGAGGTCGGTGATCCGGACCTCCGCGTCACCGCCGGGCGTGCGCAGGGTGAACGGCGTCCCCGTACGCCACTCCTCGACGTAGCGTGCGGCGAGGTGCAGCGCGAACATGCGCAGCCCGTTGCCGCTCATCCCGCACTCGCTGCCGTCCGCGTTGAAGATGCGCAGCGGTGTGGCGGTGCCGGGCCGGGGCTCCTCCAGCGGGCCGAGGAGCAGTCCGTCGGCGCCGACTCCGTGGTGCCGGTCGCAGAGCAGCCGGACGGCCTCGGGGCCGGGGTCCGTGCCCAGGGCCGTACTGCCGCCCTGGGGGTCGACGAGCAGGTAGTCGTTGCCGAGCGCCTGGTACTTCACGAAGTCGCCCATGAACCGGCCGCCGTGGCAGATCAGTTCGTCGTGCCGTCGGTGAGGGCCGCCTCTTCGTACTCCTCGCCGTACCACCTGTTCGCCCAGGTGGAGTAGGCGACGATCACGATGTCCCGGTGACCGGGGCCGCCGTCGGCGGAGGTGACGTCGGTGGCTTCGTGCTTGACCGCGGCGTCGTCGAGCAGGACGGCCTGGCCTGCCTCCAGTGTGCCTGTCCAGAACGGTGCGTCGGCGTCGGGCATCCACAGGCGGGTCTCGCCTCCGGCGACGTTGTGCCGCCGCAGCACGGCGATCATGATGTATTCGTGCCCGTCGCTGTGCACGCCCTCCGGGGTGATCGGCGCGCAGCGCTCGCCGCTGGCGGTGCTGCGGTTCTGATGGATGTTGATCTGCCAGTCGTGGCTGCGGTCCAGATCGAGCGCCTCCGCGCCGACGGTGACCAGGGGGGTGAAGTCGACGGTGACCGGTTCGTAGGGGCGGCGGATGCCGCCGGCCACGTTGTTGTATTTGGTGTAGGTGATGTAGTCGCGGTGCGGCAGCTTCTCGTAGATCCAGCCCCCGTCAGGTCCGGGCTTGGGCGAGAGCCGGTACTGCGTGAACCGCTTGTGGCGCGTGCCGTTGCCCATGAACGGGTCGACCGGGAGGCTGTCGTAGCTGTCCAGCGTCTCCGGTGCCGACGGGGGGAGGTCGATGATCGAGAAGCCTTGGGGGCCGACTGCCATGGCGCTGAATCCTTTCTGTCAAAGGTGTCGTCGGGCTCAGGCGGGTCGGTGGGCGGCGAGATCGGGCATGCGTTCGTCGAGGTAGCGGGCGGAGGAGTTGAGCCGCCAGAGTGCTCCTCGGGCGATCGCCCGGCGCATGCGCTCGGAGGTGGCGGCGGGGACGACCACGTTGTGGAACCATCCGGCCGCGTGCCGGGAGTCGATGGTGATGTGCAGCTTGTGGTAGACGATGCCGGGGTCGGGCAGCCCGAGCCGTTCCCAGGCGTGCACGACGTGGACGAAGCGTTCGGGCGCCAGCCATTCGGTCATCCCGAGGAATCCGACGGCTTCCGGATACAGCCGCCGGTACCGGCACAGGAGCACGGCGAGATTTCCCGAGAGCAAGGCGTTGGCCGTGAGCGACCGTTCCAGTTCCTGAGCAGGGATATCGAAGACCCGGAAGATCTGGTTGAAGAGATGGGTGTGCACCTGCGAAGGGTCGCCGTTTCCCATCTCGTCCCAGAAGTTCTCGGCTATCTCCATCTTCGCGTCGCCGCTGGTGCCGACCTGCATCATGGCGAGAAGATCGTCGAATCGACCGTCGACAACCGATTCCTGGATCACGTAGTTCCGCAGGTCGTCCGCCGTGGCCTGGTCGCGGATGAATTCCCGGTAGTACGGGTGCTTGTACACGCGGTGTTCACGCGCGGCCTTCTTCAGCCAGGACAGGTACGCGGACGGCTCGGCCGGTGCCGCGTCGAGGGTGCCCGGCTCCAGCATGGCGTCCTCGGCGGCCATGGTGGCCTGTTCCAGCAGGCGGAGCATCTCGTGGACGAACGCGGAGCCCTCGGCGGTGGGGCCGTCGGGGAGCTGGGTGCAGAGCCCGTAGATGCGGGAGAGCAGCAGCTGCTGGCCGTGGAACGCCGCCGTGTCGCCGACCGCCGAGCGTGCGTTGAGATCATTGACGGCCGCTCGTAAGGCCGCCCGTTGAGCAGTGGTCACCGATGCGTCGAGGTCTTCCGCGGGACATTTCAGCAGCGAGGAGACTTCCTCCACCACCGGATAGGCGTCCACCGCTGACTTCTGATCGATTAAGTGGGCTTCTGTGTTCACATTGCCTCCTGCCATATGTCGGCTACCCATGCCGATGGCATGGCCATCTGTTGAACGCTGATACTCTGCCACCTCAAGAGCCGTATCGCATCAGCAGGTTGGCGTGAAGGCAGGGCTTGACACATCTTGTATGGGGGATTCCTTCACGGTGAAATGACCTGGCGCAATACGCGTCGGCGAACTCGGCCGGAAATCGACGAGCAGTGGGCCTCAGGGGCCCACTGCCCACGCGCATCACCGTGCCCGCGCGCTCACTCCTCGATCCGTGCGGACGGATGCGGGGCCGGCCTTTCAGGGCCCTGATCCGGGGCGGGGCTCGTTCGGGTGCGTGGCGGCCCGGATCCCTCGCGGGCCGCGAGGAAGAGCACGGCGAGGAGCAGCAGGGCCGTGCCGGCGAGGACGGTCGCGTTCAGCCGCTCACCGAAGACCAGGATGCCGATGGCCGCCGCGGTGAGCGGATCGACCAGGGCGACCACGGAGGCCGTGGTCGCCCGGACCACCCGGAGCCCGATGAAGAACAGGATGTACGCCAGCGCCGTCGGCACCGCCCCCAGATAGAGGATCAGGCCGAGGGCCCACCCCGGCCGGTGCATGTCGGGCACCAGGCCCTCCCACAGGGCCAGCGGCAGGAGGCAGACCGCGCCCACGGTCAGGCCGGGCACCGTGGACTCGAAGACACCACCGGCGTTGTTCCGCCCGGAGAAACGGCCCAGCAGGGTCACCCCCGCGTAGCCGACGGCGGAGAGCAGCGCGTATCCGATGCCCAGGAGAGGATCGGGGCCGGTGCTCCCGTCGGCTCCGCCCATCAGCAGCACCAGGCCGGCGACGCCGCTCGCCACCGCGACGGTTCCGGCGACGCCGGTGCGCTCACCCAGGGTCAGCCGGGCGCCGACGGCGACCAGCACCGGGCCCGATCCGAGAGTCACCACCGTGCCCACGGCCAGTCCGGCCTGCTGCACGGCGGCGAAATAGGCGGTCTGGGCCACCACCATCCCGATGCCCGTGATCAGGGCCCGCCGGGGATTCACCGTGTGCATCGCGCGCAGCGAGAGCACCGTCCCGGGCCGCCGGGCCCGCCGGACGGAGTGAGCCACCAGGAGCAGCACGAGTCCGGTCAGGAACCGCCAGAAGGAAACGGCGACGGGGCCGATCCCGCCGACGTCGTACATTTCGGTGGCCACGGCACCGCCGGTGCCCCAGGCCGTGGCCGCGATCGCGACATAGAGGACACCCCGCCACACGGGCAGGGCGGAAGAGGACTGCAAAGGAGGTCTCCTCGATCGATTGCCGACACGAAGTCTTCGTGGGCAACCCGCGCAGCCATCCCGGCGTCCGGGATGGTGCTACGTGACTGCCCGCCTCAGGCGACGGGCGGCGGAGACGTCATCAGCAGATGCATGCGGGCACCCTACCCAGCGGGGCGACAAGGACGCCCCGGGATGCGCCGCATCCGGCCCGGGTACGCTCGGTCGCGCCGGACTGTGCCTTCCCGGGGAAGCACCGCACTGTCGGTGCCGCGCGCGCCGGTCTCACGGTGCCTGCTGCGATGTGGTGGCGCGAGGTCCGGCCGCACACCGGCCCGAGGAGGCCCACCAGGGGATTTCCGGATCAGCAAGACATGCCACTCCGCCGTCGGCCACCGGCTGGAGCAGCGGGCTCGCACCATCCGTGCGGCCGGTCACGCGGGCACAACTGCGTTGCCGCGCCGGCGCTTTCGGCCGACGACGAGGGGCTCGACAAGGTCGGATTCGTCCGTGGCTGGGGTGAACTGGCCGACTTCGGGAAATGGCTCGACAACGACGTCGGTCGCCGGCATCCGGACGATGTCCTCCGGGACAGACTGGCTCGTCGAACTGTGCGAGGGCGAACGGGCCGGACCCTGATTCACGACACTCCCCCGCGATCCACACCGACCGCCTGCCGTCCCGCTCATCGGGGCGGCAGGAGCGACAGGACTGTCTCCCTCAGCCGGCCTGCGACAGTACGCACATCGTCATCGGTGAGCCCGGGGTGCAGTGGCAAGCACAGCGTCTCCTCCGCGGCCCGCTCGGAGACCGGCAGGCGGGGCACGGGCCCGTAGGCCGGGACCGTGTGCAGGGGACCGTAGCGGAAGTTCGTCTGGATGCCTGCGGTGTACAGGGCGCGGGCCACCTCGTCCCTGATGGCGCGGTCCACTTGGACCCAGTAGAGGTAGTACGAGGAGCGGTGCCCTTCGGGGAGCGGGGGCGGCAGCCTAATGCCGTCGGCGCCGGACAGTTCGCTGTCATAGAGGCGTACGAGCTCCGCCCTGCGGGAGATGAGGCCGGGCAGGCGGTCCAACTGGACCGACCCGATCGCGGCAGTCAGGTCGTTGCCGACGAGCCGGTAACCGACCTCCCATTGTTCGAATGTCCAGTTCTGCCACGCCGGCGCGCTGAAGCCGTCGCCGGGTTGCGCCAGACCGTGGTAGACGAGACGACGTGCCCGGCGGGCGAGATCAAGGTCGCGCACGTACAGCATGCCGCCGTCACCGGTCACCATGATTTTCATGGCGTCGAAGCTCCAGACACCCATGTCGCCGAAGGTGCCGACGGCCCGTCCTCCCACCGTGGACGCCACCGCGCACGCCGCGTCCTCGATGAGTGCGATGCCCCGTGTTTCGCAGAAATCCGCGAGGTCCGCGACGTGGCCCGGGTACCCACCGTAATGAAGGACCAGGACCGCTTTGGTGCGGGAGGTGACGACCTTCTCGACGTCGCGCACAGTGGGGTTGAGGGAATGAGGATCGACCTCGCAGAAGACCGGCCGGGCGCCGCGCGACACCGTGGCGTTGGGCCCGGCCACAAAGCTCAAGGACGGCATCACGATTTCGTCGCCCTCGGCCGGCCCCAGCAACTCGAGGGCGAGGAACGTACCGGATGTGGCCGAATTCAGAAAGATGACGTGCTCGTGCGGGACCCCGAGATGGCGGGCGAACTGTTCCTCGAAGCGGCGGGACTGTTCTCGGTAGCCGACCCTCCCGCTGCTGAAGACCTCCGCGACAGCGTTCAGTTCCGGGTCGCCCAGCACGGGCCGGGAAAAATCAATCATGTTTCCGTCCTTCGCCGTGTTCTCTGGCTCGCTGCTCGACATGGTGGAGTCGGGGCTCATGACCTCCCGGACGCGTTCATGGGATGTCGCCGGAGGCAGAGCGCTGCCTGCGCCGGAGGCGAAGCGCTGCCTGACGGCAGTCGGCGCGGAGGCCGAGGCCGTCGATCAGCTTGGCGGACCGGTTCACCGGACACGGCGGGAACTCCGGGACGTCCGGAAAACCACCATGCGGCAAGGGGAAACCAGCACGCAGGCGCCCTACGGCACAACCTGAACACGCCCTTCCCCAAGGCTGCACCACGATAGAGAATCTGCGGCAGCCTCAGGCGTACGCTTCTGGCCATTCCCGGAAGGGCGAACCCGAAGGCCCAGGCCGACTTCAAAGATCCTGGCCACCGGATTCCCGGGCGATGTGCCCGCATATAACGGAGGCAGGAACTCGTCGGTGATGTACGTGCCCACAGCACGTACCCGCTGACACAGTGTTGACGCGCTTCGGACGGACTTGCTAGATCTGGACCTTCAAGCGTGCCGTACGGCATATCCCGTCTCTGCCCTCCCCCACCAGGACGCTGGGTGCCTACGAGAAAGGCGCTCGATGACACAACAGCCCGCTCCGGCCACCTGCTCCTCCCGGCAGTGCGCCCCGATGCCTCAAACACGGGAGTCCGACGGCGAGAACGGCGTCGGCGACCTCTATGACCGGATCAACGACGTGACGGCCGACGCCATGGGTGGCTTCCTGCACGGCGGTTACTGGTTGGGGCCTGACGATCCCAGCACCGATGAGGAGGCAGGCATCCGGCTGACCGACTTCGTGTCCGACCGGCTCCGGCTCACTCCCGGGGACAGAGTCCTGGACGTGGGCTGTGGCAACGGCAAGGCGACGACACACATCGCGCGACGGCACGGCGTGAGCGTCACCGGTATCACCCTCAGCCCTCACCAGGTCCGGCAGGCGACGAAACTCGCCGCCGCGACGGGACTCGCCGGTTCCACGGAGTTCCAGGTCCACGACATGCTCGCGCTGCCCTTCCCTGAAGCGTCCTTCGACGCGGCCTACGCCATCGAAGCCGTCTGCCACGCCCAGAACCGTACCGAGGTGTTCGCGCAACTGGCCCGGGTGCTGCGTCCGGGCGGGCTGCTGACGGTGACCGACCTTGTGCTCCTGCGCCCTCTGGAGGGCGACGACCACCGGGCCCTCGTCGATGCCACGATCAAGAACTTTCACCAGGGCCCCATGCTCCTCCGCGGCGAGTACGAGGCGTGCGTGCGGGCGGCCGGTCTCGAGGTGGTCGAGTTCCTCGACATCAGCGAGTTCCTCCGACCGTCGTTCCGTGTCGTCGGTCGTAATCTCGCCCGGTCCCGGGAGGCACTGAAGGAACTCGTGACCGAGAGCGAGTTGCGTTTCATGGTGGAAGACCTCGCCCGCTTCTCGGACATCACGGAGCTCGGCTACGCCGTGGTGACCGCCCGCAAACCCCGTCCGCAGGCGCATTCGCCCCGACCGTCGACACCGTCACCGTGACGCCGGTGACCGCGTGACCGCGTGACCGCCTCTTGGCGGTTGTGTGGCGATCCCACCTGGACCACCCATCAGACCGCCCGGCGCGGTCTCGACGAGCTTGCGGGCTGTATGGCCGCCTTCTCAGGGGGAAGTCGCGTAGCGGGTGCCGACGTTTCCGGCGTGCCATTCGTGGTTGCCGGTCATCCAGTTCGACAGCCCGGCCATGAAGCGGGCGACGAGCGGGTTGGTGGCGGCGAGGGCGGCGGCCTGTTCCTCGAAGAGGTGGACGATCTCGTTGTGGACCTCGATCGCCTTCTGAAAGGCGTCGTTGATGGAGCATTCCTCCTCGGCCGCGATAACGGTGGGCAGGCTGTAGTGGAAGCGCTCGCTGGCCTGCTCCTTGCGGAGCGAGTAGAGGTCGTTGCAAATGGTCGAGGCGTTGGAGGCCAGGGCGACGGCACGCTGCACCGCGGGCTCCGCGAAGACATGAGCGGGCAGCTCGTAGCCTCCGACGCAGTCGGTGAGGGTCAGGCATGGACGGAAGTTGTTGAACTGCCGCTGCACCAGGTATTCCCACACCGGAGGGGTGCGGTGCCGGCTGATGCAGTCGCCCTCGGCGTTGTACCCGAGGTAGAGGTTGGCGATGTCGTGCCGGAAGCGATGCGCCTGTGCCGGTGTGGCCAGCGCGTAGAAGTAGTCCATGGCCGACCGCATGGAGCGCAGGGCCGGGTGGGAATCGATCCCTGTGCGCCAGTCGGCTTCGTAGCGCGGGGTGTTGTGCGAGGGGTCGATCGCGGACTGGGCGAGGGCCAGCGCCGCGCCGCGGCGGTCCGCGCTGCCGCCGTACTCCGCTTCGCAGAAGTAGTCGTCGACGG
This sequence comes from Streptomyces sp. NPDC025618, assembly GCF_055558795.1. Classification (NCBI taxonomy): domain Bacteria; kingdom Bacillati; phylum Actinomycetota; class Actinomycetes; order Kitasatosporales; family Streptomycetaceae; genus Streptomyces; species Streptomyces sp. NPDC025618. Next base: position 33,996 of record NZ_JBVHLW010000036.1, on the reverse strand, counting down.
CGTTCTCGCCGATCAGGAGACGGGCGGCGACCATGAGGTGGTCGATGTCGGGGGCGTCCGGGTGGCACAGGACCACCGACCGCCCCGCGTCGAAGGCGAGGAGTGCCTCTCGGAGATCGGTTTCCGGGTAGAGGTCCACTTCCTTCTCGGCCCACTCGACGAGCCGTTGGTTGACCTCATCGGCCAGCCCGCGGTCGTCCCGTACGGCCGGCGGGCAGTAGAGACCTTCGATCCGTTGCGACGACGACTGCGACTCCGCCGGTGAGGTGGGGGCGTCCGGCAGCGCCGCCGCGCCCGGCTCCAAGCTCGCCGCGAGGCGCAGGGAGTTCGTTCCGATACCGGTAGGCCCGGACAGCAGTTTGGCCAGGAGGTGGGACGAGCCGACAGCGGCCTCGGGCTCATCGGCCGCGTGGGGGGTTGGCAGGGTCATCCACAACTCCGTTCACAGGCACTTGACTTGACTCTCTCGTCGCCGAAGGGATAGCACGGCGCGCGGAGCGGCAACAAGGGGTCTCCCTCTCCCCCATGGGCCTGACGTGCATCTCTGACCGTGCCCGACAGTGTTGCTCACTCGTCCGAGTGAAGCGGTCGAATCTGTCCGCTCACGGATGCCCCGCGTCGGCCGACAGCCCTGTGCGACCGGGCAGCAGGTGGCGCAATGACACCCTCCGCAGCCTGGCCCCGTTCGGCCATCCGGACGACACGGGACATCAGTTCGCGCAGATCAGGTCATCCTCGCGAGCGGCGAATTCCGCTCCTGCAAGGCGGAGTTGCCAGCCAAGAGCGACTTCCGGGCGGCATTCGGTGGCGCAAACTCACAGTGCACGTTTCGCCACTCTCGACCAACATCCTTGCCCGCTGCTTCACTTGCGGCGCGCATCTGCGGAAGCAGGCCCGGCCCGCCGCAGGAGCTGCGCGTGCCCTGCGCCCCCCATTGTCGGAAGGGACCGGAATGACGAGTGCAGTGACACCGGATCAATCGGAACAGCGTGCAGGGTCCGCAGGACAGGCGCAGTTGAGCCTCGGTGTCGCTGCCGCACGAAATCTGGCGACCACCACCAAGACCGTTCCGCAGATGCAGAACATCAGCTCGCGCTGGCTGCTGCGGATGCTGCCCTGGGTGGAGGTCAGCGGCGGTACGTACCGGGTCAACCGGCGTCTGGCCTACGCGGTCGGCGACGGGCGGGTGGCCTTCGTCCAGGAAGGGGCGGACGTCAGGGTCGTACCGGCGGAGCTGGGCGAACTGCCACTGCTGCGCGGGTTCGACGATCCGGAGGTGCTGCGGTCCCTGGCCGGCCAGTTCGAGCAGCGCGAGTACGAGCCGGGCGAGGTCTTGGCGCAGGCCGGGCAGCCGGCGGACCGGGTGGTCCTGATCGCGCACGGCAAGGTGGAGAAGACCGGCGCCGGGAAGTACGAGGCCGAGTCGCGACTGGGGGTACTCGCCGACGGCGGGTTCTTCGGTGGGCAGGTGGTGTCGGACGAGCCCGGGGCGTGGGAGTTCACGGCGCGGGCGCTGACGGCGTGCACCGTGCTGGTGCTGCCCCGGCGGGCGTACGAGGAGGTGGCCGGGCGGAGCGAGCCGCTGCGCGAGCATGTGCGGCGCCGCCAGGCCGAACGCGAACGCCCGCAGAACAAGCGCGGCGAAGCCGATATCGCACTGGCCGCCGGCCACGCCGGGGAGCCGGTCCTGCCCGGCACGTTCGCCGACTACGAACTCGCCCCACGCGAATACGAGTTGAGTGTGGCCCAGACGGTCCTGAGGGTGCACACCCGGGTCGCCGACCTCTACAACGACCCGATGAACCAGCTCGAGCAGCAGCTGCGGCTGACGATCGAGGCGCTGCGCGAGCGCCAGGAGTACGAGCTGGTCAACAACCGCGCTTTCGGGCTGCTGCACAACGCCGACCACGGACAGCGCATCTCCACCCACTCCGGTCCGCCCACTCCGGACGACTTCGACGAGCTGCTGAGCATGCGCCGCCAGACCAAGGCGTTCTTCGCGCATCCCAAGGCGATCGCCGCCCTCGGCCGCGAGTGCAACAAGCGCGGCGTCTACTTCGGCGACGCCGACGTCAACGGGCACCGCATCCCCGCCTGGCGCGGTGTGCCGATCTTCCCCCTGGGCAAGCTGCCGCTCTCCGCGCAGGGCACCACCTCGGTCCTGGCGATGCGCACCGGCGAGGAAGCCTCGGGTGTGGTCGGGCTGCGGCAGACCGGGCTCCCGGAGGAACGCGAGCCGGGCCTGAACGTGCGGTTCATGGGCATCAACGACCAGGCCCTCATCTCCTACCTGGTCAGCACGTACTACTCGGCCGCCGTCCTGGTGCCCGACGCGCTCGGCGTGCTGGAGAACGTCGAGGTCGGCCGCCCCTCCGGCGCCTGAGCCCCGCCCGCCACAGGTCGCGCCGGAGGAGAGGCCGCGCTCCGGCCCCATGCGGCCGCTCTCCGCCCTCATCACCACGTCAGTGCCTGCCGCGCAGCGCACTGCACCAGCACCACCTGAACGTCAGGCAGTCAACGGCACGTTGTAAGGAGTCTCCACCATGACCACCACCCCGGAAGCCCCCGCCTCCGTCCTGCGTACGGCGTACCAGCAGGCTGTCGCCGACTACTGGAACAACGAGAAGGACCCGGTGAACCTGCGGCTGGGCGAGGTCGACGACCTCTACCACCACCACTACGGACTGGGCGACTACGACCCCTCCGTGCTGGAAGGCCCGGAGGAGACCCGGGACGCGCGCATCATCGAGGAGCTCCACCGCCTGGAGTCGGCCCAGGCCGACGTCCTCCTGGACCACCTCGGTCCCGTCGCCCCCGAGCAGCGGCTGCTCGACGCGGGCTGCGGCCGCGGCGGCAGCAGCATCATGGCCAACGCCCGCTTCGGCTGCCGGGTCGACGGTGTCTCGATCTCCGAGACGCAGGTCGACTTCGCCAACGCGGAGGCCCGCAGGCGCGGCGTGGACGACAAGGTGCGCTACCACTTCCGCAACATGCTGGACACCGGCTTCCCGACCGGGGACTTCCAGGGCATCTGGAACAACGAGTCCACCATGTATGTGGACCTGAACGAGCTCTTCGCCGAGCACGCCCGGCAGCTCGCGCGCGGCGGCCGCTACGTCGTCATCACCGGTTGCTCCAACGACGTGACGGGCGGCCGCTCCAAGGCGGTCAGCGCCATCGACGAGCACTACACGTGCAACATCCACCCGCGCAGCGCGTACTTCAAGGCCATGGTCGCGAACGGCCTCGTGCCGATGCACGTCGTGGACCTCACGCCCACCGCGATCCCGTACTGGGAGCTCCGGGCCAAGTCGTCGCTGGCCACGGGGGTCGAGGACCCCTTCCTCACGGCCTACCGCGAAGGCAGCTTCCACTACCTGCTCATCGCCGCCGACCGGATCTGAACCGTCTCACGCACACGGCACTCCGTCCGGACCAGGGCCGAGGATGAGATGTGCGGTGCCGTGGCGATGAGAGCGAAGACCCGGTCGATCCGTTCGGCCGGGTCCGCGCGTATGCCGGCGCCTGCGGCGGATGTGGCCGGGCGACCGGCTGTGCCGCAGGCGCCGGTTTGAGCGCCATCGACGATGGTAAGGAACGCCAAGGCATCGGCTGGTCGGGCCATGTGACTGACGGCCTGGTCGAGGCTCTTCGTGAAGACCTCGGGCGGACAGGACGACCGGTTAAGGGGCAGCAGTGACCCGCGTGACCGACCTCCACTACCGGAAGCACGTCCTGCCGTACTACCGAGCGTTCGAGTCGCGCTTCGGATATGCGGCGCTGCTCGGGCGCACGCGTCATTTCGGCTGGTACGAGCCGGGCCACTCCCCCTGGGGATTCTCGGCGGCCATGCGGCGCATGGAACTCGTCGTGGCCCGGAAGCTGGCCCTGTCCCCAGGATCGCCGGTGCTCGACGCCGGATGTGGGGTCGGCGACACAGCACGCACGATCGCACGGGCGAGCGGCGTGCACGTCACCGGGATCGACGGGATCGGACCGGATATCGCCATCGCGCGGGAGCGGTCGGCCCGCGCCGATGAACCGGGCGGGCGCACGCGTTTCCTCCTGGCCAACTATCACGCCCTCCCCTTCACCGACGCCTCCTTCGCGGGCCTCTACACAATGGAATCCTTCGTCCACTCCCCCGACCCCCGGCAGGGGCTCGCCGAGTTCTTCCGCGTGCTGCGCCCGGGCGGGAGGCTGGTGATGTGCGAGTATTCGAGCACTCCACAAACGCACCTGCTGCCGAAGGCGCGCTCCGCGCTGCTCAGGGTCTGTGAGCTCTCCGGCATGCCGGGCATGCTCACGTTGACCCACGGGCACTTGGAGCAGCTCCTCCAGCAGGCCGGATTCGTCGTCGAATCGGCTTATGACGCGACGGAGAGGATTCTGCCCATGCTCCGCTGTTTCTCGGTGCTCGGCCGGCTGCCTTACGCCCTCGCGCGCGGCGTCGGCCGTGGCGACCGGCTCGTCAACGCGATGAGCGGGGTGGAGATGTACCGGCACCAGGAGACGTGGCGATACAACATCTGTGTCGCCACCAGGCCGTGACGCTTCGGCACATTCTCTGTTCTCGCTGACCGGGTGCGGGGTTACCGGACGGCACAGTCGGCGAAATTCGGGGTTCCGCCTTCTTGGATGTAGCAGGGGGTGGTGCCGTGGAAGTAGGAGCCGTTGTGCTTGCCCTGGTATTCGACCTTGACGTAGGTGCCCTTCTTCCACCACCAGTTGTTGATGCGCGTCCAGGGGTTCGGGGTGTTGCGCCAGTCGGTGCTGACCCAGGCGCCGTCCTGGTTGGTGCCGTGCACGTTGATGGCGTCGGACTGACCGGTATGGACGGTGACCTGCAGGCAGCACCCCTTCAACGACGGGGCGGCGGTGGCTGCTTGCGGGGCCACGAGCCCCGCGGTGCTCAGACCCACGAAGGCCAGGCCGAGAAGCGTGCCTTTGGCGATGCGAGACATGGTGCCCCTTTCACTGAAGAGGTCCTCGCCGGCCTGCGCTGGTGCAGGCCGCCATGCAGTGCTTCACAGCCTCTCCGCCACGGCGGCTCGGCGCAATCCTTTTCAGCGACGACTGAACCCTCTTGCGTATCACCGCTCCCGTACAGGAGGCCGGGACGATGCCCGCATCTTTGTGGCTTCCGCCAGTACGCCGGCCTGCCGGTATGCGGGGAGACTGACTGCCTGCCAGCGGCTCCGGCGCGCCCCGGGAGCCGGGTTCCGGGGCCAAGGCCATGACGAAAGGGCACGGGAGGACAGCACGATGAGCGTGCAGCAGTATGACGCGATCGGTGAGGCGTTCGAGGGCTTCAAGTCCCTTCCGCTGGCACAGTACGGGGAGGTGCCCAGCTTCCTGGCCATGGTCGGGGACGTGCGCGGTAAATCGGTCCTCGATTTGGCCTCCGGCACCGGCTTCTACAGCAGGGAGTTCAAGCGGCGTGGTGCCGCGGAGGTGCTCGGCATCGACATCTCCGGTGAAATGGTCGCCGCGGCACGGTCGTTCGAGGAACGTGAACCGCTAGGTGTGCGCTACGAGGTCGGCGATGTGTCCGTACTGCGGCCCCTTGAGCGGTCCTTCGACATCGCTACGGGGGTTCAGCTGCTCAACTACGCCGAGGACATCGCCGCCATGGAGCGGATGTGCCGCAGCGTGCACCGGAGCCTGAGGCCCGGCGCCGATTTCTTCGTGCTCGCCCAGACCCCCGACTTCCGTTTCGACGGCCCGTCCTTGGCCAAGTACGGCTTTCTCTGCGAGCCGACCGGCGAGGAGATCGAGACCGGCCCGCGGGTGCGGATCACGGCACTGCTCGACCCACCGATCTCCTTCGTGGGCGCCTGTCCGCGCCGCGAGGTCTACGAACAATGTCTGCGGGCAGCCGGATTCAAGGAGGTGGCCTGGGTCCCAATGGAGGTGTCCGACGCCGGCGTGCGCGAGTTCGGCGCGGACTTCTGGGAGGACCTCCGCGCCAATCCCCCACTGGAGATGCTGCGCTGCCGCGCCTGACGGGCGAGCGACGACGGCCGGATCGCGGTCCGGCGCTGCTCACGAACGCGGTCAGTGGCCGCCGGTGTGGAGGCGCCGATCTCGATGAGGGAGTCCAGACCGAAGCCGGCCAGCGCGACCGAGCGGGCGTCGAGCGCGGCGATCGCGAGGACCACGATGCCGATCACGTTCCAGCCCAGGGTGGTGTACTCCAAGGCGAAGCCGCGTCGCAGCAAGGCGGTCCGGGTCATGGCGGGCGGCGTCGTCATGATCGTCGGTCCTGGTGAAGGGTGATGGCGGGTCAGTCCGACAGGGCCTGGCGGATGCGGCGGGAGGGAGTGAAGGCGTACAGCTCCAGTACGCCGGGCGGGTCGGCCAGGCCCGGGCCGCCGGCCTCGACCCAGGCGGCGATGTCGCCGGCGGCGTCGGTGCCGTTGACCAGGCCCAGCCACACCGGGCGCCCGCCCGCCGCGCGGCCGGCCGCGGAGGGCTGCACGACCATGACGTTGGCGTGCTCGCAGGCGTCCAGACAGCCGGTCAACCGCACTTGCGCAGTCCCGGCGAGGGATTGGCGCAGCTGGGCGAGCTGCGCGTCATGGTCCAGGCCGGGGATCTTGGGGGTTCCGCAGCAGCAGCCGCGGCAGACGGTGACCGTGCAGCGGGCTGTCCCCGCCGCGGCGGGGGCAGCCTTGCGGGTGCGGCGGCTCACTGGCCGTTCCCGGCGCGGGCACGGCGCCAGGCGGCATCGGCCAGCAGGCGCAGGCCGTTGAGGCCGACGATGACGGTCGAACCCTCGTGTCCGGCGACACCGAGCGGCAGCGGCAGCGTGCCGGCCAGGTCCCAGATGACCAGGCCGGTGATGAACGTCCCGGCGATCACGAGGTTCTGCACCACCAAGCGGCGGGCCCGGCGCGAGAGCGCGACGACGGTGGGGATGGTGGCCAGTTCGTCGCGGACCACGACGGCGTCGGCGGTCTCCAGGGCGAGGTCGGAGCCGGCGCGGCCCATGGCGATGCCGGTGTGGGCCGCGGCAAGGGCCGGGGCGTCGTTGACGCCATCGCCGACCACCAGCACCTTGCGCCCGGCCTGTTCCAGATCCTTGACGGCGGTGACCTTGTCCTGCGGGAGAAGGCCCGCGCGGACGTCGGTGATGCCGACCTCCTCGGCCAGGCGGGCGGCGGCGCGCGGGTTGTCGCCGGTGACCAGCACCGGCGTGTGCCCGGTCAGGCCGGTCAGCGCGTCGACGGTGGCAGCGGCCTCCGCACGCAGCCGGTCGGCGATGCCCAGCACACCGACCGGCGTGCCCTCTACCTCGATCAGGACAGCGGTGCGGCCCTCGTCCTCCATCTGGGCGGCGACCGTGGCGGCCGCGTGATCGCCGCGCCCGTTCAGCAGCCGGGCGGGGGTGCCGACCGCGACGGCCTTGCCCTCAACGGTGGCCGTCACGCCGGTGCCGGGGTCGGAGGCGAAGTCCTCCGCTACGGGGATGTTCAGGCCGCGGGCGCGGGCGGCGGCCACGACGGCGCGAGCCAGCGGGTGCTCGCTGGGGTGCTCGGCCGCCGCCGCCAGGACCAGCAGCTCCTCCTCGCTCAGGCCGCAGGCGGCCAGCGGGCGGATGTCGGTCACCCGCGGGGTGCCTTCGGTCAGCGTGCCGGTCTTGTCCAGCGCCACCGCGTCGACCTGGCCGAGCTGCTCCATCACCACCGCGGACTTCACCAGCACGCCGTGGCGGCCCGCATTCGCGATGGCGGACAGCAACGGGGGCATGGTGGCCAGCACCACCGCGCACGGCGAGGCCACGATCATGAACGTCATCGCCCGCAGCAGCGTCGCCTGCAACGCCGCGCCGAACAGCAGCGGCAGCGCGAACAACGCGACCGTGGCGGCCACCATGCCGAGGCTGTACCGCTGCTCGACCTTCTCGATGAACAGCTGGGTGGGCGCCTTGGTCTCGGAGGCTTCCTCGACCATGGCCACAATCCGGGCGATCACCGAATCGGACGGATCGCGCTCGACCTTCACGCGCAGGGCGCCGGTGCCATTCAGCGTGCCGGCGAACACCTCGTCGCCCTCCCGCTTGGCCACGGGCAGGGGCTCGCCGGTGATGGTGGCCTGGTCCACGTCGCTCGCCCCGTCCAGCACGCGCCCGTCGGCGCCGACCCGCTCCCCGGGCCGCACCAGGATGATGTCGCCCACCCGCAGCCCCTCGGTGGGAAGCGTCTCCTCGGTGCCGTCGTCGGCCAGGCGGGTCGCGGTAGTGGGGGCGAGGTCGAGCAGGCCACGTACGGAGTCGGCGGTGCGGGCGGTGGCGACCGCATCCAGCGCGCCGGAGGTGGCGAAGATGACGATCAGCAGCGCGCCGTCCAGCACCTGCCCGATCGCCGCCGCGCCGAGCGCGGCGACGACCATGAGCAGGTCCACGTCCAGCGTCTTGTCCTTCAGTGCCTGAAGGCCCGCCCAGCCGGGTTCCCAACCGCCGGTGGCGTAGGTGAGGGCGAACAGCGGCCCCCACGCCCAGGCCGGCGCGCCCAGCAGGTACAGCGGCAGCGCGATCAGGAACAGCACCAGCGAGGCTGCCGCCCAGCGTGCCTCGGGCAGCGCGAAGATCCGGGTTCGGCGCCTGGGCGCCCCCGCGTCACGGACGGCGTCGGCGGCGGGCGCCGGGCGCGTGAGGGTGGAAGACATCGAAACGGGGGTCCTTCGAAACGGGGGCCTTCGAAACGGGCGGACAGCGTCCAACGCCACCACCGTAACAGGAACGAATGAACATCGATTCATACATTCATCAGGAAGCGTACGATGGCCGCATGGGTCATGGAGCCGCATCCCCCGCCAATCGCGTCCCGCGCGCCCGCCTGACCGCGGACAACGCCGCGAAGGTGGCCGCCACTCTGCAGGCGCTGGCCACCCCCTCGAGGCTGCTGATCCTCTCCCGCCTGCGCGAGGGCCCGCTGCCGGCGACCGAGCTGGCCGCCGAGGTCGGCATGGAACAGTCCGCCTGCTCCCACCAGCTGCGCCTGCTGCGCAACCTCGACCTGGTGGTCGGCACCCGCAAGGGCCGCTCCGTCGTCTACTCCCTCTACGACAACCACGTCTGCGAACTGCTCGACCAGGCGCTGTACCACGTCGAGCACCTCCGCCTCGGCCTGAGTGACACAGCCGACGAGCTGGATCCTGAAGTCGCCACCTCAAGCGCCTGACCGGGGCAGGCGCTCGGCCACGGCGCGCCACGCGGTGAGGGGGAAGGTGTGCGGGGTGTCGGCGACGATGTGGAGGGCGACGTGGTCCGCGCCCGCCTCCAGGTGGGCCAGGACACGCCGCGCGACGACGTCGGCGGACCCCCACGCCACCAGGGAGTCGACGAAGCGGTCGCTACCGCCGTCGGCGAGATCGCCCTGGGCGAACCCGTCCTCCAGCCAGGTCCGCACGTAGTTGGGCTTCGTGAGGTAGGGAGCGATCGCCGCCGGGAAGGCCGCCCAGCCACAGTGTGCCGTAGCCGAGCTCCTCCAGTTCGCCTGCCGCCGCCCGTGCTCGATCCGGATCACCGTGGGTGAACGCCGTACTCCACACCCCGACCGGCGACATGTCCATACCGTGCCCTCCTCGGCGTTCACCTGACGATGGCTTGCCCTGACGGTCACTCAGCCACGGTCTGGCGGCCGGTCCGCCGGGCGGCGAGATCGCGTTCCAGCCTGAGCACGTCCGCCGGAGTGTTCACCGCCTGCCAGGGCGCGTCGACCGCGTAACCCGCCAGTTGGCGGGCGCCGACCAGACGGGGCAGTGTGCTGTCGGCGTGGTCTCCCTCCGCGGGGAGGAGGGAGAGGACCTGCCAGGCGAACAGATACACACCGGCGTTCACTCGGCCCGGCCCCGGGGCGGTCGGGGCGAGGTCCGTCACCCGGCCCAGCTCGTCATGAGCTACCGCGCTGCCGGGCAGGCCGCGACCGGCGAGCGCCACGGTCGCGGCGACGCCACCGCGCAGGTGATGGGCGCGCATGCCGCACAGGCAGAAGCACGTCCAGATGTCCCCGTAGACGGCGAACCACGGCTCACCCGGATACGGCAGGGCACGCGCGGCCCGGCGTAGCCCACCGCCACGTCCCAACGGCCTTTTCTCGACCACCACTTCGGTCCGTGGCGGCGTCGGACGGGCGTCGAGATACGAGACGATCACCTCGGCCAGGTGCCCCGCCGACACGACCACGTGCTCGACTCCGCAACCGGCGAGCCAGTCGAGTTGGTGCCCCAGGATCGGTACCCCATGGACCTCCACCATCGCCTTGGGCCGCTCATCGGGCAGCGGCAGGAGCCGGCTGCCCCTGCCTCCCGCCAGGATGACTGCTTGTCGGCCCGGCAGAGGGCCGCCTCGCCCGCAGAAGAGAGGGGACGCCTCCGCCATGGCGGGCTCCCCCGGCCTGTGCGTGCACACGCGAGCGGCGGACGACGGGCCGGATCTGAACATGCCTGGGTAGTACCCCGGTCCCGACGGGGCGAAAGCGGACGTGAACCGGCCTTCGCGCGCCTGACCCTCGGGCCGCGGTCGCCACCGGCGCGGAAGAGGACCGGACCGGCTGCCCGCCGTGGTGACAGCGACCCCACACCGACCCTTACGGCTACGCCGACGCACCTGCGGCGGGAGCCGCCTATACCGGAGTCCCCCGGCGGCGTCGGCGGTATTCGCGAGTGAGGGCGCGGAGGGCGGCGGGTACGGAGGGGCGTGCGGAGCCGCGCAGGATATCGGGGCCTTTTCTCGCGGCGGCTTGGGCGGTGAGGATCTCCAATGTCACCATCGCTCGCACGAAAGAGCGGTTGGCCGGTGCGGTGAGACCTGCCAGGCGGCGGCTGGCCATGAGGTCGTGCTGTGCCTGCTGCAACTGGCTTCGCAGCAGCGCACGCAGGCCGGGGGTGTCGCGGGCGTTTTCCAGGTCGTCACGGGTGACGTCGTGCTGTTTCAGGGCGTCATGGGGAAGGGTGAGGCGTCCGTCGCGGAGGTCTTCGGCGAGGTCGTTGACGAAGTCCAGGCGCTGACTGCCGTCGATGTAGCTGCGGCACGCGGCGCGGTAGTCGGCCGGGGCCGCTTCGGGGACGAGCAGGCCGGCGACGAGCATGAACGCGGGGAGCGAGTACGCATCGATGTAGCGCTGGTAGTCCGCTTCCGTGGCGAACCCGGAGAAGTCGAGGTCGGTGGCTGCCCCGGCCAGGAACTCCCCGGCCTGGCCGGCCAGGCCGGGGTGGACGGTGACGGTGTGGAGCAGCGGCCGGAGCACCGGGTGGTCGCTGTGTCCGGTGGCCAGGGCTGTGCGTACCTCGTTCTCCCATGACCGGTAGGCAAGGATGCGTCCGGGCAGGGGGCCTTGGTCGAGGAGGTTGTCCGTGTGGTGCATGAACGCCGTCGTGGCGATCACGTGCGGGACCACGGGGCGGGGCAGGAGCAGCCGGACGGCGGCGTAGGCATGGGGCTCGTACCGGGCGACCGCTGCTCGCTGCCGGGTGTAGTCGTGGCGCAGCTGCGGGGCGTGGATGTCGGCGGAGTCGAGCACCCGGTTCCATGCGGTGGTCATGCGTTGTCTTTCTCGAGAGGGAGGGCCGAGGCCCACCCTTGCCCAGCCGAGTCTGATCCTGGTCGCCGTCTCTTCTCCGGAGACCGCGGCGAGCCGGCAGCCTGACGCCCCGGCCTCGCAAGGATGCCATGACCTGCAACTCCACGGCACACACCGCTCGGCGATCGGTGGAGGGCGGCGCCGCCGAGGCGTGCGGCAGCGGGCCGCGCAGTGCCATGGCGGTGTCCGAAGGCTCGGTGGGGATGGGCATCATCTGGTCGGCGGTGGTCGAATGCCCTGCCGGGCACCGGCCCGGCCTATGGCGCACAGGTGATCCACAGCGTTCTGCCGGTGCGGGCGGGCCGTCCGAGGAAGTGCGTCACCGACCTCGCCGGCGCCCCGGGCGCATGATTCCGCGTGCTGAGTGGCGGCGGCGCCACCGCACGAACGCCCGGACCGGCGCAGCGTTGACGAACCGAAGAGAGCCCTTGACCTCAACCACACTTGAGGTCCTAGCTTTGCGATCATGACGACCGCGACCACCCCGCAGAACGGCACCACCGCACCCGCCCAGCGGCCGATCGCCCTGGTCGCCTGGGGAGCCACCGAGGCGATTCTGAGGCACTCGCAGGCCACCCTGGCACGCATCGACATGACCCAGCCCCAGTGGTGGGTGCTCAACAACATCGTCCGGGCCGAGCACGGCCTCACAAGGGAGGAGATCCGCGCCCTGGCCGTGCCCTACGACATGGGCACTCACGTGATGGTCCACGCCACCGACGCCCTCGTGCACCGAGGCTGGCTCGACACCGGCACGGACGGCCGGCTGACCCTCACGGAAGAGGGCCGCGAGGGTATGGCGACGACGAAGGAACACATGGCCCCGGTGCGCGCGGAGATCCTCGGCGACATCACGGAAGAGGAGTACGCGACTGCGCTCTCCGTGCTCAAGCGCGTCACCGACAACCTCGCCCAGACAAGCCGGCGGTCCGAGCCGGGGCTGTGACATGCGGCGCGCAGCACCACGTGCGTGAGGACCACGGCCGCGCCGGTGCCACGACCCCAGGGGCCGCCCGGCCCGGTGGGTCCCCCAAAATCAGCCGCAGGCGCATGCGCGGAGTGTGCCCGGCGAGGTCGTCCTCCTGCGGGCCGGCCCTCGACACGTGAGGCGTCGGCCGTGGAACCGTCGGCTTTCCCGGGCAGGCCCCTTCGGCAGGGCGGGCACGCACGATCACGGTGCCCACGGCGACGGACCCGATCAGGTGAACACCCTTCAGGGGAGACGGCTTTCCGTCGCATGAGCCCGCCCGCCGCGGCGCAAGCGTGGGATCAGCCGAGGGACGCGCCGCTTGTACTCCTCGTACGTGCCGGGGAACGCCTCGGTCATCAGCTTCTCCTCGACGCCGATCTTCCACTGCACGAGGACGACGGCCAGCAGCACCGCCACCACCCAGCCGCCGAACAGCATCAGCACCGCGGTGCCGATGAACATGCCGAGGATGCCGGTGTAGATGGGGTGGCGAACGATCGCGTAGGGGCCGTCGGTACGCAACTCGTGGCCCTGCCGCTCCACGGGGGCGGACGTCCACATGAGGCCGAGGCGGACGCGCGCCCAGATCGTGAAGCCGGTCGCGGCGATCAGCACGACGGCGCCCACGGCGCGCAGCCACTGGACGTGCACGGTGATCGGGTCCCATGTGCCGTGCGGCAGCAGCGCGTTCACCGTCACCGCCACGACGATCCCGGCGACGATGCTCCACCGCTGGAGCGGCTGTCCGCGCTTGCGCACGGACGGGGACCGGCGGGCGTTGTAGAGCGCGCCGAGAGCCCAGACGGCCAAGAACGTCAGCCAGCAGGCGATGTCGATCCCTGTCGCGACGTGGCGCCACTGCGAGTCGGTCATGGTTCGCTTCGCCCCCTTCAGGCAGGACGGCCGTTCCTCCTGATGAGACGCGACAGCCCACGGGCGGGTTGCCACCGAGGCGGCGCTCCGGCAGCACCGGAAGCGGCGCGCGGGCGCGGCGCGGAGCGCGACCGGACGAGCCCGCACGCCTCCTCCGGCGGACCCGACGAGACGGGTGACTGAGATCCTGTCCGGTCGACGATGCCCGGCGGCCGTGAGGCCGCCGGGCACACGTCGCTCAGTGGCTTGACGGCTTCATGGATGGCACGATCACCGCAGCGGGAACGGTCGGGTCACCCGTCCTCGATGTCCGAGATGAGCTTGGTGCTCAGGTCGCTCTGCACGGCCAGCCGGGTGTGGCCGGCGTCCGGGCCGGTACCCCACGTGAGCGTGACCGTGGTGAACAGGTGCCCGGCACCGGAATCGTGGTAGCGCACTTCCCAGTGGGTGGGCACGTCCTGGGCGCGCAGCACTCCGTCGGCGTGGTTGGCCTCCTCCCAGGCGGCCAAGCGCTGACGGAGGTCCTCTGTGAGGTAGTGGGCGCGAAGCTCCGCCCCCAGGTCGTCGGTTCCGTCGTCGACGGCATCGACGTACGCACCGTAGAAGTCGGCCACCCGATCGACCGCGGAGTCCGGACTTCCCCCGCGGACCGCCTCACCCGACTGATCTCCCGGCATGAATTCCCCCTCTGGAACACCGTTGTTCGGCAACGCCCTCGGCAACAAGCTGCCCATGCCCTACCGGAAGTACTCTTTTCAGGCGATATAAGGCTGAACGTGACGCTCTGGCCATCGCCCGCTCCCACCTGCCCGCGCACGTTCAGGCCGTTGCCTTTGCAAGCCGTTGTCTTTACAAGGGAAAACCGTCGGCCGGGATCGCGGCCGACGGTCCTCGGGGGCCCTTGGGGCACGGGGGCGTACGGACTCCGGCCCGGCGCTGTCCGCTACTTGAAGAGGTGGTCGCCGGGCGTGGCCATGCGGTGGGTGTTGCCGTGCTTACTCACCCAGTCGCGGATGAGTTTGATGGCGTTGGCGCATTTCCAGTCGTTGTCGTATTCGCGTACGCCGGTGAAGGCACCGTAGCCGGCGATGATGCCGTCGACGCGGGCGTCGCCGAGGAGCTTGTCGACGTACCAGGGGTCGTTGTAGGTGGTGGTCCAGGACAGGGTGGCCCCGAGCTGCCGGGCGGCCCGGTCGGCCGCGCCCTTCTTCAGTTCCGTGCAGGTGTTGTAGGAGGGTTCGGTGCAGTTGCCGAAGCCCTTGGTGATGTCGGTGTCGCCGTAGTCCATGGCGCGGTGGCCGGCCGGGAACCCGGCACCGGAGCGGGCGAAGGCGTCGCGCACCTGGTCACGGGTCCCCGTCGTCGTGACGCCCTCGAGCTTCCCGAGCTTGCCTTCCAGGCTCTTCCAGCCCCGGCCCCCGACGTCGGGGGTGCTGCCGCCGTGGTACTCGTAGAACCCGTACAGCACCTGGATCCCCGCGGCCGTCAGCCGCTGCGCCTTGTCCCGCAGCCCGGCGACACTGCACGCGCGGTTGGGCGCTTCACCGCAGTAGTTCGGGTCCTTGATGTCCAGCCAGACCAGCCCCAGTTTGCGGCCCGCCTTGGCGTGGGAGACGATGCGGTCGATCATGCTGTCGAAGCTGGGGCCCCGCCGGCTGTCGCCGGCGGAGGAGCAGTCGTGGTAGGCGCGCCATTCGTTGGGGTTCCACCAGGCGCACACGTCGATCTCGATCCCGTTCGCACCGTGGCTGATCGCGGCGTCGACGCCGTCGAGGGTGTCGACGCGGTGCGCGATGGCGTAGATCGCGTGCCGCTGATCGGCCGCTGCCGCCGGCGTCGTGCCGAGCACGGAGGCACCGACAATCCCGCACAGTGCTGCTATCAACGCCAGTAACGCCCGCGGGCGGGCGCCCTGCCTGAGGTGAGTGGTCAAGAAAGGTACTCCTTAGATCCGACGGCAGACGTCAATACCGCGGCCTGCGGCGACGGTGCCGATGGGCGCTTGGAGTTAAGAGGGTGGTCCTTTTCGACCCAGGATTGCACTAGTGTTTCGAGCTGCTGACGGGAATGAGCCAGGACCGGACAGCCTACAAGGCCCGTTACCAGACGGGTGGTTGGGGCTGGCGGGGCGAACGCCACGCCCCCGATCCTACTGAACGGTGCCTATCTGGCCTGCACTTGACCTCAACCGTCAGGTACGTTCCTGGACGGAACTGTCGGCAGACGGCCGCTGCGGAAAGGTGAGCAGATGTCCCAGCCCGCCCCAGTCGAAGCACTCACCGCGTGGAATGGCCACACCCTCCGCGAGGCGGACTGGCTGCTCCCTCTGCCACCCGCCTGCTCGCGCGCGCTGGACAGCGGACCCGCGGGAGCTCCCCTCCGAGCCGCGCTGGCGGAACTGGCCACGCGTATCACCCAACGTCTCCGGAACGGCCGCGGGTTCGTCGTGATCCACGGCTTCCCGGTGAGTGGCCGCACCGACCAGGAGTGCGCCGCAAGGTGCCGGCTGCTCGCCGCCTCGCTGGGCACGCCGAGGCCGGCGGACGCGGGTGACTTCGTCGCAGTGACCGACAACGCCGGACTGGGCAAGACCGACCGCGCTCTGACCCTGCACACCGACCGGACCCCGGCACCCCATCCCCCAAGCCTGCTGGGGCTGTTGTGCGTACGGCAGGCGGCCCAAGGCGGGGAGACACTCCTGGCCAGCGGCCATACCGTGCACAACAGGCTGCTCGCCGATACCCCCTGGGCCCTGCCACGGCTCTACCAGGACTTCCGCTTCGGCCGAGGCCCCGGCTTCGACCGCCTCCGCCCCGTCTTCCAGCGGCACGGCTCCGACGTGCGCGTGCACTACAACCGGCGCGGGATCGAACGTGCCCATCACGAAGCCGGTGCGCCCCTGACCGCCGAGGAGCGGGCGGCTCTCGACGCTGTCGACCAGGTCCTGTCCGACTCGCGTACCGTCCTGCGCGTTCCGCTGCGCCCGGGAGACCTTCTCTGGCTGGACAACACTGTCGTGCTGCACGGCCGCACCGCCTTCACCGACGCGTCCGACCCGTACGCCCGTAGGTGTCTGGTTCGCGTATGGGTGGACTGAGGCACCTCGGATGGGCCGCCCCCCTGCCGCCGTCGGAGTCGAAGTCGAAGAAGGCGACCGGGCCGGCACGTGAGGTGAAGGTGGCGCCACTGAGCCTCCGCGAAAAACCCGTTGGAGGGCCGCGGCGCCCGCTGCTAGCCTTTCGGAGGCCGTGCGAGAGAACAAGGAGGTGGTACCCGTGAACGTATCGACATGGGTGCTCCCCTCCGGGGTCACGGTCGGGCGATAGGTCGTCGTCCGGGAGCGCCGTTCAAGAGCTCCCGAAAGGCATGACCATGCGATTCACTTCTGAACGGCGTCTCGAGGACGGCATCCTCGAACGCGAATTCACCCTCGGCGAGATCCCCGGCACCCTCTGGATGCCCGGGTCCGCATCCGCGTCCGCACCGGCCCCGCTGATCCTCATGGCCCACAACAACGGCCTGCCCAAGGGGGAACCCCGGCTGGTGGCCCGCGCCCGGCACACCGCGGCGTCCGGCTACGCGGTGGCCACCATCGACGCCCGCGGGTGCGGTGACCGGCCCCGTTCCGCCGCCGCCGAACAGGCCCGCGCCGACCTCCGCCGGGCGATGCAGGCCGGTGAGCCGGTCGACGATATCTTCGAGTCTCTCGTCGGCCCGCTGGTCGAAAACGCGGTCCCGGAATGGCGGACCACCCTGGACGCTCTCCTAACGCTGCCCGGGATCGGCGACCCGGTCGGGTATTCGGGGTGGGCCGCTCTCGGCATCCGGCTGGCGGTGGCCGAGCCGCGCATCAGGGCCGCCGGCCTCTTCGCCGGGGGTTATGTGCCCCGTGCTCAGCGCGAGGAGGCCCGGCAAGTCACCATTCCCTTGCTGCTCCTGCTGCAGTGGGACGACGAAGGGAACCCCCGGCAGCGGGCCCTGGATCTGTTCGACGCCTTCGACGCCAAGGAGAAGACGCTGCACGCCAATATGGGCGGGCACCTCGGCACCCCGTGGTTCGAGCGGGAGGACGGGGACCGGTTCTTCGGCCGGCACCTGAAGTGAGGCCGGACCGCCAGGCCGGCGACAGACGGTAGACGGTGCCGGCCGACGCCGCTCGTCGAGGACGGGTCCTGGCCTTCCTCGATGGCGGTGGCCTGCGGATGCAGGGCCGCCCCGATCGCGGCAGTACCGGCCATCAGCGGTACTGGCCGGTCGGGGCGGTGGCGAAGTCGTCCTTACTGATCGTTTCTGGCAGCGGCCTCGTCCGGGCTACGCTTGACGGCGTGGACCGAGGCCGGACAAGTCTGCGCCCGCTGTACGGGCTGAAACGGTGGATCTACCGGGGCGACCGGCCCGACGCGGTCGCTCGTCTGCTCAACGCCTTCTGGCAGTGGCGCTACGGCACGGCGCGCGCGCCGCAGGACCACGGAGTCACTCTCATCGTCCGCGGCAGGGCCAGCGGCAGGGTGATCGCTTTCCCCGTGGTCCCCGTGGCTCATGAGGGCAAGTGGTACGTGGTGTCGATGTTGGGCACTCACGCCAACTGGGTACGCAACGTGCACGCCTCGGGCGGCAAGGCCGTCATCCGGCACGGACGGGACCACGACGTCACCCTCCGGGAGGTCCCGGCCTCGTCCCGTGCCCACATCCTGCGCGCCTACCTCAACGCAGCTCCCGGCGCCCGGCCGCACGCGCCCGTCGACCGGACCGCTCCACTGGAAGACTTCGAGCGGATCGCACCCGACTACCCCGTCTTCCACGTCATCGGCCTGCCCGAGCCGGAAGCGGTGTGAGTGGGCGTCAGGTCCGAGCTTCCTCAGTTCGTGATCGCCCGATCGTGGTACTGATCGCCGCCCGGGCCGCCTGGTGGGCATGTCCATGTTGAGGTGCGGGGTGTGAAGAGAGAGCCGTACCCCAGCGACTTGTCGGACGAGCAGTGGTTGCTGATCGAGCCGATGATCACCGCCTGGAAGCAGGACCGGGTGGCGCGGTCGGCGACCGGAGATCCCGGGGCCTGTGACCTGCCGGAGGTCGTGAACGCGATCTTCTACCAGAACCGGACGGGCTGACCCGCCGCCTCACCACGCCCGCCCCCGCCTGGCGCGACGCCCTTGAGCTGGCCGCGTGAACGTCATCGAGCTGCTGGCCAACCTCCAGGTCCAGCACGACCAGACCACGACCCGGCCCTGTGAACTACGCGACCAGAGCGGCCACTTGACCGCCGCCCCGGCCGAGACCGAGGCGACTCGCGGACCTGTCCACTACCCAGAAGGTCATCGCCGAACTCGCACCGGCCGGAGACGAACCCGGACCGCCCGCGGCGACCACCGCCTGTCAGCCCATCGTGAACGCCTTCAACCAGCACTCCGGCTGGGCATTCAGAGCCCGTGAGCCGCACGAACTCCTCGGCATGCCCACCCACGAGGCATCTGTCAACATCACCCGCGACCGTCTCGGACGCCTCGCCCGCCAAGGCTTCCTCACCCAGCCCGGACGAGGCCGCTACCAGAAACGGCCTTAACGCCCACTCAGACCGTGCGCGCTCCGGAGAACCTCGTCGTGGATGACCTCACCGGCCGGAGACGATCTCCGTCAGGTGATGCAGCGAGTTGATGAGATGCTCCGGGCCGAAGGGCGGGAATCGGATGTACTCCCGGATGGACTGCGGCACCGCCGACCAGTCATAGGTGAGCGTGACTTCGGTCCCGGACGGGCCGAGCGGCGCGAGGTCGTAACGCCAGGTCCAGCCTCCGAACTCCAGCTGACCATCGTCCTTCTCCGTGCCCGTCCGCCAGCCGATGGCGCATGGCGGGTCGAGCACCTGGACCTGGTTGGCCACCCGGTAGTCACCGTTCGGATGGTTGGGGTGATACATGTCCATCCGGAAGATCTGCCCCACCTCGGTCAGCGGCGCCCGGTCCACAGCTTCCTGAATCCAGCCGGTGCCGTCGATCGACGCATGGGCCGTCGGGTCCGCCAGCACCGCGAACACCCTCGCGGCGGGCACGGCGACCGTAAGGGTGGCGCTCACGTTCTCCTGGTCCACGGTGTGCACGCTCCTTGTGATCTCGTCTCGGGTCTCCGCAGGCGCGGAAGGGGACGTTCCCAGCATGCAAACGACGCGGCGAGGCAAAACTCATCGGTTGTGTGTGTACTGACTGACGTGAATCTCCGGGCGGGCTATAGCTCCGGCAGTCGGTCCGTCGGCTCTGGAGGGCGCCGTCGCTCGAGCCAGAAAAGGTAGATCCGCAGGTGCCCGGCCAGCTCACCATCGAGGTAGGCGGCGTAGTCGCGAGCAGCTGCGGCTGATCCCTGCCCGGACCTCTCGTCGTCGGCCTCCCACGCGTCGCGCCGACCGGTGAGGTGCTGCCGGACTCGGTCCCTGTCGCGCCACCACTCCCGGACAGCGGCCGGCGTCCAGTGGTCGTCACCGTCGCAGCCATAGCCGGAGAAGGGATCTTGTTGTGCGGCTTCGACCAGCTGCTGAAGCTGCTCCGGCGTCCGCGGCTGACGGTAGACGAACTCGGTGAAGTGCTCACCCTCGTAGAGGACGAGGGCTGGGGCGTGCAGGCGGCCGGTGCCGCAGTTGTCCGTGCCGGCCCCGTAGAACGGCCCGGGCACGTTGAGCCACTTCCGCTCGCTCCACCGCCCCTGGAAGGACTTGCGTGTGTCGCCGAGCAAAGGCACCGGGTCGAAGTAGAGCTCCACATCGGAAGAGTAGTCGGGGGCAGTGCCGGCCGCGGAGCCGGGGGCTCCTGGGGAGCCGGGCGCCAAGGGTCCGCTCCCCCACAGCGTTTTCCCAGGTCAGTTGCCCTTCACGGTAAGGTGCTCGGGCTCTGTCCTCCCTCGGTCGAGAAGCAATGGTGTTCGGCCTCCGCGTGTGAGGGGCCAGGGCTGGGACCGTCACCGCCGTCGGATCGATGGTCCGTGTCAGTGCGGGTGACCGGCGATGCGCAAGAAGGACAAGGTGGGGCACGGAATGAGGGAGCACGGCCGACGGCAGCGTCACCGTACGGTGGACCGGGTCGCGTGGATCCTGGAGGCCGCCGCGCGGGCGCCGGGCGGGGTGACCGTGGCCGATCTGGCGCGGACGCTCGGAGCGCCGGCGAGTTCGGTGCAGGACCTGGTCAACGGCCTTGTCGCGACAGGCTTTCTGCTGGAACAGCACCGGCGCTTCAGGCTCGGTCCCGCCCCGCACGTCCTCAACCTCATCTCCGGCCGGGTCGTCCCGCGGATCAGTCAGGCCGAGCTCGGCGAACTGAGCCGCGTCGCGGGTACCCCGGTGCTGCTCACGGTGCGGGTCGGACTCGACGCCGTGTATCTCGCGCGCGGCGGCGAGGACCACATCCCCCGCCTCGTGCCGCTCGCCGACCAGCACGTCGCCCGGCCGCTGTTGCGCACCGCCGCGGGCCGTCTGCTGCTGGCCTTCACCGATGAGGCGGAGCGCCGTGATCTGCTCGACGAGCTCGCCCGCCACGACCCCGAGGCGGTCGCCGAGTTCCGCTCCGCTCTTCCGGCGATCCGCGCGTCGCGGATCAGTCGCAGCGAGGGCCTGGCCGACCCCGAGGTCAGCGCGCTCGCGATCCCCGTCACCGAAGGTCGCGTCGTCACGGGAGCCCTCGCTCTGATGCACCGGCGTCGCGGCAACTCGGAGCGCTTGCTCCTGGACCGGGCGGCGGCCCGGCTCCTCGCACACATCCAGGAGAGGCAGGGCTGACGTCCGCATCGATTCACGGATATCCGTGAATCCGGGCGTTCGTGCGGCGCTGGGAACGAATATCCCGGCATGACCTCGCACACGCTGACCACGACCAAGCCCACGCCGCCGCCGTCCACCGGCGAGATCGTCTCCCGGCTGCTGCACACCCTCGGCGACCCCGACCCTGCCCGAGGAACCGAGGACATCACCGTCGTCGGGGCCGATCCCCTGGTGCCCTCGGTGCACCGCCTCGCCGATGCCATGTCTGCCGCGATCGGTGTCTTCGGGCAGCAGATGGCGGCGCTCGGCGAACAGCGCGGCCACGCGCCCCAGAGGGTGGAGGTGCGGGCCGGGGCCGCGATCGACCAGCTCATGGCGACGTATCACACGACGCTCTCGGGGCGCCCCCTCACCGCTCTCCTCGACGATCCGACGCTGCTCGGCAACAACGACTTCTACCGGGCGCGCGACGGCCGGTGGATCTTTATCATCACCACCTATCCGCATCTGCGGGACGCGGTCCACTCCGTGCTGAGGTGCGGGCTCGACAAGGTGGGGATCGCGCAGGCCGCGGCCGGCTGGGACGCCTTCACGCTGGAGGAGGCCATCTGCGCGCGGGGCGGCGTCGCCTGCGTGGTGCGCAGCCGGGACGAGTGGCTCGCGCACCCCGCGGGGCGGCATGTGGCGCGGCGCCCGGTCGTCGAGATCGAACGCGTCGGTGACGGGCCGGTCCGCCCGCTGGAGCCGATCGGCGCGGCCGAGGAGGCCCTCGCGGGCGTACGGGTGCTCGATCTCACTCATGTCATCGCGGGGCCCGTCGCGGCCCGGCTCCTCGCCCAGTTCGGCGCCGACGTGCTGCACCTGTCGCGTCCCGACCGCCCGGATCCGATCCCGATGATCGCGATGACCGGCGGCGGCAAGCGCAACGCCTACTGCGATCTGCGCGACGACAACGACCGCGCGGCCTTCCACGACGCGCTCCAGGACGCGGACGTCTTCGTGCACGCCTACCGGGGACTCGCCCGGCACGGGGCCTCGACCGAGGAACTCGTCCGCCGCCGCCCGGGGCTCATCACCCTCGAATACCACGCCTGGGGCGCCGACGGTCCCTGGGGCGAACGCGGCGGGTTCGACCAACTCGCCTGCTCGGCCACGGGATTCGCCGTCGAAGAGTGGACGGACCGGCCGTCACTGCCGCCGACGTATCTGCTCAACGACTACCTCGCCGCCTACCTCGGCGCCGCCGCCGTCGCGACGGTCCTGCGCCGACGTGCGGTGGAGGGCGGCTCATGGCGGATCCGTGTGACGTTGGCCGGGGTGTGTCACTGGGTGCAGGAACTCGGGTTGCTGGCTCGGGAGGACATACTCGGCCTGCCCCACCCCGGGCGCGCGCCGCTCGCCGCGCTGTCGACCACCGGGACCGACTTCGGCCCGCTCACCGAACCGGCGACGCCGTTCGCGTACAGCGGGCGCGCGGTCCCCCAGCCCGGCCGGCGTTCCCCGCTCGGGTCTGCCGAGCTCCAGTGGCGCTGAGCCACTTCTCGCGGCTCACGACGGGGATCACCGCCACCGTCTTCCTGGCCGGACTCCCCCTCGCCGCCGTCTTCCCCGAGTCAGCGGCCCGGGCACGGCACCACGTGCCCGCCGCCTTCACCGCACCACTGTTCCCCGCCCCACCCGATACCCCAGGAGGCACCGAAGATGTCCGAGAAGCCGAGCGGCCCGTCCGGCCGCGGACTCCTTGCCGGAGTCCGCGTCATCGAACTGGCCAGCGTCATCATGGCTCCGTACGCCGCTCAGCAACTCGGTGACCTGGGCGCCGACGTGATCAAGGTCGAGCCGCCCGCCGGTGACATGACGCGCCACTACCCGCCGCGGCGCCACCCCGGCATGGGCGGCACGGCACTGAACCTCAACCGCAACAAGCGCAGCGCCGTCATCGATCTCAAGGCCCCGCACGGCCGCGATGCCCTGCTCGCCCTGTTGCGCACCGCCGACGTCTTCATCACCAACCTGCGCCCGCAGGCTCTGGAGAAGCTCCGTCTCGGCTACGACGACGTGGCGGCCGTCAACCCCGGCCTGATCTACGCAGGCGCCCAGGGTTTCCGCAGCGACAGCCGCTACGGCACCCACGCCGCCTACGACGACGTCATCCAGGCGGCCAGCGGCCTGGTCTGGCTCAACCACAAGGTCTCCGGCCAACCGCACTACGTTCCCACCGTGCTGGCCGACAAGATCTGCGGCATGCAGATCGCCCAGTCGGTACTGGCCGCACTGCACTACCGGGAGCACGGCGGCACCGGACAGCACATCGAGGTCCCGATGGCGGACACCATGCTCGCCTTCAACCTGGTCGAGCACCTGGGCGCGGCCACCCTGGAGACCGACGGGGAGTTCGGCTCGGCCCGCTCGCTCAGCCCGCAGCGCCGCGCCCAGCGCACCGCCGACGGCTGGATGTGCATCCTGCCGCACAGCGACCGCAACTGGCGGGACTTCACCGCCTTCGTCGGCCGCCCCGACCTGGCCGACGACCCGCGCTTCGCCACCGGACCCGAACGGGCCCGCAACGCCGACGTGTTCTATCCGCTGCTCGCGGAGCTGACACCGCGGCACACGAGCGCCGAGTGGCAGGAGTTCTGCGACGGGGCAGGCATCGCCGCCGCCCCGGTGCTCGACCTGGAGTCCGCCGCCACCACCGCCTATGCCCGAGAGGGCGGCCTGCTCCGCGATGCCGAGCACCCCACCGAGGGCACCTATCGGGTGATCGGCCGGCCGGTCCGCTACTCGGCCGACCCGGAGCCGGAGCTGCGGCCCTGCCCGGGCATCGGCCAGCACACCGACGAGGTGCTCCGTGAAGCCGGCTTCGATCCTTCCCTGCTGCAGCCCACGGGCTGATCGATTTCCGTAACGAAAAGAATTCACTGATCCGGGAGCGAACAAGTCATGTCTCATTCAGCGCTTTCATCGATCGCGTTCCCCGATGTCGCCCTGCCCGAATCGGCCCGTCTCCTGCGCGCCGAGGTCCGCGCCTTCCTCGACGAGGAGCGCGCTCGCGGCACCGTGCTCGGCCGTCCCGACTCCTGGCTGGCCGGCTGGGACCCCGCCTTCAGCCGCCGCCTCGCCGAGCGCGGCTGGGTCGGCATGGCCCTGCCCGCCGAGTACGGCGGAGCGGGCCGCGGCTTCCTGGAACGCTATGTGGTGATCGAGGAACTGCTCGCCGCGGGCGCCCCGGTCAGCGCCCACTGGGTCTCCGACCGCCAAGCCGGCCCGTCCATCCTCGAGCACGGTACCGAGGAGCAGCGCCGTTTCTTCCTGCCGAGGATCGCCGCCGGGCAGTGCTTCTTCTCCATCGGCATGAGCGAGAAGAGCAGCGGATCCGACCTCGCCTCGGTGCGTACACGCGCTGAACGCACCGCCGACGGCTGGCGGTTGACCGGCACCAAGATGTGGACCGGCGGCGCCCATGTCAACGACTACGCCATCGTGCTGGCCCGTACCGACGACGCCGAGGACAAGCACGCCGGCCTCAGCCAGTTCATCGTCGACCTGCGCGCCCCGGGTGTACGGGTCGAGCCGATCCACCTGATGAGCGGCGAGCATCGCTTCAACGCCTTCCACCTCGAAGGCGTCGACGTCCCCGACGGCATGCTGCTCGGGCGGCGGGGTGACGGCTGGAAGCAGGTCACCGGCGAGCTCGCCTTCGAACGCAGCGGCCCGGAGCGCTACCTGTCCACCTTCCCCCTGCTGATCTCCCTGCTCCGCGAGCTCGAACAGCGCTCAGCGACGGCCGAGCAGCTCACCCAGGTCGGCATCCTGACGGCACGTCTGCACAGCATCCGCCGGCTCTCCCTCGGCGTGGCCGCCGCACTGGTCGCCGGAGCCTCGCCCGATCTTCAGGCCGCCCTGGTCAAGGACCTCGGCACCCGCCTGGAAGGCACGCTGATCGACACCGTCCGCGGCGTCCTGCCGACCCCGGCCGACCCGCACGCCACTCCCGGCAGCCACCCCGAACTGCTCGCCTTCGCCCTGCTGCACAGCCCCGGCTACACCCTGCGCGGCGGTACCAACGAAATCCTTCGCGGCATCATCACTCGTGGTCTGGAGCAGCACTGATGAACACCCACACGATCGACACCAGCACCCCTGTCATCTCCGCCGACGCCTATGACACCACCGCCTTCTTCGCCGACCCCGACGCCATCGCCGTCGTCACCGGCACCACCGCCCCGGACGCCGTGGCCCTCCCGTCCCCGGACGCCTCGACCGCCGAACTCCTCGCCGCGGCCCAGGAGGCAGGGCGCCGTGCCGTCCCCGCCCCGTTCGCCGAGACCGCTCTGGTCGCCCGCCCGCTGCTGCGCCGCGCCGGCCTCCCCGTACCCGAGGGCCCGCTCAGCTACGCCCTCGCCCCCGAGCTGACGATCCGCTACGCCCACCCGGCCACCTCGGCCGTCGGCTCGGCCGGCTGCCTGGGCGACGACGACACCCTGCTGGTCACCGGCACCCTGCGTCGCGTTCCCTGGGCCCGCGCCGCCACCGCGGTGGTCGTCCTGGCCACCGCCCCCTCCGGGCCCGTCCTGTTCACGTTCACCCCCGACCAAGCCGTTCTCACCCCTGGCGGCAACCTCGCCGAGGAACCCCGGGACGATCTGTATCTGGCCGCCGTTGAGATCCCTGCCTCGCGGGTCCGCCGGATCGCCCCCGAGTTGCTCGACGAGGGCCGGCTCCGCGCGGCCCTGGCTCGCTCCGCCCTGATCGCGGGCGCGGCCGAACGCTGCGTCGGCCTGACGGTCGCCCACACCGCGGCCCGCACCCAGTTCGGCCGTCCGCTCAGCCGCTTCCAGGCCGTCAAGCAGGAGGAAGCGCGACTGGTCGAGGAGGCCGCCTTGGTCCGTGCCGCCGTCCAGGCCGCCGCCGCACCGCTGGACACCGGCGGGCCCGGGGCTCACTTCGCCGTCGCCGCCGCCAAGACCCAGGCATCCGCCTCGGCCGCCGAGATCGCCCGCATAGCCCACCAACTGCACGGCGCCATCGGTATCACCCGGCTCAGCCCGCTCCACCTCGCCACCACCCGCCTGTGGTCCTGGCGCGACGAAGACGGCGACGAAACCTACTGGGCACGCCGCCTGGCCCGCCCCCTCACCGCCACCTCCCTGTGGCCCGCCCTGACCACCACGCCCTGACCCCCTCACCCTTCCTCGCCGCCGCCCGGCTCCGGCCCGGTCGGCGGCGGCGGCTTTCCCCGTATGCGGGAGGAACCCGACCAGCGGGCGAGGACACCTCGTACGGCGACGTCTCGGACCAGCTCCGGAAGACGGCCGCGACTGCTCGCCGCCCCAGGCGGTCAGTCGCTGGCCGCCTGGGGCGCGCCGAGGTCGGAGCGGTGCCGGTCCAGGATTCCCTCGACGATCCGCATCAGCCGTTCCCCCACCTGATCGATGCTTCCGTTCTGCGTACTGACCTGCGCTCCTTCGAGTACGAAGGTGATCTCGGCCGCGGTCTGCTCGGGGTCGGGCAGCCCGGCCCCGGCGCACATGCCCACCAGTCTGCGGGTCTGGAGTGCCTTATGCCGCTCGATGACTTGCCGCGCGGGATGGGAGCGGTCGGGCAGTTCGGCGAGGGAGTTGATGAACGGGCAGCCCCGGTGCGAGATCGTCGGCAGTCCCTCGGCGATGAAGCGGGCCAGGCCGAGGATCTGCTCCCTGGGGTGGTCGCGGTGTTCGGTCTCGACCCGGTCGAAGGCGGCCTGGTAGTCGGCCGCGACGATCCGCAGCCACTCCGCGACCAGTGCGTCCTTGGTCTCGAAGTGCCGGTAGATCGCCATTTTGGTGGTCCGGGCGCGCTCGGCGATGGCCTGAACGCCCACCCGTCGGATCCCCTCGCTCTGGAAGAGCTCCTCCGCCGCGTCGAGGATGCGCTCACGAGGCGGCAGTTTCGCCACCCTGCTCGGCCTGCTGACGGTCGATGCCATGACTGCTCCGTGACGTCCGGTCCGTTGTCGGGTCCCTCACCTGCTGCTACGGTACCAGTCAGCCTCATACGATACCGATCGGTATCGCATGGCACTCGGAGGTATCGTTCTTCCCGCTGGGAGTGACAGTTGAGAGTTACCGAGTACGTGAACTTCGATGCGGTCGGGCTCGCGGAGCTGGTGGCCGAAGGCGAAGTGACGCCCGCCGAACTGGAAGCAGCCGCACGCGAGGCCACGCAAGCGGTCAATCCGCGGATCAACGCCGTCGTGGAGACATGGCCGGCCGAGGACGATCCCACCCCCGGCAGCGCACCACTGGCCGGGGTCCCTTTCCTGATCAAGGACGTCGGAGTCTCCATGGCCGGGAGGCGGACGGAGCTGGGCAGCCGCCTCGCCGCCGGCCACGTCGCAGAGGCCGACTCGTTCCTCATGCGCCGCTTCCGCCGCGCCGGTCTCGTAACGTTCGGGCGTACCGCGACCCCGGAGATGGCGTACAGCACCACCACGGAGCCCGTGCTGTACGGCGCGACCCGCAACCCCTGGGACGTGGAGCGGAGCGCGGGCGGGTCCAGCGGGGGCGCGGCGGCGGCCGTCGCTGCCGGGGTGGTCCCGATCGCACACGCCACCGACGCCATCGGCTCGATCCGCATCCCCGCCGCCTACAACGGTCTCTTCGGGCTGAAGCCCACCCGCGGCCGGGTCTCCATGGGCCCGGACTTCGACGAGCTCTTCAACGGCCTGGCCGTGCAAGGCAGCGTCAGCCGCACCGTGCGCGACAGTGCGGCACTGCTCGACCAGATCCGTGGCCCGGAACCGGGTGACCCCTACTTCGCCGAGGAGCCGCCCCGCCCGTACGCGGAGGAAGTCACCCGCCACCCGGGCTCGTTGCGGATAGGTGTCCTCGCCCAGGCATGGGGCGGACACCGCACCGCCCCACCGGTGGCCGACGCCCTGGCTCGCACCGTGCGCCTGCTCGAATCCCTCGGCCACCAGGTGGAGGAGGTCGAGGTCGACCTCGGGGCCGACTGGGAGGAGTTCGTCCTGGCCAGCGCCCGTCAGTGGACAGCGAATCTCACGGCCTCACTCGACGAACTGGCTGCCGCCTTCGGCCGGCCCATCGACTCCTCGACCCTCGAACCGGTGACCCTTGCCAACTACCACTACGGGCAGCGAGTCAGTGGCACCCAGTTCGTCACCGCCCTCACGATCCGGAACCGTATCGCTCGAAGCCTGGCACGGCACTTCGCGTCCCACGACATGCTGCTCACCCCGACCCTGCCGGATCTCCCCGTGCCCTTGGGAACTCATGCCGAGGGCGCGGAGTCGCTGGACGGCCTCGGCTGGTTCCGCCGCCTCTACGATCTCTCGCCGTTCACCGCGGCGTTCAACGTGGCAGGCACACCCGCCATGTCCGTGCCACTGACGGCCGACGCCGGGACGGGGCTCCCGATCGGCATGCAGTTCGCTGCCGGCTACGGGCACGAGGGCGCCCTCTTCCGCCTCGGCGGGCAACTCGAACAGGCAAGCCCGTGGTCAGGGCGGACTCCCATGGTGTGGGCAGGCGATCACACACGCGGCTGAGAATCCATTCCCTCAACGCATCGAGGAAAGGGGGCTGGTGCGAGCGTTGATCGCGATGGTCCCGTAGCGCGGGTGGGCGATGGCGCCGCGGAGGCGGTGGCCGAGGCCATGGGGGCGGACCTGGCCAGGCCGGATCACCGGACCCGCGCCGGAGCCTCGCGGTGGCGTCCGCGCCGGGGGTGAGCTCCCTGTTCATGCCGGTCAGTTGCCACGAGGCGGGGCAGGCCCGACACAGAAAGCATCGGGCCGACCAGGCGGCGTAGCAGCGGTGCCCATCACTGCCCGAGGCAGGGCGGGGCCGTGCCCCGGACGCCGACGGTGCTGTCGTGGAACGCGTGGGGGCGATCTCAGTCGGACGCGAGGAACTCGGCCAAGCGATGGGTGTCCTCGAGATACCGGTCGTAGGGGAAACCAGCCGCTATGAGCCCGGCGCGAAGCTCGTCGCCGAGCGGCTTTCCGGCGGCGTGGAATGCCTTCCGGCCGGCCTCGGTGAGGCGGACCAGCCTCCGCCGCGCGTGTTCGGGGTCGACGGTGATCCGCACCAGATCGTCCGCCTGGAGTGTCCGTAGCGCCCGGCTGATCGCCGGGTCGGACACCGACAGTGCCTGCGCGAGCCCGTGCTGCGTCACCGGCTCGATCTCCTCCAGCGTGCCCAGCAGGCGTATCTGGCTGTAGGTCAAGCCGCCGAGGTCGTCGGTGCGCCGCCGGGCCGCCTCGCCCAGCTGCATGACCACGCGGTGCAGCAGATCTCCGAGTCCGTCGTCCATAGGTGCCACTATACCTAACTCTTGACGGGTTAATATTAACCCGTCAAGAATGAGGCCCATGGACAACTACTCCTACGTCGCGCAGTCCGCCTTCCCGCTGGTCTGGATCCTGGTACCGGCCGCCGGAGCCTTCGCGCGCACCCGCCACACCCACTCACCTCAGCAGGCCCTGGAAATCTGGCAGCGCTGGTGGGCCATCGGCGCCTTCGGCTGCGGCAGCCTGTGGATGACGGTCGCGTTCCTCGCCTTCCCGGACACCATGGCCACGGCGATCGGCTTCGACCGGACGCCCTTCATGTTCGAGATCGCCTTCGCCAACCTCGGACTGGCCGTCATGGGCTTCCGGGCCGCCTCGGCATCCGCGCGGGAGCGCATCACCATCGGGCTCGGCGGGGGGATGTTCCTCTGGGGAGCCGCGGCCGGTCACCTCTACCAGTGGTTCGCCAACGGTGACCACGCCCCCGGCAACACGGGCGGAGTGCTCGTCAACGACCTCCTGATCCCAGCGGTCATGATCATCCTTGCCGCGCGATCCCGGCAGCTGGCAGTCACACCCCGGTCGGCCACGAAGACCGGCACCTGAGACGCGGTAGCGGGCCCCCGCTGCCGCCTCCAGCGCCACTCCCCCGGCAGGCTCCCCGCGTTGGTGATTCACGGCTTGCAGTGATCCGGCCCCGTCACCGCCTCGGAACCCCGGCTCGACGCGGGCCGGCAACGCCTCGAACACTTCCACCCCGCAAGAAGTCTACAGCTGTATACTTTCAGGGAAGATGCCTCGTAGTACCACAGAGCGCGGGTGTGCGAAGCGGGCCCGCGGGAGGGAAACACGAGATGAACCTCAACCTCATAGGCAAGCGCGCCCTCATCACCGGTTCGAGCGCGGGACTCGGCGAGGCCACTGCGAAGATGCTGGCGGCCGAGGGGGCCGCGGTCGTGGTGCACGGCCGGGACAAGGACCGCACGGAGAAGGTCGCGCGGGAGATCCGCGAGGCCGGCGGGGCGGCCGAGACGGTCGTCGGCGATCTCGCCGACGACCTCGCCGCCGCCGGCGTCGCCCACGCGGCCACCGCGGGCGGCCCCGTCGACATCCTCGTCAACAACGCCGGCTTCTACCGGCACCTGTCCTGGGCCGAAGCCACCCCGGACGAGTGGCGCGACACCTACAACGTCAACGTCGTCTCAGCCGTTCGCATGATCCAGCACCTGGTGCCCGCCATGCGCGAACGCGACTGGGGACGTGTCGTCACCATCGGCGGCGGACTCGCCTCCCAGCCGCTGAACACCCACCCCCAGTACAACGCCACCTTGGCCGCCCGGCACAACCTCGCCGTCTCCCTCGCCCGTGAACTCAAGGGCACAGGCGTCACATCCAACGTCGTCTCCCCGGGGGCGATCCTCGTCGAAGCCACCAAGGACCTCTTCACCAGTATCGGGCCCGCCCGCGGCTGGGGCCGGACCTGGGACGAGATCCAGCCCAACGCCGTCGAAGCCCTCCTCCCCAACGACCAGGAACGCTTCGGCGAACCCGATGAGATCGCCGCAGCCGTCGCCTACCTCTGCGGCGAACACGCCCAGTACGTCAGTGGAGCCACCATCCGCGTCGACGGCGGGCTCATCCGCTCCGCATTCTGAGCACACGCCCCGCCGTCCCGCGGGCCGGTGACAGGCCGCTATCCGCCGGTGCCGTCGCGGCCGGCTCCGGGCGCGGAACCGCCGCCTGCCTCACGGATGACCGGTCCGAGCATGTCGGCGAGAAGGGCGGCGAGGCGGTCGTCGTCTGCCGTGACGAGCGCGGTGGTACCGACGACGCTGCGCAGCAGCCATGTTCCGGCGACCAGCGCGAGGGCGAGCTGGGCGCGGACGTCGGCCTCCGAGCCGTCGAGCAACCCTGCGAGACGGGCTCCCACATGGGCCTCCACACCCTGCCGGACGATGTCCGCCGCCTCCGGATCCGGCGCCGAGCGCAGCAGCAGGAGAAACGGGTCGAGTCGCTCGGCGCCGGGCGCGGTGCGCTCGGCGAGCGTGTGGGCGATGGCGTCCGCCAAACCGGCGCGTTCGTCGCCGACGACGGTCGGCGGTGCGAAGGCACGAGCGACGGCCCGCGCGAACAGGCCCTCCTTCGAGCCGAAGTAACGGTTGATCATCATCGCCGTCACACCCGCCCGCTCGGCGATCTGACGCACCCCGGCCCCGGCGTACCCGTGCTCGGTGAACTCCACGACCGCGGCGGCGAGAATCGCCTCGCGTGTCGCGGCGCCGTCGCGCCTGCGGGCAGGATATGCAGTGCTCATGGCCAGGAGCATACGGCGCGTTGGCGCGGATTCCGTCAGCCGCTCCCCCCACCTGGTCGACGCTTCCGTTCCGCGTACCGCCCTGCGAGCTCCGCCTCGAAACGCGACCTCGTCGAGCGGACTCATACGTTTCCGGGCCACCGCTTACTGGCCCACCCACCCCCGCAACAGTTCCTCCCGCTCCGCCCGCCGAGGCGACCCGCCCTCCCACGCGCGGCCCCACTCCGACATCGCCGCCAGCGTCGTCTCCATCGTCGCGGCGCCTTCCGTGAGGTGGGCCAGGAGGGCGTGGGAGAGGTCGATCTCGGTCTGCGGGTAGCCGACGGCGGCGGCGATGTAGGCCGCCAACTCGGTTTCACCGTCAGATGTTTCCACGCGCACCGTCATCAGCGCCGGAGCCTCGTCCACCAGGCCGTGGCCCATGGGCAGGGCCAGTTCCTTCACCGTGCCCAGAGCCAGGTCCTTGACCACACCGACCTGCCGCTTCAGAGACTTCACAGGGACGTCCGCCACCGTCAGGGCGTCCACGTCCTCCCACAGGTGAAGGCCCGCCTGTCCGTCGCCGAGGGCCACGACACCCTCGGGGGTCAGGCGGACCCCGGGAGCCGAACCGGCCGGCTTCGCGCCCACGTAGACGTCGCCCTCGACGATCCAGAACAGGCCCACCATGGCCATGGGTTACTCACTTCTCCCGACGACGGCGCCGCCGTATCACACGTCAACGAGCAGGTCGTCCTCCGCAACGCGTCGACGAGCTGGGAAGTTCCCGCTTCCCAGCTCCGGGTCCGCGCTGGTCAGCACCGCACCAGACTCCGTAGGCCGGTGGATCGCTGAAGACGAGCCGAACACGTACCAGCCCTGGATCCCCCCGTTGGTGGCCACCTGACGGCCCGACCGTCAACGGCGCCGCGACGGGCCTTCACTCAGGCCAGGCCGGCCTCTCACGCATCATTTCCCCGGTCACAGCGCGATATCGGACGCCGGTCCGAGGTGGCCGAGCTCGCCAGGTTGACACGGCGCGGACCGGCCGGCGACTTGCCGATCGCCCGTGCCTTGCCGTCCCCGTGGAGCACCACGTCAGGCGCGAGCATGCCGAGCAGTGCGTCCAGGTCGCCGCCTCCGGCGACCTCGAAGAACCTGCGGGCGAGTTCGTCGCCCTCCGCCCGCCGGGCCGGGGACAGTGCCGATGTCGACTGCCCGCGCTGCGGGGGCGACGCGCCTTCTGAGCGCGGGCGAAGATCTGCCGGCAGTCCGCCGCGGACTTGCCGACGATCCCCGCCACGTCCGGGTAGCCGTACCCGAAGACCTCGCGCAGCCCGAACACCGCCCGCTCCACGGCGGAAAGGTTCTGACGGCGGCGCAAAGGCGTACGTCGGGGCACATGGCACAGATGGCGGGGCCTTTCCGCCTCCCGGCACCTCGCTCGACAGCGCATCAGTGTGTCCGCACGGCAGATGGCCGCTCCTGCTTGGGATACCGCACCGCCCGGGTGCAGCCGCCCCGGCCAGGTGAACGCCGGCGGCGGCCGCCTCGTCTCCGTGCGAACGGCTGGACGGGGGTGTGGCAGCGGGACGGTCGGGTAGCCGCCGGGACAGCGACCCGGAACACAAAAAGCCACGAGAACGGAGTGCACATGTCGAAGATCGAGGAATCCGTCGAGGTCGATGTGCCTCTGACCACCGTCTACGACCAGTGGACGCAGTTCGAGGAGTTCCCGCGGTTCATGGAGGGTGTCGAACGGATCGAACAGCGCACCCCGACCCTCACCCACTGGGTGACCGAGGTCGGCGGGGTCCGTCGTGAGTTCGACGCCGAGATCACCGAGCAGCGCCCCCACGAGCGGATCGCGTGGACGACGG
The DNA here is from genome assembly GCF_055558795.1 of Streptomyces sp. NPDC025618. Lineage (NCBI taxonomy): Bacteria > Bacillati > Actinomycetota > Actinomycetes > Kitasatosporales > Streptomycetaceae > Streptomyces > Streptomyces sp. NPDC025618. Next base: position 361 of record NZ_JBVHLW010000036.1, on the reverse strand, counting down.
TGCGGGGCGAAGTGCGGCAGGCGGGCGTGGTGACCTTCCACCGGCTGGACGACACCCATACCAAGGTGATGCTCCAGCTGAACCACGACGCGTCCGGGATCGCCGACACCGTCGGCGACAAGCTCGGCTTCGTCCGGCACCGGGCGAAGGGCGACCTGAAGCGGTTCAAGGCATTCATCGAGAGCCGCGGCAGTGCCACCGGCGCGTGGCACGGCACGGTGTGAGCCGCTGCCGCCGGGTGGGGGGGGGGGGGGGGGGGGGGGGCCGCCCCCCGTCTCGCCGGGCGACTTCAGCCACACCCCCACCCAGGACATCACCAAACGCGCCCCCTTCCCCCCGGTGCCCACTTCCCCCCCTACCG